>JALZHU010000088.1 GCA_030860695.1 Actinomycetota bacterium
CGCCTATGGTGTGCAGCGGTTTCACGCGGCCCGTTCGTACTCGTTGATCAGGCCACCCAGAACTGGTCGACGCTTGATGCGTTTATGGTTGAGGTCGGTGGTGGGGTGGGTCGGTTGGGGTGAGCGAAGGTCGCGGGCGCGGTGGGGTCGTCGGCCGTTGTAGTGGCGAACGTACTCCACGAGCACTACACGCAGGTGCCGCTGGCTGAAGATCACCATGCGGTCGGTGAGTTCGACTCTAAGGGTGCGCACGAACCGTTCGGCGAAACAGTTCGCCCGCGGACAACGAGGAGGAATCCGGACCACGTGGATGCCCACATCGGCGAGAACGGCATCGAACGATGCAGTGAACTGGCCGGCCCTGTCGCGGACGAGGAACTGGAATTCAGCGACGCGATCGCCGAAGTCCATCACGAGGCTGCGGATCTGCTGGGTGGTCCATGGGCCGTCTGGGTTTGCGGTCGCGCCCAGCAGGTACACGGATCGGCTGGCGACCTCCAGCACGAAGAACACCTAGATCCGTCGGAGCGTCACTGCGCAGTCCACGTGAAAGAAGTCGCAGGCCAACATCGTCGACGCTTGCGCGCGCAGAAACTGCCGCCACGTCGTGTCGGTGTCTCGCACCGGTGCCGGAGGTATCCGCAACCGCTGGAGAACGCGGCGGATCGTTGAGGCTCCCACGCGGTGACCGAGCTTGAGCAACTCGCCGTGGATTCTCTGATATCCCCAGCTCTGGTTCTCTCGGGCCAGACGCTCGATCAGCAAGGCCACCGCGTCCTTAACGGGCGGACGCCCCAGGCGGGTCGGATACGTCCAGTTCTTGGCGACCAAGCGACGATGCCAGCGCAGGATCGTGCCCGGCGTGACCAAGCGATGCCTGCGCAGCATCTGCGGCAATCTCTGGACCAGCGCGGCGAACACCGCTCGATCCGCCCAGTCCAGGCGCGGTGTCGGGTTGGCTCTGCGCAGCACGGCGACTTCGTGACGTAGCACCAGGAGTTCGACGTCCTTGGATGCCGACGGACGGCCGAGCAACAACAGCAGATTCAGCAGCCGCAAGAAGACCAAGTAGAGCAGACGCAACGACACGGTCCACGATCATGCCCTGCCAGCCGGGCACACCGATCCCCCAGGTCAGCGGCGCAGGCCGAGTTTTGGAACCCCACAGCGGGGCTGGTGCTTGACTTTGGCGACATGGGGTTCACGCGATCTCCCTGGCATCGGCGGGCTGCTGCTTCTCCCGGGCCCACCTCGGCGGCTCAACCACACCGCGCTCGACGAGCTTGTTGACGTGCTTGCGCAACGCACGCATCCGGTACTCGACCGCGCGGGTAGTGATGCCGATCTGCTCGCCGATCTCGGCGTACGACAGGCCGAGCAAGATGTACGCGCAGATCATCTTGTCTCGGCCCGCTGCCCGCGGGTGATGAAGTCGATCGTGTCGATATCGATCCCCCGTTTTTCGGGGTCCAATTTGGGCAGGTACAGGAACCACTCGACCGAGTCCTCGACGAGCTGACTTGTCTGGAACAGCGCCACCTGATCCTACTTGCGCGCCTTCTGCCACTCCCGGAAGACGGTTTGGAAGGAGTAGCGCGTGTAGTTGAGAAAGAACGTACGCAAGCTTGCCCCCCGTCCGGCCGCCATGTGCGCTTGACGAGCACCTTCTTGCGAAACCGGGGGATGGCGTTGAGGAGCATGCGGACGGCAAGATGGTCACACTCTTCCGCGAGGAGTGCAGGACAGCCGCTGGTCAGGCGACGGCTTGAGGACGACATTCGCGTCGAGGCACCAACGGAAGATCGACCCGTTGCGCAGCTTCGAGAGGAGCACGGGCAGGCCGTAGTCCCACAACTCGGCCTCGAAGATGTCGTAAGTCGGGCCCTTGGAAACCGGCCGCTTGCAGCTCGGCATGCGCTCCTCGTCGAGGGTGAACCGGCTGAGCGCAGGCTCGGTCGAGTCAAGATCGACGGCCAACCCGGTGAACGACTCGAAGCGCTCGTCCGAGTCGGCCTCGTCGGACCCGGCGGCGTCACCAGCCGGGTCAGTTTCCTCGATCTGCATACCAATCTCCGTCAAGGTCCGCAAACCAATCAAGCCGACGTATATTGTGCGGCTCTTCGATCTGCGGCATATGCGCGTTGCGCCCAGAGACCCCACAAGATCTTTTCGCGTCCGCTGCTGGTGTCGGCTGGGGCTTCGAGCCAGGCGAGGATGCGCTGGGATGCCGACGGATTATCTCAACTGCCGCCTCGAAGGATCTCGGACTCGCCTTGGCTCCACTGAGCAATGTAGAACGTGGACTTCTCCCCTAGCTGAAGGTCGAGAGCGCTGCACACGACGTAGGAGATCGAGTCGGCCTCGCTGTCCCGCTGGGCTCGGGTGATCTTCTGGTGGTTCTCGTGGTCGGCGTCGATGTGACAGAGCTCGTGAGTGAGGATGTGCGCTGCCTCCGCAGGGTCCAGGTCCGTAGCGATTGACCGGGACCGTAGCTTCGAGAATCTTGGGCCTTGTCGACGGCACCACAGAACAGCCTCATCCGGGAGGAGATGTCACCTAGTCGAGTAGACTGTCATCGGTCCTATTAACGAGCAACCACTCCCGGGGCGATACACGTCTCGCCAGATGTAGGTGAGCATCACGCTCATCGTCCACCCCATACATTGGGCGGGGTTTGTAATTGAGTGCTCGCTCGATCACTCGCCGTACCGGACGAATCGTCACGACCGGACCAATAGTGGGTCTGGGCGATCAGTGGTGCAGGCCGAGGGTAATAGTCTCGGCTCTTACGCGCTGCGTGCCGATGAGTGTTGCCAGTGCCCCGAATGGGGCTTCGAGAAGCATCATGCGCATGCTGTCGATCGGTCGGCGCAGCCTCAGCGCACTGGTTGCCAGTCTGCTCGCTTTCACCGGTCTGGTCGTCCTTGCGCCTGCGGCCAACGCGGAACCCGCACCGCTGGTACCCGACAAGCACACCTGCGGCAGACTGACCTGCACCGCGTACTGGTCGGTCAGCCGCACACGCGAGCTGCACGCGGAGTGGAAGGACACAGTGACCGGTCTAGGCACTATGGGCGCCGCTGGCGCGGCTCTCGCGGGGGCGGTGCCTAAACACCCTGTCGCGGCTGGTGTCGTGGCAGGTATTGGATTTGTAGTCGCGGCACGCAGTGTCGAGTTCAACCATATGATCAACGGTGCTGCGAACGACAACCGCTGCCTGATCTACAAGTACTCTCGCGTGCCACCGGAAGCCATGTTTGCGGGCTGGTTCGGCTCTGTGAGCCCGAGCAATGCGAACTGCGATGACTGACAGAAGCTTCGGCTTCGCACGCTGCCAGGCACCTGACCTGACCGAGAACTGGTATTAATCTAGGGAAGTATAGTGGTTCCTCTCTGGCAAAAAACCTGACGACCGCATATCCGAGGGGCTAACGCAGGTTTCTCTGTTTGCCCATGCGCTAGAAGTCGGCGGAAGAGGATCCTATTCACCGATTTTTCTCCTGTGTTCGAGGATGCGGACCTTGCGCTTGTCGAGAAACGGTTACAGGGAGAGGTGGACCGCTTTGCGCCTGCGCTAGCGCTAGCGCCGATCGTAGTTGCCGTGAGCCGCCAAAGCCTCAACTGGTTGGAGCCACAGGAACTGAAGGCCGCCCTAGAACGATGAGCGGTTCCCGCTTGCAGGCCGCCGGCAACGCCTGTGGGGTTCCAGAAGTCGGCCTGTGCCTCTGAGCTGTGTGATGGGAGTGCCCGGGCGACACGCGGACGCGGTCTGCGCCGCTTTGGGATGCAGCGACTGCGTTCAAGGTTGGCCTATCTGGGGCCTCATCTTGTCAGTTTTTGGCACTCCGGCGTCTGATTGATGGCAGCCTCCAGCTGCGGATCGATGGTGAAGTTGTCCGGCACCTTGGTGCGGGTGTCCACCGCGCCCAGGATGTTGCTGACTTCAACGAAGGCCTGCTGGGTTGCGACCGCATCGTTGGGATTGGCCTGGTTGAGTTTGGCCAATGCGTCGTCGAGGCCGATGCGAAGCTCGATGAGCTGATTGCGAAAGGTGGCAAGAATCTGTTGCCCGTTGCCCACCGGCGGGGCTCCGATCTCCGTGAGCCGGTCGATCGCCTGTTGGGTGGCGCTTCGCGCGTTACCCAGATAGTCGATGTAGGCCTGCCGTGCCGCGGCGAGGTTGCCGAACTCGCCCGGGGGCGGCGCGCCGAGCCGGTCGACGAGGGGCTGGATCGTCTGACACAAGGACCTGGCCCAGTCGGGTGCCGAGGTCACCAAGGGCGGAGAAGACGCCGGGGACGGCCCCCTGGATGCGTTGTTATTGGCGCAACCCGCGACCGCGAACCCCGCGACGACGACTACGGCAAGCCAACGACGCAACCCCGCACGCGAAGGGGAATTCCTGATCAGCCTCATGGGTACCCCGGTGTGCTTGTCAGATCCAGCATCTCTCGCCGCAGCCGCACTCGCACCGTCACCTGCTAACCCATGTCATCGCCTAGTCACACTGGCGACATCGATGCCAGCACTAACTCCCAGCCTGCCACTACGCCGCCGAGGCGCCATCCATCCCCGCAAATGCCGTTGCCGTATCAAACGCCGAGACGTTGTTCTCCGGGTACTCCCGGCCCACCCGCCCCCGTCAATCCCCTCACCACTGTGAAGACCTCGGTTGTAGTGATGTTGAACGGGTGGCTGATCTTGTGGAGTCCGCGTGCCGGGGTGGGGCAGGCTGGGCATGCCCGCGTTTCCTGCCTGAGGGGCGCCGAGACATCCCAGGGCTTTATTTGTCAAGCCGCAACTTGCTGATCTTCATGGGTGGTGGCGGTGGGCCAGGCGATGGCTTCGTCGTAGTGGGTGCGGGTCTTCAGGCAGCCGTGCAGGATGCCGACTAGGCGGTTGGCCAGCTGGCGTAGGGCTGGCGTAGGGCGACTCGGTGGCCGAGGCCTCGGTGGCGTTGCTGGTCGTAGTAGGCGCGGGCGCCGGGTGAGACATTCAGCGCTGATTTGGCCTGTGGGGTTCCAGAAGTCGACCTGTACCTTTGACCTGCGTGATCGGTGGGCTCGGCCGCCACGGCATGACGCTTCTATGTGCGTCAAGATCTTTTAGTGTGGTTCCGCCTGTCGTGTGAGTCACGGTGCGCGCGCATCAGGTGCTGGCGGCTGCGGTGGCGGGGGTCATGGCTGCGGTGAGGGCGCGAAACAGTTGCCGGGCGATGTACCTCTTGAGGCAGCGGCGGATCTTGCGGTCGCTTTGCCCTCTGTCCGCCGGCGCGCGAGGTAGGCCTGGGTCGCGGGGTCGGTGCGCATCCGCGTAGTGGCGATGATGTGGAGGGCTTTGTTCAGTGCCCGGTCACCACCTCGATTGAGCCGGTGGCGGGTGGTCTGGCCGCTTCAAGGCCTCGATCGGGCTGGTGCTCGCGAGCTTGGCGAAGGCGGCGTCACTGCGGCAGCGTCCGGGGTGGGAGAACGACACGATGGCTTGGGCGGTGCTGACGGGGCCGATCCCGGGTTGGCTGAGTAGCCCGGGAGCCAGGTCGTGGACGATGGCGGCTAGCTCGGCGCGGTTGGTGGCAAGCGCTGGGGCGGCGTGGCGTAGCGCGAGGGCCAGGCGGCGGATCTCGCCGTGGCGTATGGCCTGCTGTCGGCTCGCGTGGGCAGGCAAGCGGCGGCCAACCAAGCTGACCACGACGGTGTCGGTCAACCGCGCCCGGGCCAGCTGGCGGTCGGTGTCCTGGCCGTCGCGTAGCAGGGCGCGCAGTCGGTTGGTCTGCCCGGTGGTCGTGGTGGTCAACTCCGCCCGGGCGCACAGCAGAATCCGCAAGGCCTCCCGGTCCCCATCAGCGCGGGGAGTGGGCAGCTTGTCGGCGTCGAGACCGAGTGCGTAAAGCACCGCCAGGTAAGCGTCGATCCGGTCGGATTTGTCCTTGCCCCGGCGGTGGGTGCGGGTGGGCTGTTCGGCCTCGATCACCGCAAGCCCCGCGGTGGCCGCCGCGCGGGCCAGGCCGGCACCGTAGCTGCGGGTGCCCTCGATGGACAGCACCAGCCTCGGACCCGGGACGTGCTCAAAAATCCAGGCCAGCGCCTTGGCATGGCCCGTGCTGTCGTTTGTGAACGTACCGGTGGCGATCACCGCGCCGCTCGGACGCGCGATCTCGACCTGATGGAAGTCTCGGTGGGTGTCCACCCCGATGACTGCATCCACCATTTCCGCCAACATGGCCACTGGCCGGCTGTCCTTCCTGTGGGCAACGGTCAACGTCGGCACCGGCCTGGGTAAGGATCACCGCAGTGGCACATCTGTGAGGAGTCACGCCTTCGGGCGGACATGCTTCTAAATCAGGCCAACTGGTGGGCCAGGCCGGTGCCGGCAACCACAATGGACAAGTCATACCAAGGCCACGCCACAGCGGCCAGATCGTGAGTGAGTCACATCGGGTCACCGACGCCGAGCCTGGTGGTCCTCCACCCAGGAGCACCGCAACGACACTCACAGATCGTGAGTCGTGTCCTTGCGTCTGCTTTACCTGCTCTACCTCGTCTTCTGTCAGCTGGTGAACCTGCTGTTGTTGCTCAGCCGCTCCTCAGCATCCAAGGATGTCGAACTCTTGGTACTGCGTCACGAAGTCGCTGTGCTGCGCAGAGTTAACCCGAAACCACATCTGAACTGGGCGGATCCGAGCGGTCTTCGCCGCGCTCGTCAGGAGACTGCCGCAGGTACTGCAGGGGCATCGCTTGGTCACACCGGGCATGTTCCATGTGGATTGCGCAGTCACCCTCAAGCGGATCTACGTGTTCTTCGTCCTGGAAGTTGGCACCGGTCCGTGCATCTACTCGGTACGACAACGAACCCGGACGGCACGTGGACCACCCAGCAGATCCGCAACCTCGCGTCACCCATACCAACGAGGGCCACGAGAGGGGATCCCGCGTCAAGCAGCTGGCCCAGTTCACGGGCGTGTGCGGGATTGGATTGGTAGGCAGGGATTTCGGCGTTCATGCGCTCGCTTTTGCGCTAAGTGCAATCGGCGCTCGATACGCGACCGCATCGTCGCTGCCGTTGCGGCAGGTCTGCGCAGCCCACCGTGGTAACCGCGCCACTATGGGGCCGTAAGGGCTAGACGCGGCACACCTCTGGCCCCGGATCCACGGTTAACCAGGCAAATCCTCCACCATGCACACCTAGACCCTGACGGGGGAGGTACCTTCGGCCATGAGGTGCAGGCTCCTCAATACGCCAAGGACCCATCTACCGCACACCGCAACCGCCCGGTGGGACGGGCCGCCAGGTAAGTCACCTTGCGGGTCACATGCCACCAGAAATGCAACCACCGGCGTCCCCTCTCGGCCGGGAATTGATCATGATCTCGGTGTTTGTGCTGGCAGAAGGGCGGAAGCGGAGGGATTCGAACCCCCGGTGCCTCTCGGCACGCTCGCTTTCAAGGTCGTCGACCCGGTGATCAGCGGTGACCATCCCAGCGGTATGGGCAGGTCGTCGGCCCGAGCCTGGTCACTCCCGGGCCTTACTGATCGCGAATGAATGCAACCATAAATGCCACCGCTGCGGGCACGCCAGGCGGGCACAGCGTGAAGACGCAACGACACAGCTCACGATCATGCCCTCGCGACCGTGTGGGGTTCCAGAAGTCGGCTACCTATGGTGAGCAGCAGTTTCATGCTGCCCGTTCGTACTCGTTGATCAAGTCACCCAGTACAGGCCGACGTTTGATGCGTTCGTGGCTGAGGTCTGCGACGGGGTGGGTTGGTTGCGGTGGGCGAAGGTCACGGGCGCGGTGCGGCCGTCGACCGTTGTAGTGCCGAATGTATTCGGCGAGCACGATACGCAGGTGCTGCTGGTTGAAGATCAGCATGCGGTCGGCGAGTTCGGCTCGAAGGGTGCGGACGAACCGTTCGGCGAAGCAGTTCGCCCGTGGACACCGAGGTGAAATCTGGACCACCTGGATGCCCACATCGGCGAGGACGGCATCGAATGATGCGGTGAACTGGCCAGCCCGGTCGCGGATCAGGAACCGGAACTGGGTGATGCGATCGCCGAGATCCATCACGAGGTTGCGGATCTGTTGGGTGGTCCATCGGCCGTCTGGGTTGGTGGTCGTGCCCAGCAGGTGCACGGACGGATAGCGACCTCCAGCCCGAAGAACACGCAGATCCGCTGGAGCGTCACCGTGGGAGTCCACGGGGAAGAACTCGCAAGCCCGCATCGTCGACGCCGGGGGGCGCAGGAACTGTCACCATCGTTGTGTCGGTGTCCCGGATTGGCGCCGCAGGCATTCCCCACCGCTGCAGGATGCCCCGGATCGTCCGGGCCCCCACGCGGTGGCCGAGCTTGAGCAACTCGCCCTGAATTTTCTGGTATCCCCAGCGGGGATTCTCCCGGGCCATGCGCTCGATCAACGAGGCCACCGTGTCATCGACGGGTGGACGCCCGACACGGTTTGGATATGTCCACTTTTTCGCGACGAGGCGACGATGCCAGCGCAGGATCGTGCTTGGTGTGACCAAGCGATGTCTGCGCAGCATCTGCGGCAACCTCTGGACCAGCGCGGCGAAGACCGCTCGATCCACCCAGTCCAGGCGCGGTGTCGGGTTGGTTGTGCGCAGCACGGCGACTTCGTGGCGCAGCACCAGGAGTTCGACGTCCTTGGACGCCGAGGAGCGGCCGAGCAACAACAATAGGTTCAGCAGCTGCAGGAAGATCAAATACAGCAGACGCGACAACACGGCGCACGATCATGCCCCGACAGCCAAGCACACCGATCCCCCAGGTCAGTGGCACAGGCCGACTTTTGGAACCCCGCAGGTGATGAACCTGGGCGAGCGCGTCACCCAGTTCCGGTTCCTCGTCCGGGACCGCGCTGGCCAGTTCACTGCATCGTTCGACGCCGTCCTGGCCGATGTTGGCATCCGCGTGGTGGTCAGGATTCCTCCGCGATGCCCGCGGGCGAACTGTTTGGCGGAACGGTTCGTGCGTACGGTCAGAGCCGAACTCGCCGACCGCATGTTGATCTTCGGCCAGCGGCATTGCGTGGGGTACTCGCGACATACATCCGGCACTACAACGGTCGACGACCGCACCGCTCCCGCGGCCTTCGCCCACCACGGCCGACCCACCCCGTCACGGAGCTCAACCAGGAACGGATCAGGCGTCACCCGATACTTGGTGGCTTGATCAACGAGTACGAACGCGCAGCATAAAGCCGCTGCTCAGCGCAGGCGACCGAATTCTGGAACCCCACAACCGCGGCTGGAGCGCACCACCCTGCCGCATCTCCGACTGACCCGACTGAAGTGGTGCACCCCCATTAGGTGGAGCACCCGACGCGCTGACCGACCTGGACGCCTGCCCTTTGGTCTGTTACTTCTTAGATACCGATGGGACGGGATACCCGCGCCTCCTGGTCACCACCACTGTCGGCGCCCCGGCGCTGGTCCATCCCGGAGCGGAGGTCCGCCGGAGGCATCACTGTTTGATTGAGAGCTCGGGAATCTTTCTACCGTGCCAGGCGACGCTCGGCTGACCTGCGGCCAACTTTGCTCCTCGGGGCGCAGCGGCGGGCTCGCACCGTCATTAGGCCTACCGGAGGCACCTCTGGTTGATTACGAGATGGGGAAGTTAACTGCGTGCCAGTCTGCACCCATTCGCCTGCAAGGATATGTTTCGGATTTCCGATCGTATGTTGTGAACTGGGGTTCGAATCGCGGTGTGGGCGGTGAATCCCGACAACTGGTGTGATGCTTGGCGATCAAGCACAAGGGTTGAAGGACCGGTCCGTCGACGCCGCCATGACGACCGGGGTGGTTCAAGCTGGTCGCCTGATGGTCGCCACGTCTCGTTCACTGTGCCGACACGTTGGCTGGAGTGATCGTGGTCCGTGTCTTCATTAGCTACGCCACCCCGGACCGGCCGATCGCCGTTGAGATACTGGGATGGCTGCGAGCAGCCGGCCACGATCCGTTCCTTGACCACGATCTTCGGGACGGAATCAGCGTTGGCGAGGATTGGAGAACACGGCTCTACTATGAGCTGCGAGAGGTCGACGCGGTAATCGGAGTGGTGACGTCGTCTTTTTTGGCGTCGCACTGGTGCTCGGCAGAGGTGGGAATTGCCGACGCGCTGGGTTGTCGGCTGATGCCGTTGCAAGCAGAGCCAGGGGTGGTGCACCCGCTGATGACTCGCCTGCAGTCTGTGGACTATCAGGCCGATCCCGGGCAGGCCCGTGACCAGGTACTCCAGGCGCTGCGTCGCTTGGAGAACAGCGGTCGCCTCTGGCGACAGGGCCAGAACCCTTTCCTGGGTTAGAGCCGTTCACCGCGCAGTTCAGCCCGGTGTTTTTCGGTCGCGTGGGAGAGGCCCGTGAGGTGGGCAACCGGCTGCGCGGCATGGGCAGCACCGGAAGGATTCTGGTCATCGTAGGGCCTTCTGGCTGTGGGAAGTCCTCCCTACTCAACGCGGCGATAGTCCCGCAGCTTGACCGGGAGCCGGAATGGTTAGCAGTGCCGAGGTTAGTTCCGGGAAGCGATCCGCTTCCAGGATTGTCCCGAGCGTTGGCGGCTACGGCTCACCGAGTGAGGCTGGACTGGTCGGCCAGCGACGTCCGGGGCAGGCTTGACGCCAGCACCAATGGGCTGCGGAACATGGCCAATGATCTGCTGGCCGCTGGGCCAGCTACGCATCAGCGATTACTGGTGTCAATCGACCAAGCCGAGGAGTTGTTCACCCGAACGGCCCCGACCGCCCGGCAACGCTTCGCGCAGCTGCTAAGCGGCGCAATCGCCGGTCCGGTGCAAGTGGTCGCGGCGATGCGGTCGGAGTTTCTCGATGACTTGCGTGATCTGCCCGCGCTGGCCGGGGTCTCGATCGAGGTATATGTGTTGGCCCCGCTGGACCGCGAGGTGTTGCGCGAGGTCATCGAGCAACCGGCCAAGGTCGCTCGGCTTCGCTTGGATGACGGACTAGTGGCTGCGCTGGTAGCCGACACCGACCGCGGAGAGGCCCTGCCGCTGCTGGCCTTCATCCTGCGCCAGCTGGCAGAGGGCCTGCCTGCCGGGGGCACGTTGAGCCTGTCCCACTATTACGACCTCGGCGGTGTCCACGGCGCGCTGACCCGACATGCCGACACCGCGCTTGCCGACGCAGTCCGGGTCAGCGGTCTCACCGAACGCGAGGTACTGACCGGACTCACTCGCCTGGTCACCGTTGATGAAACCGGCCGACGCGCCCGGCGACGGATACAACTAAACAGCTTGCCCGAGCCGCTGCGTGTCGCGTTGCAAATTTTCGTCGAGCGCCGACTGCTATTGACCGACATCGACAACGAGGGCCAGATGTGGCTCACCGTGGCCCATGAGGCTCTGCTTAGCGGGTGGCGACCACTGGATAGCACGATCGGCGACATTACCGTCGCCCTGCGTGCCGCCCGGGCAGTCGAGCAAGCCGCCGCAGACTGGGACAGCGCGGGCCGACCCGAGCACTACCTGTGGGAAGGCGAGCGGCTCACCACCACCCTGACGACCTTGGGGATGACTGGCGACGGTGGTAGCCGCGACGGTGCTAGACCGCCCATCGTGGAGCTTGACTACCAGGCCCGGGAGTTTCTCGACGCCACCGCCCGGCGCGTTCAGAGGATCCAGCAGCGCCAGCGGCGGCGCCGCACCCGTACGATCACTGTGCTGTCCATCCTGCTGGCTCTCGCCCTCACTACCGCGGGTTTGGCGGTCTGGCAACAGCACAGGGCCCACAGTGCCCAGTACACCGCCATCGCCCGTGGCATGGTGGCTCAGGCTGACCGGATCCGTGACCGTGATCCCCGAGGGGCTCTGCAATTCGGCGTCGCCGCTAGACACTTCGATAGCAATCCGCAAACCCAAGCTAGCCTCCAGCAGGCCCTTAGTTCCACCTCTCACTTCAGGACTCTCCGCGGCCACACCGACGTGGTGTATCGAGTGGCGTTTGCCCCCGACGGGCGCACGCTGGCCACCGCCAGCGCCGATCGCACCGTTCGGTTGTGGGATGTCAGCGATCGGGACCGACCCCAATCCCTGGACCAACCCCTGACTGGCCAGTTTGAAGTGGCATTTGCCCCCGACGGGCACACTCTGGCCACCGCCGGCACCGACCGCACCGTTCGGTTGTGGGATGTCAGCGACCGGGACCGGGCCCAATCCCTGGGCCAACCGCTAACCGGCCACACCGACGTAGTCCGCCAGGTGGCGTTTGCCCCCGACGGGCGCACCCTGGCCACCGCCGGCGCTGATCGCACCATCCGGTTATGGGACGTCAGCGACCGGGACCGGCCCCAATCCCTGGGTTCACCGCTAACCGGCCACACCGACGTAGTCCTCGGGGTGGCGTTTAGCCCTGATGGACGCACTTTGGCTAGTGCCAGCTTCGATCAGACTGTCCGGTTGTGGAATGTCAGCGACCGGGACCGACCCCAATCCCTGGGCCCACCGCTAACCGGCCACACCAGCTGGGTGTACGCGGTAGCGTTTAGCCCCGATGGGCGCACGCTCGCTACCACCAGCGGTGATCAGACCATTCGGTTGTGGAATGTCAGCGACCGAGACCGACCCCAACCCCTCGGCCAACCCCTAACCGGCCACACCGGCCCGGTGTATGGCGTGGCGTTCGCCCCTGACGGGCGCACCCTGGCTAGCGTCAGCACCGATCACACCACCATCTTGTGGGATCTCCGTGACCAGAACCGACCCCGACCCCTGGACCAGCCCCTAACCGGCCAATCTGCGGTGGCCTACGCCCGTAATAGTCGCACCCTGGCCACCGCCACCGCCGATCACACCATCCGGTTATGGGACGTCAGCGACCAGGACCAACCCCAACCCCTGGGCCAACTCGTGACCGACCACACGAGCCGGCCCGTTGGGGACTTTGCTCCTGACGGGCGCACCCTGGCCACCATCACCGGCGAAGATCCGACTGTCCGGTTGTGGGACGTCAGCGACCGACACCGCCCCCAGCCACTGAGCCCACTCCTGACTGGCCACACCGACGCGGTGATTGGGGTGACGTTTAGCTCCGATGGGCGCACGCTGGCCACCGCTAGCTTCGATCAGACTGTCCGGTTGTGGGATCTCAGCAACCGGCACCGACCTCAGCCACTGAGCCCACTCCTGACTGGCCACACCGACGTGGTGATTGGGGTGACGTTTAGCTCCGATGGGCGCACGCTGGCCACCGCTAGCTTCGATCAGACTGTCCGGTTATGGGACATCAGCAACCGAGACCGACCTCAATCTCTGGGCCAACCGCTAACCGGCCACACCGGCCCGGTGCTTTGGGTGGCGTTCAGCCCAGATGGGCGCACTCTGGCTAGTACCAGCGCCGATCAGACTGTCCGGTTATGGGGACATCAGCAACCGAGACCGACCTCAATCTCTGGGCCAACCGCTAACCGGCCACACCGGCCCGGTGCTTGGAGTGGCGTTTGCCCCAGATGGGCGTGCTCTCATCACCGCCAGCGCTGACCAGACCGTCCGGTTCTGGGAGCTACCCAGCATCGACAGCTCTCCTGGCGATGAGTTGCGAGAAGCATGCATCCGCGCCGGTGGACCGCTCGACAAAACGACGTGGGAGCTTTATGCCCCCGGCGTTAGCTACCAGGACACATGCGCAGGCCATTGACCGATCAGATAGCTCTCGCAGAGTCCCCACTTCAGAAGGCACCGTCAGGTTGTTTGCTGGTAAGGGTGCCCGGGGCGGTCTTGGGTCAGGGTGGGGTGGCTGTGGCGCGGTGGTCAGGCGGTTGCTGGGGTCAGTCCGGTGACCTGGTCCAGATGCTGAATTGAGTGGTCATGTCGTGGCGGTACTGGGCTGCGGTGAGTCGGTGGCGGCGGGGTTGGAAGTGCGGTGATATGCCGCTGAAGGCGGAGAGGAACCGCTGCGCGCCACCGGGGGGTGAACTTCTTCATTGCCCGTTCCCGCTGCCTCGTGGGTTGGTGGGAATTCTCGGCCCGATTGTTCAGGTACTTGGATCGACGATGCTCCGCGCTGCGCATCAACCGTCGGTGGGCCAGCCCTTAGCTGGCCAGCTTGTCAGTGATCAGCACCCGCGGCACGGACCGCAAACCCCTCAGAAGCTTGCGAAAGAACCTGGTGGCGGACCTGGCGTCACGGTGGGAGGTGACCAGAATGTCCAGCACGACACCGTCCTGGTCAACGGCCTGTGGGGTTCCAAAAGTCGGCCTGCGCCTCTGGCCTGGGTGATCGGGATGCTCGACCGCCTGGGCATGATCGTGTGCCGTGTCGTTGCGTCTGCTCTACCTGATCTTCCTTCAGCTTCTGAACCTGCTGTTGTTGCTCGGCCGCTCGTCGGCGTCCAAAGACGTCGAACTACTGGTGCTGCGTCACGAAGTCGCCGTGCTGCGCAGAGCCAACTCCAAGCCACGTATGGACTGGGCGGATCGAGCGGTGTTCGCCGCGCTGGTCTGGAGATTGCCGCAGATGCTGCGCAGGCATCGCTTGGTCACACCGGGCACGATCCTGCGCTGGCATCGTCGCCTGGTAGCCACGAAGTGGACGTATCCCAACCGTCTCGGCCGTCCGCCCGTCGAGGACTCTGTGGCCGTGCTGATCGAACGCATGGCCAGGGAGAATCAGAGCTGGGGATACCAGAGAATCCAGGGTGAGTTGCTCAAGCTCGGGCACCACGTGGGAGCGTCAACGATCCGCCGCATCCTGCAGCGGGTGCGGATACCGCCGGCACCGATCCGGGACACCGACATGGCCTGGCGACAGTTCCTGCGCGCCCAGGGGTCGACGATGTTGGCCTGCGACTTCTTCCCCGTGGACTGCGCAGTCACGCTCAAGCGGATCTCCGTGTTCTTCGTCCTGGAGGTCGCCACCCGATCCGTGTACCTGCTGGGCGCGACCACAAACCCAGACGGCCGATGGACCACCCAGCAGATCCGCAACCTGGTGATGGATCTCGGCGATCGCGTCACTCAGTTCCGGTTTCTCATCCGCGACCGGGCCGGCCAGTTTGCAGCGTCGTTCGATGCCGTCCTCACCGATGTGGGCATCCGCGTGGTGAAGATACCTCCGCGTTGCCCGCGGGCGAACTGTTTCGCCGAACGATTCATACGCACCCCCAAAGCCGAACTCATCGACCGCGCATTGATCTTCAGCCAGCGGCACCTACGCGTAGTGCTCGCGGAGTACGTTCGCCACTACAACGGTCGACGGCTCCACCGCGCCCGCGACCTTCGCCCACCCCAACCAACCCATCCCGTCGCGGACCTCACCCATGAACACATCAAGCGTCGATCGGTTCTCGACGGCTTGATCGACGAGTACGAGCGGGCAGCCTGAAGCCGCTGCTCACTATCAGTGGCCGACTTCTGGAACCCCACAGGTGCGCCGCTTCGCGACCGAAAACCCTGCCTGGGGTTACCGCCGCATCTATGGCGAACTCACCGGGCTCGGACACCGGGTGGCGCCCTCCACCGTATGGCAAATCCTGCACCGGGCTGGGTTCGACCCGGCGCCGCGCCGGGCGGGCCTGACGTGGCGCGAGTTTCTCACCGCCCAGGCCACCACGATCATGGCCTGCGATTTCTTCACCGTCGACACGGTATTCCTCCGCCCGCTCTACGTCCTGTTCTTCATTGAGCTCGGCTTCCGCACGGTGCATCTCGCGGGCATCACGGCCCACCCGACCGGATCGTGGGTGACCCAACAAGCCCGCACTCTGCTCATGGACCTTGGCGATCGGGTCGAGCGGCTGCGTTTCCTGATCCGTGATCGCGACGCCAAATTCGTTGCCGGTTTCGATACCGTGTTCACCTCGGAACAGATGAGATCATCCGCACGCCGGTACGTGCGCCCCGCGCGAACGCTGTCGCCGAACGCTGGATCGGCTCGGTCCGCCGCGAATGCACCAACCGGATCCTCATCCTCGGCCGCCGACATCTGACCGCAGTCCTGATGACCTACCTCAGGCACTACAACACCCATCGCCCGCACCGCGCGCTCCACCTCCAACCACCCCGACCCGACCACCCAGTCACCGACATCTCAACGGAACGGATCACACGCCGCTCCGTTCTCGGTGGCTTGATCAACGAATACGAACCAGCCGCCTAAAAGACCAGGCCAACACTGGTGGCCGAGTTCTGGCACCCCACAGGCAACGTGAGCGCAGCTTGTTCGGTCGGGAGGTGTCCTCTGGCTCACACGGCGCGTCGGTAGTGGGCGTTGAGTGACCCAGATCGCGTTGGTCGAACAAACGATCTTGCGGATCTCGACGTCATAGTCGAGGAATCCCATAGACTGTCACTGTCCTAACACTCAATGCTGTGTATGGGTGGTAGATCGCTGGCAGGGGGTTGCTGTGCGGCGCGCAAGGCGAGTTCTGCTGGGTGTTGCGGTGTTGAGCTGGTGTTGGTTTCTCCGAGATTGGATTCTGCTGACAGCCCGGCAGTGGTGGCGCAGGAGGCGCTAAGTACGAGGTGTTCTCCAGCGTTTCTGCCGTTGCCTGCGCGACACGATCGATCAGACGATCTGTGTGCGTGGTGGGCTCGGGCATCTCGCCTCGTCACGTGTTTGGTCGCCGTTAATGTGTGGTGCCCCTGTCCGTCTGCTTGTGTAGCTATGCGGCTCAGAATGCAAGAGCCGCGCGATTCACCGTCGCGCCTGATGCGCCACGTTTAGCGTTCCAGGGTGAGGCTGCCCCCGCTCTCGCTGCGCCGCATGCTCTGCCCAACCTGAATTAGCTGCAAGTACCACAATCAACTATTACTGACTACAACTGTCGCTCAACACCTCCGCACCTATGAAGATCACTCACAGTACGAGTAGAATCCACCATCCCTAGCCTGTCTGCGTCAGCCAAATTCCGGGCATCTCGCCTGACGCTGTGGGTGCCGAAAACCCCATCCGTGCGCGGTGACCTGCACCTTCTCGACCCCACCGAGGACCGCAGGACAGGGCACGCGAGGATCGTCCGCCGTGCTCCTGCGACTGTCCCACCTCGCCCTCACCAGCATGATCAAATTTCTCCGGTTACTGGCGATGAGCAACGCCGACAAAACATCGAAATCCTGACGCTGCGCCACCAGCTCGCCATCCTGCAACGCCAAGTCGACAAACCCAGGCTCACTCCACCAGATCGAGCGTTTCTCGCCGCTCTGCTCCACATGATCCCCAGACCAACGCTGCGACGGCTCACCCTGATCGTCTCCCCGACACCGTCCTGCGCTGGCACCGCGACCTGCTGCGCCGCCGCCACGCCAGGGTCTCTTGCCCCATCAACCCGGTCGACGTCCCACCGTCCGCAGCATCCGAGCCCTCGTTCTGCGCCTGGCGCGCGAGAACCCCAGCTGGGGCTATCGGAGAATCCACGGTGAACTCGCCATCTTGGGAATCAAGGTTGCGCCCTCCACTGTCTGGGAGATCCTCAAGACCCACGGCATCCAGCCTGCGCCCCACCGCGACCATCTCACCTGGGCCACCTTCCTGCGCAGCCAGGCGCATGCCCTTCTCGCCGCCGACTTCTTCGCCACCAGCACCCTGACCGGAGCACAGCTGTTCGTCCTCGCCGTCGTTGAACACGCCACCCGCCGCATCCGCATCCTCGGCGCGACCGCGCATCCCACCGCAGCCTGGACCACCCAGATCGCCAGGAACCTGGTCATGGACCTGCAGGACGCCCACGCTACCGCGACGTACGTACGTACCTGATCCGCGATCGGGACTCCAAGTTCACCGCTCCCTTCGACGCCGTCTTCGCCTCCGAAGGCATCACCGTGGTGAAGATCCCTCCCCGTACACCCCGGGCGAACTGCCACGCGGAACGGTTCCTCGGCAGCGTCCGCGCCGAATGCACCGACAGGCTGCTGATCTACCACGAACGACACGCCCGCACCGTTCTCAACCAGTACGTGCGCCATTTCAATGACCACCGCCCGCACCAGAGCCTGGGCCAACACCCACCAACCCACGACCCCACCACCGCGATCCCTCTCGGCACCCCGATCCGACGCCACCGAGTCCTCGGCGGCGTAATCAACGAATACCGACGAGCCGCCTAGCTCAGCCAGCGAAACACCTGGTCAACAGCTACGCATCAAGTTTTGGCACGCCGCACCCCCGACCAGGCCGCCATCGAGGCCTGCCAGGCCAGCACCAAAGACGATTTCCTTCCCCTGCCGGAGCTGATCAAGCGGTTTCACGAACTCGGCTGCGATGTCGTCGAGATGGTCCTGGCCGACCAAGACAGCTGGGACAGGTACATCGCGGCGCAATGGCTCAACATCCGCCGCTGGCTGGATGACAATCCCGACGACGACCTAGCCGATCAGATGCGAGCAGAGCTGACCACCTCCCCGGTGCGCCACACCAAATACCAGCGCAATACCTCGGATGGGGCGCCTTCGCCCTCATGAACCGCTGACCCAGCGCACCACGACAACCGGACGCGCGGTCAGCGGCATGAGCGGAGAGCGCCTCCAGAATCCTCGGCCCGACTCTTGGTCAGCAGCGCCGTGCCCATGCTGGTCAACATGATCTCCGGCATCCTGCAGGATCTTCTCCAGGCGCTTCCTCGACCAGTGCGCCGGCGGCGGTCAAATCCCGCAGCGCATGGTTCGGCGGCGGTGAGACGAAGTTTGGGGCGGATGGGGCCCGCGACGTCCGGTGGCCGACCTACGACCAGCTGGCCCGGCTCAGAGCCGACTCGGCAGCGTCGACCGGCTGACCTCCTGCAGCAGGCTCGTTCCAGGCAGCGACCCGAACAAAGCACACAGCGCCGCGGTAGTGTTGATTGAGGTCGTTCAGTTTCAGTGTTCGTGTGATGCACGCCCGCGG
>JALZHU010000089.1 GCA_030860695.1 Actinomycetota bacterium
CCGACACCGCCGCTGCGTCCGTGACTACGAACGTCTTCCCGCCCACCATGAAGCCATGGTCCGCTGGAGCATGATCCGCATCACCAGCCAACGACTCGCCAAAAGAGTTTAGGAACAGGCTCTTAGTTGGTGTGGTGCTGCAAAACTTCGTCAACGAGCGTGGCCGACTGTTCAGGACTCAGACATTGACCAGCCAACCTGTCGAACACCTCCTCGTAGACCCCCACATCGTGCTCTTTCTCGAGGAAAAGATCACCCAGATGGCGCTCGATGTACACGAGATCGTTATCATCGGAGTCGGGGAACACTAGCACCACGAAGGAACCGTCCACGGAGCGGTGTGCTCCGACAGCGAACGGGAGCACCTGAACGGTGATGTTCGGGCGCCGCGCGTCAGCGAGCAGCCGTTTCAGCTGCTTCCGCATTACCTGCTTGCCACCAACCAGACGGTGCAGAACCGCTTCATCGAGGACCATGTGAATGGTTAACGGGTCCTCGTCAACATAGAGACGATCTTGCCGTCGCATCCGGACCTCGACGCGACGGTCGGTAGCTTCCTTGTCTGCGGTGGACAGTGTGTTCAGGAGGGTGCGGGCGTAGTCCTCGGTTTGCAGCAGGCCGGGCACGACGGTGGTCTCGAAGCCGCGCACCTCACTGGCGTCTTGCTCCAGCGCGACGTAGCGGCTGAGGTTGTCGGGAACCAGCGGATCCGCGGGATCAGGGGCCAGGACGTCGGAGTAATCGCTCCACCAACCCTGGCGCTGGCCTTCCCGGACCCAGCGCATCAGCCGGTCCCGCCGGGCCTGGTCAGTGACCCCGTAGCGGTCGAGGAGATCGCGGACGTCGCGGCGATAAGGGATGCCCTTGCCGGTCTCCAGTCTGCTGACCTTGGAGACCGAGCACTCGAGTCCCTTGGCCACGTCTTCGATCGTGAGGCCGGCCTGCTCGCGCAGCGTGCGGAGCTCAGCACCGAGCCTGCGCCGCGGTACCCCCGGCCCCATTGCTGGGGACATCGTTCGCCTCCGCCATCATCCCTGTTGAGCAGGATGTCCGGCTACCCATAGCCGGGAAAGCCGACACACTACCCCTCTTCGGTGAATCGCACTAAGCAAATCCCTCATGCAATTGCATGAGGGATTTGTGTCATGCATTCTACAACTCTGGCGCCCGCAGCGCCGGGCACGGCACCGCGATTCGGGCGATCCCAGCCGCAGTGCATCGACCCGCACATCGACGGAGAAGGGGAAGGGGATCATGTCAGCATCTCACCGGGGCACGACACGCCTCCCGGTGCCCGGCCCGCGGGCCGTGGCCAGGGAGTGAAACGTCGTGGCGGGACGCACCGCGGAGTGCGGTGACCTGGCAGGTGCTGGCCTGGATCCTGCTGGGTGCGGTCCTGCTGGTCTGCCTCGGACTGCTGCTCGGAGCAACCTGGACCACCCAGGCCTTACAGCCCAAGCTTGGCCAGCAGGCCGAGGAGCGTCGCAGGCTGAACGACGAGTGGTTGGCGATTCGCACCGCACGCCAGCAGCGGAGCGAGTGCCCACGATGCGCTAGACCACTGTCTGAATAGGACTGATATTTTGCACCGACTCTGGTGGACCCACCGGATGACGGCTGAGTGTTCGGTAAATGTTCGGTCGGGGGTTGTTTGGGGGCCGCATGGATGCTTGTGGCCGTTCGCAGGCCTTCGCGAGTGCCACAAGCATCCATGTGACGGTATTACGGGAGTTCACACAGCATTACGGGAGCTCACACAGCTCGTCGGCCAGACAGCGCGCGGCCGAGGGTGAGCTCGTCGGCGAACTCCAGGTCGCCGCCCATGGGTAGGCCGGAGGCGAGCCTGGTAACTGAGAGGCCGGGAAAGTCCCGCAGCATCCGCGCCAAGTAGGTGGCGGTAGCCTCCCCCTCTGTGTTCGGATCCGTCGCGATGATCACTTCGGTGATCTCATCGGTGCCGATCCGGGTGAGCAGCTCCCGGATCCGCAATTGGTCGGGGCCTACGCCGGACAGTGGATCGAGCGACCCGCCCAGCACGTGGTACCGACCGGTGAACTCACGAGTGCGCTCCACCGCCAGCACATCCTTGGGCTCCTCGACCACACAGATCACCGTCGGGTCGCGGCGCTGGTCGGAGCAGATCCGGCAGGTCTGTTTCTCCGAAACCGTGCCGCAGACAGCGCAGAAGACCACGCCCTCCTTGACTCGCTGCAACGCCTCTTGCAATCGGGTTACGTCAGCCGGATCGGCGGCCAACAGGTAAAAGGCCATCCGCTGCGCGCTCTTGGGTCCCACACCGGGCAGCCGCCCCAACTCATCGATAAGGTCCTGGACGACTCCCTCATACACACTGACATCATGCCGCCTCTCGGCGGCAGTTAACATGCCGCCTCCGCTGCCGCCTGACATCCTGCGTACAGCGGGAATATGCGTCGGCGGTCACATGCCGGGCAGGCCGAGACCTCCGCCGGGCCCACCGAGAGCGCTGGCCAACGGACCCATCTTCTGCTGGGTCAGGTCCTGTAGAGCACGCTGCGCGTCAACCATCGCTCCCAGGACAAGGTCCTCCAGGGTTTCCACGTCCTCGGGATCGACCACCTTCGGATCGATCGTCACGCCACGCACCTCGCCGGAACCGGCCAGCGTGACCGAGACCAGGTCACCACCGGCCTGCCCAGTAACCTCGGCCTCGGCAAGTTCAGCTTGCGCGGTCATTAGCTCTTGCTGCATTTTCTGGGCCTGCTGCAGGATCATCTGCATATCGGGCGCTCCACCGGGTTGCACCACGGCTCCTCTCGTTGAGTCCGGGCCCGCTTGAGGTAAAAGGCCCGCGCAGCACAGGGTAACCACGTCTGAGCCAGAGAAACCGGTGCGGTCGGGCCCGGTTAGGCCGTAGCGTAGACGGCGTGCAGCTCACCGGGGCGGGGCACAGCCATCGCGATGCCGTGCAGCGGCTGCAAGCTAGTTACCGTGCGATCCCAGCAGGGTCGCGGGTGCGGCTAGCCAAGCCAACATCGAACCTGTTCCGGTCACGCGCTGCGACGGGCAGCCCGGGCTTGGACGTCTCCGGCCTGACCGGGGTGCTCGAGGTAGACCCGGCCAGCCGCACCGCCGACGTCGCAGGCATGTGCACTTATGAAGACCTCGTCGCCGCAACGTTGCCACATGGGCTGACCCCGCTGGTTGTCCCGCAGCTCAAGACGATCACCCTGGGCGGCGCGGTAAGCGGGCTGGGCATCGAGGCGGCGTCATTCCGCAACGGCTTACCCCATGAGTCAGTGCTGGAGCTCGACGTGCTCACCGGCACAGGCGACATCGTCACGGCCACCCCGGGCGACGACCTGTTCGCCGGATTTCCCAACTCCTACGGCACGCTGGGCTATGCCACCCGGCTGCGTATCGAACTGGAACCGGTGCGCTCGCACGTCGTATTGCGGCACGTGCGGTTCGATGACCTCGACGAACTGTGCGCCGCAA
Organism: Actinomycetota bacterium; assembly: GCA_030860695.1. Lineage (GTDB taxonomy): Bacteria > Actinomycetota > Actinomycetes > Mycobacteriales > Pseudonocardiaceae. The sequence goes on from JALZHU010000089.1 coordinate 3,478, forward strand.
CGGCGCAGATCATGACGACCCGGGAGTGGGACGGCGAGAACGTCGACTACCTCGACGGCGTGATGTTCTCCCCCACCGAGTCCTACCTGACGCTGGGCGCGCGCTCCGATCATGACGGGCCGACCAGCGACTACACCGGGGCGCAGATTTACTACCGCTCGATCCAGCAACGCCAGCGTGATGTCCTGCGCACCCACGACTACCTGTGGCGCTGGGATACCGACTGGTTCTGGTGCTCGGGGGCCTTCGGCGTCCAGCACCCGGTGATCCGGCGGCTCTGGCCGGCCCGGCTGCGGCGAAGCGACGTCTACTGGAAGATCGTGGCGCTGGTGAACAGGTTCGACCTGGAGAACCGCTTCGAAGTGTGGCGCGGCCGCCCGCGCCGGGAACGCGTGATCCAGGACGTCGAGATCCCCGTCGAGCGCACCGCGGAGTTCCTGCGCTGGTTCGTCCAACACGTCGGCATCAAGCCGGTGTGGCTGTGTCCGGTGCGGCTGCGCGGAGAGCGCGACTGGCCGTTGTATCCTCTGGAACCCGGCCGGAACTACGTCAACGTGGGCTTCTGGTCGACCGTGCCGATCGTCCCCGGCGGCTCGGGCAGCGATACCAACCAAGCCATCGAGCGTCAGGTGGACGCAGTGGGCGGCCACAAGTCGCTGTATTCGGACTCCTTCTACTCGCGGGAGAAGTTCGATGCCCGTTACGGCGGCGATTACTACGCGGTGCTCAAGCAGCGTTACGACCCGGACCGGCGACTGGCGGACCTCTATGCGAAGGCGGTGCGACGTCAATGACGACCTTCCGGCGCCCCAGTCCGGCAACGGCCCCGGCGAAGGGGGACCGGCTCTCCCTGGCGGAGATCGTGGACCTGCTCGCCGATGGTCGGTTCCCCGTCCGGTTCACCGCCTATGACGGCAGCGCCACCGGTCCGCCCGACTCCGAGATCAGCGTGCACCTGGCTACCCCACGTGGTGCTACCTACGTGTTTACCGCGCCGGGCGACCTCGGCATGGCTCGGGCATACATCGCCGGTCACCTGCGCACTTCCGGGGTGCATCCCGGCGATCCGTATGTCGCCATGCGGTTGATGGCTGACAAGCTGCGCTTCCGGCGCCCGACCATGGCCGAGCTGGCGCTGATCATGTGCTCGTTGGGCTGGGAGTTGTTGCGGCCGGTGCCGCCACCGCCTCAGGAGTCGCGGCCCAGGTGGCGGCGGGTGGTTGAGGGGATGGCGCATTCTCGGCACCGCGATTCCGAGGCTGTGCACCACCACTACGACGTCTCCAACCGCTTCTACGAAATGGTGCTCGGCCCGTCCATGACGTACACCTGCGCCGTCTTCGAGCATCCGGAGGCGAGCCTGGAACATGCCCAGGAACGCAAGCACGAACTGATCGCCGACAAACTGGGGCTGCAGGCTGGAATGCGGCTGCTCGACGTCGGCTGCGGGTGGGGTGGCATGGTGCGCTACGCCGCCCGCCGTGGGGTCCGCGCGCTGGGCGTGACGCTGTCCGCGGAACAGGCCCAATGGGCGCAGCAGGCCATCGTCGCCGAAGGTCTGGCTGAGCTCGCCGAGGTGCGCCACCTGGACTACCGGGACGCCCCAGGCCGTGACTACGACGCGATAGCCTCGATCGGGCTCACCGAGCACGTCGGAGTGAATTCCTACCCGTCGTATTTCGCGCTACTGTTCGCCAAGCTGCGGCCTGGAGGGCGGCTGCTCAACCACTGCATCACCCAACCGGATAACCGGGTCCGAGCCCAGACCGACGCATTCATCGACCGCTACGTGTTCCCCGACGGAGAGCTGGCCGGGGCTGGCCGGATCATCACCGAGGCGCAGAACGCCGGCTTCGAGGTGCGCCACGTGGAGAACCTGCGCGAGCACTACGCGCTGACGCTGAAGCAGTGGAACGCCAACCTCACCGCACACTGGGACGAGTGCGTGGCCGAGGTCGGCGAGGCCACTGCCCGAGTGTGGGGCCTCTACATGGCCGCTTCCCGACTGTCCTTCGAGCGCAACGGGATCCAGCTGCACCAGGTACTGGCAGTGCGCCCCGACAGCACCGGCAACTCACACGTGCCACTACGCCCCTGGTGGCGCTGACGCGTCCCGTGAGTGGCGATGCGGGTCATAGCTCGAATCGCCACTCACGGGTCAGCGCGTGGCTCGTTAGCTTTCGTCGATGCGGCGGGCGCCGAGCTGCTTGGCGAGCAGCTCTAAGGCGACCTCCTCGGGATCCCGACGGTCGGCGTGTACCGGGGCCATCTCGGCGGCCTCGGCCAGCATCGCCTCGTCATCCTCTACTGGGGCGTCCCCAGGATCTGGAGGCTCGGGTGGTGGGGGGACGTCGTCGTGCGGGGCGGCCGGTCGCTGTGGCGGGCGCCGTACGGCCGGGCGCGCAGCACGCTCAGGAGGGCGCTGCGCTTGCTGGGAGCCGCGGGAGCCGGCGTCACTGGCGTGCTCACAGCGCACCTGCCAGTCGACACCCAGGACGGTGTGCAGCGCCCGCTTGATCATCTCAACGTTACGCTCCTCACCCAGCCGGCGGGCCAACGGGGCGGTGGGCAGGGTCAGGACGAGGGTGCTGCCCTCCACAGTGTTTGCGGTCGCGTTGCTGAATAGGACTTGGGTTGCCCGGCTCTGCTCGCGCACGGCGTCCAGCAGGGCTTGCCACACTCGTCGCACCGCGGCCGCGTCGAGCTGGCCCGGCGGGGGCTGGTACTGGGCTTCCGAGTGCTGGGCACCCGGTTTGGATGATTTCGATCCGGCTGCGGGCGGGGCCGGCGCGGGGTCGGAGACCCTCGCTCGGGCCGGCGAGCGCTCCGGGCTGACGGTCGGCGGCTCGACGGCTGGCGGCTGGGCAGTGGCCGGCTGGGCGATGGTGAGTCGCCGCTCTAGCCGCTCCAGCCGGTGCAGCACAGCGCTGTCCCCCTCGGCAGCGGCCGGCAGCAGCATCCGGGCGCACAGCAGTTCCAGCAACAGCCGAGGGGCGGTGGCTCCGCGCATCTCGATGAGCCCGTTGTGCGTGATCTCAGCGAACCGGGTCAGGCTGGCCACGCCCAGGGCTTCAGCCTGGGCGGTCATCATCTTGAGCTGATCCTCAGGAGCGTCCACCAGTCCGCGGCTTGCCTGCTCTGGGGCGACCCGCAGCAGTACCAGGTCACGGAAGCGCTGCAGGAGGTCCGAGGCGAAACGCCGGGGATCGTGTCCCGCTTCGACCAGCCGATCGATGGTGGCGAACACCGTGGCGCCGTTCTGAGCAGCAAGTGCGCAGACCACGTCGTCAATCAGTGCTACATCGGTGAACCCGAGCAGCGCCACCGCCCGGGTGTAGGTGACACCTTCGGTGCCTGCCCCGGCAAGCAGCTGATCCAGCACGGAGAGCGAATCCCGGGCGGAGCCACCGCCGGCGCGGATCACCAGGGGATAGACCGCGGGCTCAATCGGTACCTCCTCCTGGGCACACACCTGCTCCAGCAACCCGCGCATGATGCTCGGCGGCAGCAGCCGGAACGGGTAATGGTGAGTACGCGAGCGGATGGTCGCCAGCACCTTCTCCGGCTCGGTGGTGGCGAAGACGAAAACGAGGTGCTCCGGAGGTTCCTCGACAATCTTGAGCAGGGCGTTGAAACCCTGCGTGGTGACCATATGGGCCTCGTCGATGATGAACACCCGGTACCGGGACTCGGCGGGGGCGTAGAACGCGCGGTCGCGCAGGTCGCGGGCATCGTCCACGCCGCCGTGGCTGGCCGCGTCAAGCTCAACGACGTCGATGGACCCGGGACCCTCAGGCGCCAGCGCAACGCAGGACGGGCAGGCCCCACACGGGTCGGGCGTCGGGCCCTGCGCGCAGTTCAGCGAGCGGGCCAGGATACGCGCGCTAGACGTTTTCCCGCAGCCCCGCGGGCCGGAGAACAGGTAGGCGTGGTGGATCCGACCGGCCGCCAGCGCGGTGCGCAGGGGTTCGGTGACGTGCTCCTGGCCGACCACTTCAGCGAACGACGCCGGGCGGTACTTGCGGTAAAGGGCCAGTGCCACGGCCGCGAGGCTACCGGGTGTCTCAGATGGTCCTCACGGCACGAGGTACACCTCCGGTAGCCCGTCATCCAGCGCGCTGGCGAGGTGGCGATCGCATGTCCACAGCGGCACCCGGAAGCGCTCGGCGAGAGCAACATAGTGTGCGTCGTACGTCGCGGGCAGGTGGTGCTCGTGGGCGATCTCCATTGCCCTCGAGCGCAGCCGCGAATCGCCATGCAGCTCGATGGGCAGGTTCATGACGCGCCGCAGCCCGTCGTGAGCCGTCTCAGCGGTGATCATTCCTGCCCGCTGCTACTGGTGCAGGGCGTTGGCGACCTCGTAATGCAGCAGGCTTGGCGCGATCAGGCCGCCGTCCAACTGAATAAGCCGCTCCCACACGGGCAACGCGGCGGAATCCGCACCGAGGACCCGGACTACGAGGCTCGCATCAACGCACCCGGCCGTAACGCTCCTCGTCCCGGTCGTCCCGTCCGGCACGGATCGCCTCCTTGACATCGAAGTTCTGCAGCCGCTCGATCGCGCCCTCTGCCCGCAACCCCTCGTGGTACTCGGCGAGCATCGCGTTAACCCGCGCCCACTTGTCGGCTGGACCCGCGCACGCCGCCTCCCAGTCCTCCACAGACACCACCACGGCGACCTCCTTCCCGGCCCGTTCCACGAAGACGACGTCGTGGCGAGTGGTCACGCCGTCGAGCAGCTCACCGAAGCGCACCCGGGCCTCGGTCGCACTAACCCTGCGTTCCGTACCGGGCATGGGAACTCCCATCAATCAATCCACCGATTGATGCTGTTACATAGTCGCTGTGTGCACTTGGCGATCCCAGTAGCCCTTGACGTACAGCGCGCGCCGGTCGACGCCGCGCTGGTTGAGCAGGTGCGCCCGGATCCGTCGCACCGTCGGGGTATGGCCAGCGATCCAGATCCGGCCCTGCCCGGGTGGCAGCTGTACAGCGCACAGAGCGTCGTCGAGCACCGTGGCAGTGCCTGGCTCGCGATCACCGCGATGCAGCCAGCACACCGTCGGACGGGCCACTCCCGACATCGGCTGCTGCTCGGCGGCGTCGGCGACTTCGATGTAGAGAAGCGCATAGGCGTCCGCCGGTAGCATCGCTACATACGCCTGGATCGCGGGCAAGGCAGTCTCGTCCCCGGCGAACAGATGCCAGTCGGCACGTGGATCAGGCCGGTAGCGACCGCTTGGACCGACGAACTGCAGGGTCTCGCCGGGCGGGGCCCGGCGCGCCCAATTAGTTGCTGGTCCTTCGCCGTGCAGCACGAAATCGATGTCCAGGCTGGGTTGCGTGGCGTCGTAGTCACGCACCGTGTAATCGCGGGACACCGGGGACCCGCTGACTCGGTCCGGAACATAGATTTTGACCGTCTGCCCGGGCACAGCGGCAAGGCCAGCCAGGCTCTCGTCGATGAGTCGGATGCGCGTCATCCGCGGAGTCAACTGCTGCACGGAGGCGACCGTCGCGACGGTGCTAGCGACACGCCCGCGCGCTGGGGCGTGGGGCCGCATCGCGCTCCCTCCTTCGACTGTGCTGCGTCGACTGTGCTACCTGGGCTGGGTCACGTCACCTGGGCTGGGCCACGTCCAGTCTGGAAAACGTGCGGTGAGGCGGCCTATCTCGCCGAGTCGGTCTCCGGGGCAGACTCCGCTGCAAGCTTGGCCTCGACCTCCTGGACCCGGTTCTGCAGCGAGCGGTATTCGTCGTTACCCGACAGTCTCGTCTTCACCTTGAGGTCGAACACCTCCTGGGTTCGCCACGGTGATCCCCATTTGCTGTCTACCTCGGCGGCGGCCTCTTGCTTGATCGCTTCCATCCGCTCGCGCAGCTGCGCCAACTCCTGCCGCGTGGGATCCACGCCGCCCTGGACCTCCGCACCATCCTGGCTCACGTTACGGTCCGCCTTCCATCGAGCTATGAGCGTGCGCCGCTCTTAGCAACCCCCACCCTAGATGATCGATTCCGTGGGGCCGGTCTGTCACCGTCACGCTGGCCGTCGGCAGGCACCGATTGATCCTCGAAGGAGTAAGCCCGCCACGCCGAGATGATGCACGAGGGGGACCCCGCGCACCCGTCAGAGCCTGCTGACCCTTGCTGCCTTCCGACCCTGGGGGAGTTCGCAAGATGGACGCCGCGCGGGGTCCATCGCTCAGTCTAGGGGGTGCCCCTGGCAAGAGCACGACGCCCTCTGGAACGGCTGCTGTCGCCGCGGTCTGCCAGCCCGCCGACGCGCCCGCCACCAGCAGCTTTGGCTGGGTAGCGGCGCTGACGGTAGCCTCCCCAGTGGAGGATTCGCCTAGTGGCCTAGGGCGCACGATTGGAAATCGTGTTGGGGTTGATAGCCCCTCGCGGGTTCAAATCCCGCATCCTCCGCCATCGACCAGCGCAAACGTCAGCTACTAGGATCATTTGTCATCCTGACCGAGCAGATCCAGCAGCTAGTTATCACCTGCGCCATCTTCGGCCTGCCGATCAGGTAGCTCATGGGCACGGGGAGGGCTGGTACGCCAGGCCGGGCAGGTATTGGCCCCACTCACTCTCGGTGATAGCGGGGGTGATGTTGCAGATTCGAGCGGCGACACTCTCGACGTTGGTTTCCCACAACTGTGCGGTGTGGTCGGCACTACCGGTGGCCAGAATGTGCCCGCCGGGACTGAAGACCACCGAGTGGACGTTGTCGGCGTGGCCGGTGAGAATGGCCAGCAGATGGGGATGGCGGGGATCACTGACATCCCACAACCGCGCAGTGCTGTCGGAACTGCCGGTGGCCAGAGTGTGCCCGCCGGCGCTGAACGCCACCGACGAGACGGCGTTGGTGTGGCCGGTGAGGGTGCCCAGCGGCTGGGGGTAGCGGGGATCGCTGACATCCCACAACCGCGCGGTGCTGTCGGAACTGCCGGTGGCCAGAGTGTGCCCGCCGGGACTGAAGACCACCGAGTGGACGATGTTGGTGTGGCCGGTGAGGGTGCCCAGCGGCTGGGGATGGCGGGGATCACTGACATCCCACAACCGCGCAGTGCGGTCATCGTTGCCAGTGGCCAGGATGCGCCCGTCCGGGCTGAAGACCACCGAGTTGACGTCGTTGGTGGTGTGGCCGGTGAGGGTGCCCAGCGGCTGGGGATGGCGGGGATCACTGACATCCCACAACCGCGCAGTGTCGTCATCGCTGCCAGTGGCCAGGATGCGCCCGTCGGCGCTGAACGCCACCGAGAAGACGATGTTGGTGTGGCCGGTGAGGGTGCCCAGCGGGTGGGGATGGCGGGGATCACTGACATCCCACAACCGCGCAGTGCGGTCATCGCTGCCAGTGGCCAGGATGCGCCCGTCCGGGCTGAAGACCACCGAGGAGACCCAGTTGGTGTGACCGGTAAGGGTGCCCAGCGGGTGGGGATGGCGGGGATCACTGACATCCCATAACAGCGCAGTGCGGTCATCGCTGCCGGTGGCCAGGATGTGCCTGTTCGCGCTGAAGGCCAACCCCTTGACGCTGCTGGTGTGAGCGGTCAAACGGGTGGCGTAGGGGTTTACGACGGTGCTGAGCAGACTGACGCGAGCTTCCGTGGTGGGGACAAGCCGATAGGCGGCTAGGCCGAGTTGGGCGGCCAGGGCTGGATTTGTGTCACGTAGCTCCATAGCCTGTCCCGCGAGCTGCCGGGACAACGCGACGTTGCGTTGTCGCTCCGCGGCGCGCTGCTGGGTGAAGGCGATCCCAGCTGCAACGAGGGCGAGGACGAGCAGCACCGACAAGACGGTGATGGCGCGCCCTCGCCGGACGCGGTCCCGGCGGATACTGGCACGCAGGAACGCGCGAGCCGTCGGGCTGAGCTCGACGCGATTGGTGGCCAGTTCATGGGCTTGGATGTGGGCCCCGGTATCGGTCACCGCGGCGGCGAGTTGCCCGCGTTCCCACAACCGGTCTGGTGGGCGGCTCTCGTCGTTCCATTCGGTGGCAGCCTGCTCGACCGCGCGGCGGGCCCGCAGTGCCGATGCGGCGGCGGTGATCGCCTGGGTCAGTGGTGTCCAGATGAACAAAAACGCCTCATGAGCCACTCCGACGACCACGCTGCCGTTGTCGGTGTCGGTGGTGAGCAGCCGCCGCCCGACGAAGACGTCCACTTCTCGGATCACCGGCTCAGGCAGTTCATCGCGGGAGACCCGCCACCGGGTGGGACGACCCTGCTCATCCACGGTGACCAATCGCGACAACCCGGCAATGACCTCCTCACGGCTCCGGCCAGTGACTGCGGTCGCATCAGCCAAGGCTGCGTCAGCCTGACGGTTCAGGGCACCCTGCACTCCCCCGAGTTGGCCGTAGCGTGTGCCAGACAGTTGGCCGCCGCGGCCGACCCCGTCGGCGAGCTGGGCCAAGGTGAACGCCAGTAGCGGCAGCGCTTCCCCGCTGTCGGTGTCGGCGACCAATCGAGCCACCAGATCGTCTTCCACACCGATACCGGTCAGCCGGGCCGGGCCTTCGATCACGGCCCGCAGCGCGTCTCGGCGCAGCGGTCGCAGCGTGTAGGTACGGGTTGGCAATACCGCCAGGTCGGAGTCAAGCAGCAGTTGGTCCAAGAACTCAGGCCGCAGCGTGGCCACCACCTGCACCGGACCCGAGAGCGCCGGGTAAAGCAGCTGCGCGAATCGGGCTCGTTGCCCGGGTGGCGCCTGGGTGAGCAGCTCCTCGAATTGATCCACCACCAGCAGCAACCGCTGCGCCCGGGCGATCAGCAGCAGCTCCTCGGTCAGCCCGGTCAGGCCACCGTCGTCGAGTTGGTGGCGCACCTGGGCCACCGTCCACTCCAGCCCCAGCTGCTGTGCCGCAGTGGCCAGTTCCCGAGCCAGCGACCCCACCGGATCGGCGCCAGGAAGTATCGGTGGCAGCGTCCACCAGCCGCTTCGTCGGCCATCGTCGATAGCAACCCGGCTCGGACCAGCGACGACTTGCCGCACCCCGACGGGCCCACCACCAGCAGCACAGCACCCTCAGCGCGCTCGGCCGGCGACCGCAGCAACCCGGCCAGCTGTTCCACCTCGGCACTGCGACCAAAGAACACCCGATGGTCCTCGACGTCGAACGGGCGCAGTCCAGGAAACGGCGACCGGTCATCCGTCCAACCCAAACCCCCGACGGCATCAACTCGACGTAAAGCCTCTACCAGGGCCGCGCGTCCCTCAGTGAGGTCGGCATGCTGGATGGAGTTCAGCAGTGGGTGATCTACCCCCGGCTCGGCCCGCACCGGCAACAGCCGGCTGCCCCGCGACAGGGCGATGCCGATCTCGGCCGAGCACCACGTCGACACCACAGCGGCGGAGGCGACCACGCAGATCACCGCGTCGGCCCAGCGCAGCCTTTCATGCAGCCGCTTGTTCCACTCGTCGCCTACCGGGATGCCATCACGCAGATCCTGATCCAGGAAAACCTCGTGGCCCTCAGCGGCCAGCCACTGGTGTAGCTGACCGGCACATTCACGGTCCTCGCTGGCATGGCTGACGAATACCCTGGCCACCGCCCCTCCCCGGGCCGGTGCAAAACAGCACCAACCGTGCCCATGGTGGTCCACAAACAACCATCACGTAAACGTAGATTGGCCTCGGGAGGCTTGGTGTGATGGGCACTAACGGAGCATCGATCTCCCGGGTTCGTGGCTGTCTGCTCGGCGCGGCTGTGGGGGATGCGCTCGGTGCGCCGTTCGAGGGTGCTGCGGCGGGAGACGTGGCCGCATTATCGGCGTGGGCTGCCGCAGAGGATCCGCTGCGCTACACCGACGACACGGCGATGTTGCTGACGCTGGCGGAATACCTCGCCGATGCGCGGGAGCGCTTCGATGAGGGCGAGCTGGTCCGCCGGTTCGCGTTGGCCTGGCAAGACGAGCCCTGCCGCGGGTACGGTGCGGGGCCGCCGGCGATCTTCCGGCAGGTGCTCTCCGGCCAGCCGTGGGAACACGCCGCCCGGTCGGTGTTCCCCGACGGCTCATTCGGCAACGGCGGCGCGATGCGAGTCGCACCGGTCGGTCTGGTGGACGCGCCGCTGGAGCGCATCGCAGCGCTGGCACGCCGATCCGCGTGCGTCACCCACGCGCATCCGCTGGCCTTGGACGGTGCGGCCGCTCAGGCCGTTGGGGTGTCGCTGACCATCCGATCACAACCCGGGGCGCGCATCGACGTACCCCACTTCCTGAGCACCATCAGCCGACACCTTGGGACCGCCGAGTTTCGCAGGCGTTTGACCGTGGTGGCTGACCTGGTTGGTGCGGCCGCTGGCCCGTCCACGGTCGCAGAACAGCTCGGCAACGACGTGCGGGCGGTGACATCCGTGCCAGCGGCGCTGACCGCGTTTCTGCGCGAGCCGAACGACGTTGCAGCTGCTCTGGGTTTCGCCGTGGGCATCGGCGGCGACACCGACACGATCGCGGCCATGACGGGCGCCCTGGCGGGTGCCCGCAACGGGCAGCAGGCGCTGCCCGCGCCGTGGCTGGCGCGTCTGGAGAACCATGATCGACTCGCCGCGGCAGCGGCGCGGTTGTGCAGGGGACAACGCAACATGAACATGACAACTCAGTTTCCGGCGGAGCCGGAGGCAAAGCCGACAACCCGACAGCCACTGAACAGGACAGTAATCATTGTCGACGTGCAGAACGACTTCTGCGAGGGCGGCAGCCTCGCGGTCCCCGGCGGCGCCGAGGTAGCCAAGGCCATCAGCAACCACATCGCCGATGCCAGGTACGCCCACGTGGTCGCTACCCGCGACTACCACGTCGACCCGGGCGCCCACTTCTCCGATACACCGGACTACGTCGACTCATGGCCACGGCACTGCGTGGCCGGCACACCGGGCGCCGAATTCCACCCCCGCCTGGACCGCAGCCGCATCGAGGCCGTGTTCAGCAAGGGCAGGAACCAGGCCGCGTACAGCGGTTTCGAAGGCACGACCGACGATGGCACGCCACTGGCCGGGTGGCTGCGGGACCGCAACGTCCACGCCGTCGACATCGTCGGCATCGCCACCGATCACTGCGTGCGGGCGACCGCACTCGACGCCGTGCGCCACGGGTTCGACACCCGAGTGCTACTTGGCCTCACCGCCAGTGTGGCACCGGAGACCACCGACGCCGCGCTTGAGCAGATGCGCGCCGCCGACGCCGAACTGATCGGCGAACCGATACTCCGTCGGTAGATCAGTCTCAGGGATGCCTGTGCACTCTCCAGCCGCCGCCGGGATGGTGGTGTGAGCCCTCATCGGAGAGGACTATGAGAGGACCTGCGTCATGGGGAGGGGACGGTGAAGGTCGAAGAGATCCTGAAGTCGAAGGGCCGATCGGTCGAGACCATTGAGGCCGACGCGAGCATCACTGAGGCGATACGCCGGCTGAACGACCCTCCTCAGATTGGGGCACTGGTCATTCGCGGCGAGGAGGGTACGCGACCGACCGCGGGCACGCTCACCGAGCGCGACATCATCCGAGCTCTCGGTAAGTACGGTGCCAGGCTGCTGTCCATGCAGGTCGCTGACGTGATGTCGCGTAACGTTCCAGTCTGTTCCCCGGAAGACAGCATTGCGCGGCTGATGCAGCAGATGACGGCTTCCCGCTACCGTCACCTGCCGGTGATCCATCGAGGCAAGCTAGCCGGGTTGGTCAGCATCGGCGACGTGGTCAAGGCTCGGGTCGCGGACATGGAGCTGGAGACCAGTCTGCTCCGGGACCTCTACATCGCCCGCGATAACCGCCGAAACGATCCCTTTATCCGGAGCCGACGAAGGTAAACGCCAGAATCACTCCGGGATTGTCAAGCTGCTCAGTCGGGGGTCCGAACTTGGGGCCCGCTCGGCCAATGCTGTCGGTGGCGATATAGATCGTGCGATTGTCGGGGCTCAGCGCCAGGTCCCGATAGCGGTTTGTGGTCTTGAAAAACTGGGCGACATCCCCCTGAACTGAGCCGCCGTCCTGAGTGAGCCGCAAGGAGTAAAGCGAACCATTTTTCAGGCTGGTGACCAGCAGAGAATTGCGCCAACCGTCAAATCCACCCTGATCAGCCGGAAAATAATCCATACTGGACGGCGCGATCGACGGCCAGCAGATGTATGACTGCTCACCGCAGGCTGGGTCCTGAAAATTGTATCCATTGGATACCGTGTACAGCGTCTTCAGTGGCTCCACATAGTCCGGGCTACTCCAGGCGGTCTCCCTCTGCAGAGGAACGGATGCCGGGATCGCAAAGTTGCCGTAGCGCAGGTTGGCGCACGGTGGCGTGGTCGATGCGGACCAGTTCGCATACGCATAGGCTTGGTCGTCTTTGAAACCGGACACAAAGGGCCAGCCATAGTTCTTTCCGACCTGGATCAGGTTGATCTCATCGTCGGACTTCGGGCCATGCTCCGCCGAGAACAGCCGGCTATCCGGCCCGAAAACCAGACCCTGCGGGTTCCGATGCCCATATGAATAGATATGGCTGCGCACCCCGCTGATCATCGGATTATCTGCTGGGATGCTGCCGTCGAGATTGAGCCTGAGAATCTTGCCGACGTACGTCGCCCAATTTTGGGCATCGACGTCGTCTGCAGTGGGCAGATCTTGTGCTCGAATCGGATTACAAAAGCGTCCGAACTGGTTGTTCCCCTGGTCCCCGGTCGAATAGTAGAGTTTCTGATCGGGACCGACCAGCAGGCGCCCCGCATTATGGTCCACGCTAGCTGGCAAACCCGTGATCAAGTCGACCGGGTTGCTCAACGTCTGCACTGAGGGGTCGTAGATGTAGCGGGCTATCTTGATGCGGCGGTCGACTGCCGGGCCGGGGTCGGCGTCGTAAGTATATGCGAGATAGACGTCATTGTTTCCTTTCAGGAAGTTTCCCTGAAACGCCATGCCGAGCAGGCCGTCCTGACTCTCGCTGGCGTACACTTCAGCAATAGTGATCAAGGTGTTCTTCGACCCGTCCGACGGGTTGACCCGGGTTACTTTCTTGCCCATCTTCTCGGTAACCCAGAGAAAACCATCGGGACCCCAAGTGATCTCCCACGGGTCAGCCAAACCGGTGGTCAAGACGCGAAAGGTGAACGGTCCTCCCGAAGGTGGTGCGCCCAATGGCTCCTCCCGGGAGGCCATACAACCTGCCGCGGACAACACGAGCAAGGTGGCCATGGCCAGAAATCGCTTCATGCGTCGCCTTCCATGCTCAGAGTGGTAGGGCGTGGCTCAAGGGGCATCGCGCTATCGTGCCCGCCTCCGGTGGCCACCTCGCTGGGGGGTTACCGTGGGCTGATTCGGGACGCTGAGAGCGATTGAGGTCAGGCTGCGGGACTCGGCACCCCGGCGATGAGGCGGATGGTGAACCCCTCGCCACTCCGACCGAGTGTCGCGTCGCTGCAGATCTGATGGGTGATCCACAGGCCGAGGCCGCCCGCTGATGCCTCCGCCGCGGGGACGAGACCGGCGAACGGGTCGCTGGGCCCGTCACCCTGGTCGGTGACCGTCGCCACTATCCGGTCGACGCTAGACCAGAGACGGAAGCGAACCGGCGGCCGACCATGGCATAGCGCGTTGGTGACCACCTCACTCACCGCATACACCAGATCGTCGATATCGGCGGCGGCGAGGTGGGTGGCGCGACCGGCGTCCAGCACGGCACGGCGAGCGGTTGCCGGTGTCGGGTCGACGAGGTCAATCAGCGGTAGTGAGGTCTCAAGCGGGTCGGTGCGGGATCGCGGTTGGCTGAGGAACACAGCCGGGTCGATGTAGCGGTCGTTGACGACGTGCCGGCCGTCGGTGGTGGCCAGGTAGGGGTGAGTTCGCGCGACGTCGTCAAGCACGCGGTCGGAAGTGATGCGGGTGTCGTAGGGGCACAACCCCCACAGCGGGAAGCCATTGAAGGCGTGGTTGACCGCGGCCTCGTAACGGGCCCACCACTCCCACGGCATCCCCACACCCGGATGCGGCACCTCACCAACGATGCGGATCTGCTGCGCGCCATGAGCCACGTGCCCGGCTAGTACCTTGTGGAAAGACTTGATGACGCTGGCTGGCCGGACGTACTGGCCGTGCAGAAACGAGAGGTGCGGCGTAGCAGCCATTGCCGATCGGACCAGTTCGGTGTTCCGCTCGCCGAGGGCCACCACGGTCGGCTCACCGGCTGCAAGGCCACCTTGCAGGAACGGGACCACAATTGCCAAGAACTCCTCGTCGGAACCGTAAAAGGCAGTCTCGTGAAAATAACCGCGGTGGCCCGCCGCCGCTTCCGTTCTCATGCCAGCGGCTCCACGCGCACATCTTCCACGCCGAGAAGCTCGATTAACCGGGCGGACCCGGGCCAGTTGGTCTTCAGCATGGCCACCGCGCCGGAGCGTCGTGCGTATGCGGCAAGGGCGAGCAGGTTGCGATGGTCGATGAAGGTCAGGCCAGTCGCATCGATGACGAGTTCACCACCGATAGGTCGCAATTCAGCCCGCTCCAAAGCCAGGCAGAACAGGTCAACGGTGGCTAAGTCAAGCTCCCCGTCGAGCGAGACCGCCGCATGGCTTGAGGCATGCAGCCAGAACTCCGTCGTGCCGCTGTTGGTATGTGGATGCAGGCACGCGAGCTGGGCGACCGTCTCCTCTCCCAGCTCACCCCGATGGTAGGCGCACATCGCCGAAAACGGCTGGCTGGCCATGTACCGGTCGATAAGATGTTCATAGCGGGCAAATGCGTCAAGCTGCCGCGGGGTGCGCACCAGTGGGGTTGCTTCGGCAGCGACCCGCAGACCTGTGAAACCAGCTGCCCGGGCATCCTCGGTCGCCGCCGCGTAGACCTGCACCTGGGCGGCCGGTTTGATCACCGTGCGCCCAGGGTAAATGGCATCCAGCGACTTGACCTGCGCGGCGCCCCGCCGCAGAGCCCAGTCCAACCCGTCGAGATCCTTAAGGTCATCTACCAACTTCTCGACGTCGCCGGAGGCCACGTAGCAAACCTGCTGGCCTTGCCCGAGCCCCTCCGTCAAGAATTCTCGAACCCGGGAGTGAAAATCGTCCCGATCATCATAAGCCCAGCACACATGATCGTGAAGACCCACACCTCGAAGATTCTCGATCACGCCGGACGTACGCACGCGCCTCAGATTACACAGCTGAAGGTCTCGTGCGCGCTCTGCGCCGCGCCGAGTGGTAGGCCGGGCCGCCCACCCTGAGCCTGGATCCACCGCCCGAATTTGAGTGATCATTCCAAGCTTGTTTAACGATCTTCATTTGGCCGTGCTCGATTGTGGGCGCGTGGTACCTGCCGGCCTGTGGTCCGGCTTGTCCACGTGATG
>JALZHU010000090.1 GCA_030860695.1 Actinomycetota bacterium
GCCGTGCCCGGCGATCGGCTCAAACATCAGCACCGCCCGCCCGCACGCGACCGCCTCCAGCGCCGTCGCGCCGCCGGCGTTGGTCACCACGACGTCGGCAGCCGCGGTCAGCGCAGGCATCTCCGAGGTCCAGCCCAGCGGCACGAGCCGATGCGCCGGCTCACCGCCGGCGGTGCCGGCAATCGGACCACCGCGCGCCACCAGCCTGGCACGCAGCGCCTCGTTGCGCCCGCACGCCACCACCACGCAGACGTCCGGGCCGGCGGCCAGCCCAGCCGTGACCGCACGCTCCACCGAGCCGAACCCGAAAGAGCCGCAGGACACCAGCACGATCAGGCCGTGCTCGGGCAGGCCGCAGCGTCGCCGGGCCACCGTCTTGTCGGCCGGATGGAACGCGGAGACCACCGGGGGCGCACCGACCGCTCCCCGCGCGTCGGGCCGGGCCCGGTACATCGCCTGCAGGCTTGGCTCGCTGGCCACATAGTGCAGGTCGATCTCGGAATAAACCCAGAACGGGTGCGGCGCGAAGTCCGAGATGATCGCTGCGACCGGCACGTTGAGGCCGCCGCGGCGCCGGATCCAGTCCAGTCCCCCGGTGCCCAGCGGGTAGGTCGACACCACCAGATCCGGCCGGTACTCGTCGATGATCGGCGCGAGCCGGATGCCGCTCCACATCCCGACGACCCGGCAGGATGCCGCGGCGAACCAGCGGTGGCGCCACAGCGAACGGTAGAAGAAGTCGTAAAGCCAGGGGGTGGTGTCCACGTTGACCCGGTAGACCCAGCGGAATGCCGGACCGACCCACCGGCCCATCTGGTCCAGGGTGTCGACGCGGCGGAGCTCGCAGCCAGGCCAGAGCCGGCGGGCCCGTTCCTCGACTGCCCGCGCGGTCGCGTTGTGGCCCTCGCCGATGGTGGCACTGACGATCAATAACTTTTGGGGCGGCAACTTTTGGGGCGGCAACCGTGGGGGGCGCGCGGCGTTCACCGGGGCTACCTCGATCCGGTGTGCCGCGCCAGCGGGTCGGACTCGGTGACCGCCGGACCCCAGGCCAGCGCCAGCAGCAGCGCAGCGCGGGTGGCGGGGTCGTCCAGCGCGGGCCCGAACAGCTCGCGCAGCCGGCCTAGCCGGTAGCGCACCGTCTGCGGGTGTACGTGCAGCTCGTCAGCCACCGCCTTGCGATTTCCCATGTTCATCAACCAGGACTTGAGGGTCTCGGCGAGCCGGTCGCGGGTGGACTCGGGGACCGCAGCGAGCGGGGCCAGGTACTGCTGGCGCAACGCGGCCAGCAGGCGGTCGTCGCGGTGCACCACCATCGCGTCGAGGTGTTCGTCGACGAATAGAGGGTCGTCAGACAGGATGTGCTGCAGCCGCACGGCGTGCTCGGCGAGGCCCACACTGGCCGGCAGCTGGTCGAGGGGCACCGTGGCGCTGACCACGGCGCCGGCCCCGCGCAGCGCGGTTGCCAGCCGCTTGCGCCGCCCGGGGCCATCCGGGTCCGGCACGATTGCCACCAACATCTGCCCTCGCCGCAGCCGCAGGCAAGAATCATCCAGGCGATCCAGCAGCGTCCGCCCGACTTCATTATCCGCGCCGATCAGGACAACCGCGGCCTGGCGAGGCAGGGGCCATCCGGCCCGGGCCGCGGCGGCGCGGACGGCCGCGGTGTCGCAGCGGTCCGACAGCAGCAGTTCAGCCAGCTCATCGCGCAGCCGCTCGCGAGCGTGCGCTGCGGTCGTCTGCGCCCGCACATATCCCTGCAACGACGCCGACGACAGCTGCTCTACGGCGGCGAACACGGCGGCAGCCAATCCGGCGAACGCTTCGGCCGGAACGCCGAGTTGCAGGGCGGTGTCGGCCACGTGGCGCCAGGCCACCGCGGCGCCGGTCCGGTAGGCGGCCAGCAGCGAGGTGACATCCCGTTGCTGCACGTAGTGGATGCGCCCGATCTCCTCGAACAGCACTTGCTCCACTCCGGACGCCAGTTGGGGCGCCATCGTCGACGGGTCCCGCTCGGCCAGGCCAACCAGCCGGGCGATGAACCCTTCGGCAGCGGCGACGACCTCATCGAACTCCTCGGCGAGGAACCTCGCGTAGTCCGGTTCCTGCTCGACAAGCAGCTCCCGCACGTCGGCCAGGATGGCCGGCAGCCGGTCGATGATCGCGGGAACCAAGTCGTGCAGACGGGTGTGGTCGTCCGCTTGGTGCATGGCCCGGTTCCCCCGTCATCGCACCGCCGAGGGTCCCGGTACCCAATCCCATGATGCCTACGCACATACGACAACTCAGGGAGTCGGGAGCTGACCCGTGGAGTGCAGAATCGTCCGCGCTGGCGACCTCAAGATGGCTCCATGGTAGCAATCCCGGATGGCGGTTTGGCTACTCACGACCGCGCCGCCGGAGACAGACCATGGGAAGCGTACCCGCCTCAAGGAAGAGACCGCGGCGCTTACCCCTGTCCCGGACGGCCCTGCCATGGGCCACACCCGCCGATACGGCGGCGGACCATGATGATCTTCCGTCCCTCCTACTCCCGCTGTGACTAGCGAGCCGGGCACACCACGGTTCATCGGCTCCCAGCCCGAAGCTTCCCCAACGGAGGACAGCATCGATGAAGCCGCTTTTGTATGACAATGCCGTGGCCGCCGGCATTTTCTACGCCACTTTCGTCATCTGGCTAATACTGGAGTTCCGGGTACACCCCACCGACCGGGACGGCGCAGGTATCAGCTGTGACCGGGGCATCCGGGTAATCTTTATCTTCGCCACCTTCTTCGGTATGGCTGGGGCTCTGATCGGCATGCTACGCCGGATCGCTGTGGAAGAAACGGCCCTAGCCGACGGGCTCGGCACCGCCTATCAGGACTATGCCCACGGCCGAGCCAGACTCATCCCAGGGCTGTGGTAATCGCCGAGTACCGCGTGGCCAGCTAGGAGGCCACCGGCGAGACCAGGAAGTGATGGTAGGCGCGTTACGGGCTACGTAGTGCCTACGGGATTCTTCTTTGCCGGCTGCTGCTCACCCACCCGAGCAGAGGGATGCGCTACGCCAATACCGACTTCGCCGTTGATGGCGTCACCATCCGGACCGGCGAGCTGGTCATGCTCGGGCTACGTGCAGCCAATCTCGATAAGCAGTACTTCCCTGAGCCAGAGGTGTTCGACGTGCACCGCGAACCCAACCCACATCTAGCATTCGGTCACGGCCCGCGCTTCTGCCCTGGCGCCCCGCTGGCAGTGCTCGAAGCCGATCACGCAGCGCCCGAAGCCGATCCCACGGTGGCCGCCGCGCTGGTCCGGGCCCGCAGCGCTTTTGCGTGCTGGGCCGGCCACCACCCCGCCGAGCGACGCCGTCACCTTCTCGCGTTGCGCCGTGCCGTGGTCACCGCCGCCGACCACATCGCCGATGTGGTGACCGCCGAAACAGGCAAGCCGCGTGTCGACGTCGTCATGGCCGAGGTGCTGCACGCTGCCAGCCATACCGACTGGCTTGCCCGGCGAGCACATCAAGTGCTCGCGAGCCGTTCAGTCTCACCTTGGCCAGTGCTGTCGAAGCGAGCCTGGGTCATCTATCGGCCGCTGGGAGTGGCTGCCGTGCTGACGCCGTGGAATTACCCGTTCCTGCTGCCTTTCCTCGGCACCGCAACGGCTGTCGCAGCGGGGTGTGCCGTCGTGGCGAAACCCTCGGAGCTCACTCCCCGGTCGGCCGCGCTCGTCGCCGAGCTCGCCGCGGCCGCAGGGCTGCCAAAGGACCTGGTTCAGGTGATCCCGGGCGATGCTGCGCGCGGCGCCGCACTGGTCGCTGGCGGGGTCGACGTCGTCTCGGTCACGGGTTCGCTGCAAACCGGAAGGCGGTCCTGGCCGCAGCGGCGAACACCCTCACCCCGATGATCAGCGAACTCGGCGGCAACAATGCGATGTTGGTTCTCGCCGACGCGGATCTGAAACGGGCCGCGCGTGGCGCTGTGTGGGGCGCATTCTTCAATGCCGGGCAAAGCTGCGTCTCGGTCGAACGGTGCTACGTCGTCACGGAGGTCTACCACGCCTTCCTAGTCGAGCTTGATCGCGCGCTCGCCGACGTCGCCGTCGGTACCGGCGACCGCCAGGACATCGGACCCATGATCGACCCTCGCCGAACCGATCTCGTGCGCCGCCAGATCGTGGATGCCCGGGCGGCTGGCGCGACGGTGCGTGCTGGCGGGCGCGTGGTCCGGCACGCTGGACACACCTATGTGGAGCCCACCGTTCTGACGGACGTGCCGCCAGACGCACAGGTGCTGTGTGAGGAGACGTTCGGTCTGATACTGGCCGTGGTTGAGGTGCCCGACGAGGAGGCAGCGCTGCGCTGCGCCAACGACACTGCCTACGGGCTGCATCCATCGGTCTGGACAGCCGACCGGGCGCGTGGACAGAAACTTGCCAGGCGGCTGCGAGGTGGCGCAGTCGCAATCAACGACTGCTTGGTCAACTACGCACTGCCCGGGTTGCCGTTCGGTGGAGTAGGTAGTTCCGGCTACGGCCGTCAAGGTGGGGCAGAAGGACTGATGGCCTACTGTGCGACCCTCTCGGTGACGGACTCCTGGTTGCGGCCGCGACGCGAGCTGCAGTGGTTTCCCCGGATCGGCAGCGCCGGTTTTTGGCGCTTCATCAGCTGCTGCATTTACGGACGCTAATTCTACGGACATGTCATGCCTGCCCGGCGGGCTTGTCCCCCAGTGCCGCCCGCACTCGGTCTTCAGCGGCCGTCAGCGGGTTATCAAGCTGGGTGATGGCGCGAATTGCAGCCAATGTCGGGTAACCGTTGGCCTGCTCGTCCTGGAGTTTGGCGGTGAACGCACCCGAGCGGATCTCGTTGAGGACCTCCCGAAAGCGACGCTCAATTCCTTCGCGGTCGAGGCCGCCACGCATCACCGCTGGCGTCCTGCTCGACCCAGAGGTAGCTGAAGAAGCCGACACCCTCCTGATAGGTGCGACGTACCTCGGTGCCAAGCATCCAGGGGGCAAGCATCAGCACATCGATATCTGGACGAGGCTCCACGAGATGATAGGCAATTGGATATCCGGAGCCGAAGCAGATTGCGGTACCAGCGCATATCGCGGGCGCGACGGACTTCGAGTAGCAGTCGGCAATGACCTCGTCCGGCACCAGCAGATAGATAAGCTGAGCGGCCGCGACGGCATCAGCAATATCGTAAACCTTCAGTTCGTCGTTTTCCGCCTGCAGGCGATATTCGTCCGATCAGTTGCCAACCAATACTGTGACCCCGCTGTCACGCAGGTTCAGTGCCATAGCGCGGCCAAGGTTGCCATAACCGACAATAGCTGTGGTGAGGCCGGACAGTGCTGCCGGCTCGGCATCATGCTCCCGCAAAAACAGGATTGACGTAGGTTGACTTCGGACTCCATGTCTCCCCCTCGCACGTTGATAGCGTGAGTCCCCCAGGTGCGCGGCCCGCAACGGGAGTATCCGCAACGAGTGTTGTCCGCGACACCTCAATCGCTCAGTCGTGTGGTGACGTTCAACGCATTGCCGACACTAAGCTCGATTCGTAGACATCGCGGTCGCGGTCGAAACGGGCGCCGCACCGCGGCCACTGCTAGCGAGGGGGCTGTTGGATGGCTACGCAGAACGGGGATGGCGAGCTCGGCCGGCTGGCTGACGTGCTTCGATCCTGCTCGGACGCGGAGGTGTGTGCCGCGCTGGCCGATGAGGGGGTGCGGGACAAGGCTCTTGCAGAGGTATTCGAGGGGATGGTCGGCAGCTTCCGGCCGGATCGAGCCCAGGGTCACACGGCGATCGTCCACTACCGGCTTCTCTTTGCCGACGATGACCGGGATTACACCGTTCGCGTCGAGGACGGTCACTGCGCGGCTAGTTCGGGAAGGCACGGCGAGCCCCTGTTCACGGTCTCGATGAAACTCGTGGACTTCCTCCGTTTGTTCATCGGGCAGCTCAGTGGAATCCAAGCGTTCATGAGCGGGAAGCTGAAGATCACCGGTGATCTGCTCGCTGCCCAGTCTTATCAACGCTGGTTCGACAGAAAGTAATGTTTCCGGTCTCACTACCGCTCACTGGGATAGGCGATGGCCTAGTGCTCGGATCGCTGCGAGGCGGGCTGGTCCCAGTGTCACGGAGAGTCGGACGAACATGCAGCGTTGCCGCGCCAGGGGCGGTCTCGGCCTCGTTTCGCCTAGTGCTTACTCAAATGTGACAACTCGGGGAGTCGAAAACTTATCCGCACGGTGCAGAAACATCCCTGCTGGCGGTCTGAAATGGCTCCATGGCGGCAAGTCCGGATGGCGGTGTGCCCACGCACGACCGTGTGCTGCGGCGCAAGCGGCGTGCGGAGAACTTCCCGGTCGCCCTCCGGCTGCTGCCCCGCCAGCTGCGGGCCGACCTGGTCGCGGTGTACGACGTCGCCCGGACCATCGATGACCTCGGAGACGCTGCTGTGGGCGACCGGACTGCGCTGCTCACCGAGTTCGGGGCGGACCTGGCCGCGGTGTGGGCGGCCGGCCGGCCCGCCCATCCGGTGCTGCAGCGGCTGGTGCCGGCGGTGCAGGCGCGCGGGCTGGACCGCGAGCCGTTCGAACGGCTGGTCCAGGCCAACCTGATTGACCAGCGCGTCAGCCGGTATGCGACCTACGCACAGTTACGGGAGTACTGCGTGCTGTCGGCGGAACCGGTCGGGCGGATCGTGCTCGACGTGTTCGGGGTGCGCTCCCCGGCGGCGATCGAGCTGTCCGACCGGATCTGCGCCGCCCTGCAGCTGATCGAGCACTGGCAAGACGTCGCCGAGGACCGCCGAGCCGATCGGGTGTACCTCCCCCAGGAAGATCTCGCTGCCTTCGGAGTGGCCGAAGTTGAGCTCGACGGCACGGTCGCCTCCCCCACGCTGCGCCGGCTGATGGCCTTCCAGACCACGCGGTCGGCGGACCTGCTCGATTCCGGCGCCCCACTGATCGGGTTGCTCAACGGCTGGGCGCGGCTGGCCGTGGCCGGGTACCTGGCCGGCGGGCGTGCCGCGCTCGACGCGCTGCGTCGGGTAGACGGTGACGTGCTGGGCGGCGCACCGCTGCCTCGTCGCCGCGATGTGCTGCGGCACCTGCTGGGCCTGCTCCGTGAAGGCAACGACGCTGGGGCTCCCGAGCTCGACAGCAGAGCTGTGCGACGTCGCTCCAACAACTCTGCTGTCGAGTTGGGGAGAGGGAGAGCTGTTGGACGATCGGGCGGAGGTCGGGTGACGTGACCAGGGTCGCGGTCAGCGTCGATGAGGCCTTCGACCAGTGTGAGTTGATCACCAGGACGCAGGCGCGCAACTTCTACTACGGTATCCGGCTGCTGCGGCCGGACAAGCGCGCGGCGTTGTGTGCGGTGTACGCGCTGGCCCGGCGTATAGACGACATCGGCGACGGAGATCTGCCCCCGGCCGACAAGCTCGCCGCACTGGCGCAGCTGCGTCGCTCGATGGCCGGCCTACACGATCTTGGGGGTGACCATCTCGGGGACGACCCGGTGCTCACCGCGGTCGCGGACCTGGCGCGGCGTCTCCCCCTGCCGCTGGGTGCCTTCGACGAGCTGGTCGACGGCGTGCAGATGGACGTGCTGGGCCGGCGCTATGCCGACGTCGACGAGCTGCTCGGTTACTGCCGGTGCGTGGCCGGCGCGGTCGGGCGGCTGTGCCTGGCGGTGTTCGGCAGCCGGCCTGACCCGAGCGCACCCGAGTACGCCGATGCGCTGGGCATCGCCCTGCAGCAGATCAACATCCTGCGAGACATCCGGGAGGACCTCGGCAACGGGCGCGTCTACCTGCCGCGTGACGAGCTGGACCGGTTCGGTGTTCAGCTCGCGCTGGACGAGCGGGGTGTCCTGGTCGATCCGGGTGGCCGGCTCACCGCCCTGATCCGGCATAGTGCCGGACGCGCGCGCCAGTGGTATGAGCACGGGTTTCGCCTGATCCCCCTGCTCGATCGGCGCAGTGCGGCATGCTGCACCACGATGTCCGGAATTTACCTGCGGTTGCTGGACCGTATCACCGCGCAGCCCAGCCTGGTGTTCGACCGGCGGCTGTCGCTGTCCGGTTGGCAGAAGGCGGAGGTGGCGATGCGGGCGCTAGCCGTGTTCCCAGCGTCAGGTTCGGCACCGGGAGTGTCGGCATGATCCGGCGGGTTGCGGTGATCGGCGGCGGCCTGGCAGGCATTACCGCGGCGCTACGCTGCGCCGACGCAGGCTGCCAGGTCACCATGTTCGAGGCCCGGCCGCAGCTGGGTGGTCTGACCCACTCTTTTCGCCGTGGCGACCTACGGGTTGACAACGGTCAGCACGTGTTCCTGCGCTGCTGCACGTCCTACCTATCGTTGCTGCACCGGCTCGGGGTGGCCGATCGCGTCGAGCTGCAGCCGCGGCTGGCCATCCCGGTCCGCTCCCCTGGCTCCGATCGGCCGGTGTGGCTGCGCCGCACTGCCCTGCCTGCGCCGCTGCACCTGGCCGGGTCGCTGCTGCGGTATCGCCCGCTCACCACGTTCGAGCGGGTGCGGTTCGCGCTGGCCGCCGTCGCGTTGCGGCGGGTTGACCCAACACATCCGACAACCGATGAGCAGGACTTCGGTACCTGGCTGCGCCGGCACGGACAAAGCGACCACGCCATCGCCGCGCTGTGGGAGCTGGTTGGAGTGGCTACCCTGAACTCGCGAGCGGATCAGGCCTCGCTCAGCCTGGCCGCCACGGTGTTCCAGGAAGGCCTGCTCACCGATGCTGCAGCCGCGGACATCGGCTGGTCAATGGTGCCACTGCGGGAGCTGCACGGCGATCCGGCGTTGGCCTGCCTCAGCGCGGCGGGGGTTGAGGTACGCACCGGCGTCACGGTGCGGGGCATCGAGCCCCGCTCGGCCGGCGGTGGTCTGATTGCCGGCTCGGCCGGCGGTGGTCTGATTGCCGGCTCGGCCGGCGGTGGCTGGCAGGTCAGTACCGACAGTGCCCGCACGACTACTGATCAGGTGATCCTGGCCGTGCCGCCAGCTGCAGCGGAACAGCTCCTGCCGGCGGGCAGCCTGGCGCTGCCACCAGGCTGGTCACAGCGGCTGGGCAGCTCTCCGATCGTCAATGTGCACGTGGTGCTCGACCGACCGGTGCTTGAGGAACCCTTCATCGCCGGGGTGGACACGCCGGTGCAGTGGGTCTTCGACCGCACCACACAGTCCGGTCTAACCACCGGCCAGTACCTTGCGGTGTCGCTGTCCGCCGCGGACAACGTGATAGACACGCCGACGGCGGCGCTGCGAGCGCAGTTCCTGCCGGAGCTGGCTGCACTGCTGCCGGCCATGCGCGACGCGCAGGTACGCGACTTCTTCGTCACCCGGGAGCGGCATGCGACGTTCCGGCCGGCTCCCGGTACCGCGGCGCTGCGACCACCGGTGGTGACCGCCGCCCGGGGGCTGTTCCTGGCCGGCGCCTGGACCGCCACCGGTTGGCCGGCGACGATGGAGGGCGCCGTGCGCAGCGGAGCAGCGGCCGCCTCCGCCCTACTCGACCAGAGCCCGACCGACATCCCCGCCGAGGCGGCATCATGACCGCCGACGCACTGCCTTCACCGATATGGAGCCATATCGGGGCAACCGGAGGGTCGATAACCCCGATATGGCTCCATATCGGGAAAGAGGCGGAGTTATGACTGCGGGGGTGGCGGCGCCAAGGGCGTTGCTTAGGGCTCGGGAGGCCGTGGCGCCCGCGACGCGGGCCGTCATCGCGCGGCTTGATGACACCAGCGCAGCGATCGCCTCCTACCACCTCGGGTGGACCGATGCCGGCGGTGCGCCGACTCGTGGTGGTGGGGGAAAGGCCGTCCGCCCCGCCCTGGCCACCCTGTCGGCGCAGGCTGCCGGTGCTCCGGCGCAGATAGGGATCCCCGGTGCGGTTGCCGTCGAGCTGGTGCACAACTTCTCTTTGGTGCACGACGACGTGATGGACGGTGACACCGAACGCCGGCACCGGCCCACGGTGTGGGCAATCTGGGGTGCCACCAGCGCGATCCTGACCGGCGATGCCCTGCTGGCGCTGGCCCAGGAAGTGCTGCTGGACAGTCCCTCGCCGCACCGGGCCGCCGCCGCCCGGCTCCTCGCCGAGGCCACCCGCCACCTGATCCGCGGTCAGGTGCTAGACGTGGCGTTCGAGCGACGCGACAGCGTCACCCTGCAGGAGTGCCTGGACATGGTGTCGGGCAAGACCGGCGCGCTGCTGTCGGCTAGCGCGGCGATCGGCGCGGTGCTGGCTGGTGCGCCGGCGGGGGTGGTGGACGCGCTGTCTACCTTTGGCGCGCAAGTTGGTATCGCATTCCAGCTGATCGACGACCTGCTGGGGATCTGGGGCGATCCAGCGGTCACCGGTAAGCCGGTGTTCTCCGACTTGCGCACACGCAAGAAGACCCTGCCGGTGACCTACGCGGTCACCCAGGGTGGTCCGGCCGGCCGTGAGCTGGCCAGCTGGCTCGCCGGATCCAACTCCGCCGACGAAGCCCGAGCCGCTGACCTCATCGACGCTGCGGGAGGGCGCGACTGGGCGGCCGCCGAGGCGCGGCGGCGCGTCGCGGCAGCTGAGCACGTGCTGACCACCGTCCCGATCCCGACCGGCCCGCACGAGGAACTGGTCGCTATCGCCCACTTCATTGTCGCAAGGGAGGCCTGATGACCCGCACCAGTCCAGCCGGCAGCACAGGGAGACCACCGCCGGCTGAGCCGGCAATCGGACCACCGCCGGCTGAGCCGGCAATGAGGCCCCAGTCGGCTGAGCCGGCAATGAGGCCCCAGTCGCGCACGGCAGCGCAGGCGCTGGATGCCGCGGTCGCGCACCTGCGTGAGCGCCAGCACCCGCAGGGATGGTGGAAGGGGGAGCTGGCCACCAACGTGACCATGGACGCGGAGGACCTGCTGCTGCGCGAGTTCCTCGGCATCCGCAGCGCCGGTCAGACCGAAGAGGCCGCCCGGTGGATCCGATCCCAGCAGCGGGAGGACGGCAGCTGGGCGAATTACCACGATGGCCCAGGCGACCTGTCCACCACTGTCGAGGCGTGGGTGGCGCTGCGGCTGGCGGGCGATTCGCCCGGCGCCCCGCACATGGTGCGCGCGGCGGAGTTCGTCCGGACCCACGGTGGCCTGGAGCGCAGCCGGGTGTTCACCCGCATCTGGCTTGCCTTGTTCGGGCTGTGGTCCTGGGACGAGCTGCCTAACCTGCCGCCGGAGCTGATCTTCCTGCCGTCCTGGTTCCCGTTGAATGTCTACGACTGGGCGTGCTGGGCTCGGCAGACGATCGTGCCGCTGACCATCGTGTGCACCCTGCGCCCGGTGCGGTCGCTGCCGTTCGGCGTGGACGAGCTGCGCACCGGCACCGCAACACTGCGCCACGAAGCGTCCCCACAGCCGCCGTGGACCTGGGCCGGGTTCTTCCAGCGAACCGACCGGGTGCTGCACGCCTACGCGCGGCACCCGGTGCGCCTGCTGCGGCGGGCGGCCATGCGCCGCGCCGCGGAGTGGATCCTGGCCCGCCAAGAGGCGGACGGCTGTTGGGGCGGCATCCAGCCGCCATGGGTGTACTCCCTGCTTGCCCTGCACCTGCTGGGTTACTCACTCGATCACCCGTCGGTGCGGGCCGGCATTGCGGGTCTGGACACCTTCACCATCCGTGAGTACACCACCGACGGGTGGGTCCGGCGGTTGGAGGCCTGTCAGTCCCCGGTCTGGGACACCGCATTGGCGGTGACCGCGCTGCTCGACGCGGGAGTCCCGGCCGACGACCCCGCGGTGGCTCGGGCCACCGGCTGGCTGGTCGGCGAGGAGATCCGGGTGCGCGGTGACTGGGCGGTCCGCCGGCCGACGCTGCCGGCCGGCGGATGGGCCTTCGAGTTCCACAATGACACCTATCCCGACACCGACGACACCGCCGAGGTGGTGCTCGCGCTGCGCCGGGTAGGACTGGGCGACCGCGCCCCGATCGATCGCGGGGTGGCCTGGCTGATTGGCATGCAGTCCCGGGACGGTGGCTGGGGCGCCTTCGACGCCGACAACACTCGCACACTGTGCACCAAGCTGCCGTTCTGTGATTTCGGCGAGGTGATTGACCCACCGTCGGCAGATGTGACGGCGCACGTCGTGGAGGCGCTGGTCGCCGAGGGTCTGACCGAACACCTTGCCTGCCAGCGCGGGGTGAAATGGCTGCTGGCCGCGCAGGAAACCGATGGGTCCTGGTTTGGACGGTGGGGCGCGAACTACATCTACGGCACCGGCGGGGTGGTGCCCGCGCTCATCGCCGCCGGGGTGCCGGCTGATTCCCGATGCATCCGCCGGGCAGTGCAGTGGCTTGAGCACCACCAGAACGCTGACGGCGGATGGGGTGAGGATCTGCGTTCTTACGAGGATCGGACCTGGGCCGGCCGGGGCGAGTCGACGGCCTCGCAGACTGCGTGGGCGCTGCTGGCACTGCTGGCCGCGGGCGAACGAGGCGAAGCGGTGGAGCGCGGCGTGCGCTGGCTGTGCGACACCCAGCGCCCCGACGGGTCCTGGGATGAGCCACAGTTCACCGGCACCGGATTTCCCTGCGACTTCTACCTCAACTACCACCTCTACCGGATAGTGTTCCCGATCACCGCGCTAGGCCGGTACCTGGAGGCCGCGCCGTGAGCCGAGCAGTGTTATGCACGCCGCTGCGCATCGAACAGGCCGCGCTGCGCCCGGCCGGGCCCAGCCTGCGGCTGGTGCGCACCGGGATGGGATCGCGACGCGCCGCGGCCACCGCTGCGACATTGTCATCGGGTACCGATCCGGTGCTGGTCGTCGGCGTCGCTGGTGGCCTGGCGCCCCAGATTCGCCCCGGCGACATCGTGGTAGCCACCGAAGTCTCTAAGAAAGTTGAGGTTCCGTCGGCTCCGTTGCTGGCGGGGGCGTTGCGGCGGCTTGGCCTGACCGTCCACCTCGGACCGATGAGCTCGGTGTCCCGGATCGGCCAGAAGCTCCCCGCGGATGGATCGCTTGCGGTGGACATGGAGTCGGCCCAGCTGGCCGCTGCGAACGTCCCATTCGCCGTGGTCCGCGCCGTCGTGGATACCCCCAATCATCCGCTGTGGCGCGTCGGCACGCTGAGCCGGGGGGTGACCGCGTTGCAGGCCCTGCGGGTGTGCCGGCCTGCGTTGGAATGGTGGGCGGCGGCGACGGGCCCGCGGGAGGTCCTGCTCGCCGCACCGCGTTCATTCTGCGCAGGCGTCGCCCGGGCGATCGACACTGTGTACCGCGCGCTGCAACGCTACGGCCCCCCGGTGTACGTGCGCCGCCAGATTGTGCACAACGCGCATGTGGTGCGGGAGCTCCAGGCCCGCGGTGCAGTGTTCGTCGACGAGGTCGACCAGGTGCCGGCCGGCAGCGTCCTGGTGTTCTCGGCGCATGGGGTCGCGCCTGCGGTACGCCGGGACGCGACCGCCCGTGAGCTGAGCGTCATCGACGCCACCTGCCCATTGGTCACCAAGGTACACAGCGAGATCCGCCGCTACGCCCGTCGAGATAACACGGTGTTTCTCATTGGCCACCCCGACCACGAGGAGGTGCAGGGCAGCCTCGGCGAAGCACCGGATGACGTGGTCGTGGTGCCCGACGCCGGCACCGCCCGACGAATCCAGCCGCGCGATCCGTCGCGGGTGGCCTACACCATGCAGACCACGCTCGCGGTGGACGAGGCGGAGGAGATCGCCGGGATCCTGCGCGACCGGTTCCCCGCGCTCACCGCTCCGCGCACCGACGACATCTGCTATGCGACCACCAACCGCCAGCGCGCGGTGCGCGCCATCGCCGGTCAGGTGGACCTGGTGCTGGTGGTCGGTTCCCTCAACTCGTCCAACTCGCTGCGCCTGGTGGAGGTCGCGCAGCGGGAGGGTGTGCCGGCATACCTGGTCGACGACGTGAGTGAGATCGATCTGCGCTGGCTGGCCGGCACGACGCGGCTGGGCATCACCGCGGGCGCCTCTGCCCCCCCGCATCTGGTCGACCAGATCGTGCACTGCCTGGGCGGCCTCGGCCCGGTCAGTGTGACGGAATTCCACCTGACCGACGAAGACGTCACCTTCGCGCTACCCCGAGAGGTGATCTGACTCATGGCCATGCCCCTGCGTCAATCCCTGCGGCTGGGTGGCTTCCTGTTCAAGCAGAAGCTGTTGCGCCGGGAGAAGTTCGCCCTCCTGGTCGAGCTGGAGCCGTTATTTGCGTGCAACCTCAAATGCGGCGGCTGCGGCAAGATCCAGCAGCCGGCTGCGCTGCTCAAGCAGCGGATGCCGGTCGACCAGGCGATCGCCGCCGTCGAGGAGTGCGGCGCCCCGATGGTCTCCATCGCCGGTGGCGAGCCGCTGATGCACCCGCAGATCGACGAGCTGACCCGGCAGCTGCTGGCCCGCCGCAAGATCGTCTTCTTGTGTACCAACGCCTTGCTGCTGCCCAAGCACCTACACAAGTTCACACCCCACCGCGACTTCGCCTGGATGGTGCACATCGACGGGTTGCGCGAGCGCCACGACTCCTCGGTGCGCAAGGCGGGCGGCTTTGACGCCGCGGTCGACGCAATTCGCCAAGCCAAGGACGCCGGCTTCCGGGTGATGACCAACACCACGTTTTTCACCACCGACACCCCGCAAGACGTTATTGAGGTGCTCGACTACCTCAACGACGAACTCGGCGTGGACAACATGCAGATCTCACCCGCCTACGCCTACAGCAAGGCGCCCGATCAGGAGCACTGGTTAGGAGTGGAGCAGACCCGTGAGCTGTTCGCGAAGGCATTCGCCGATGGTCGGCGCAAGCGCTGGCGGCTCAACCACTCCCCAGTTTTCCTTGACTTCCTGGAAGGCAAGCGGGAGCTGGCCTGCACCGCGTGGGGTATCCCGTCGTACTCGTTGTTGGGCTGGCAGCGCCCCTGCTACCTGCTCGACGACAGCTACGCGGCGACCTACGCCGAGCTGATCGCCGACACCGACTGGTCGGCATTCGGCCGCGGCCGCGACCCGCGCTGTGCCAACTGCATGGCCCACTGCGGCTACGAGCCCACCGCAGTAATCGCCACAATGGGCTCACTCAAAGAGTCCCTACGCGCCGTCCTATAGCCTCCTATAGCCCGACATGGAGACATATCGGGCTATAGGACGTTGAATTACCCCGATATGTCTCCATGTCGGGAAAGCGGCTGCGCGTCGGCGGACTGCTCCGGTGACGATGCTCTCTGGCGGGCAGTGGGGGCCAGCACAGCGAGCAGCACAGCGACGATGGTCACCCCGGTCAGGGCCGTGGGCAGAGATGTCAGCGACGACGCCAGTCCCACTCCGGCCGGTCCGACCAAGAAACCCACGTAGGCGATCGTGGTCACAGTCGAGACTGCAGCTCCCCGCCTCTCGGGTCCTGCCCACGCACCAGCGAGGCTGATCACCGTGGGAGCGCAGACAGAGGTCCCCAAACCGGCAACTGCGATGCCCAGCAGGCCGATCCACGGGGCACCCGCCGTGGCAGCCACCAGTGTCCCGACACCGGCCGTCAGGGCTCCCGCGCTGAGCAGCCGGACGGGGTCGAAGCGCCGCGCTAGGGCGTTGCCAGCGAAGCGTCCCGCCGCGGCGGCAGAAGCGAACACCGCCGGCGCTGTAGAGCTCAACCCAGCACTAGCGTTGAGCGTGGTCTCCATGTGCACAGCACCCCAGCTTTCCCAGGCGTTTTCCATGAGGTACGCCAACGCACCCAGGCATCCAAAGACGATCAGAGGCAGTGCAGGGCAGCACGTCCTCATACCCCGTCGCGACGCCGAAAGTTCCGGAACCCGACGGCTGGTGCCATAGCCGAATTCGTCCCAGGTGCGCAGCGCGCCGGGTGCCAATGCGAACACGGTGATGACGGTGATCAACACGAACACCGCCCCGAGTACCAGGAGGGGACCTGCACCCGCAGCGCGCAACGCAGCTGTGCTCAGGCTGGCCAGGACCACACAGACGGAAAAACAGGCATGCGCGAGGTTCATCACGGGGCGCTGGGAGCGGATCTCGGCGTGTACAGCAGTGGCGTTGATCGCCACATCGGTCGCCCCGGCGGCGGTGCCCAGCAGGAGCAGCGCCGCCCCCAGCGCCAGGGGAGAGCTGGCGAACGCGGGCAGCACACCCCCTACCGCGAACGCCGCCATCACCACAGGCAGGACCCCAGCACCAAAGCGATCGACGAAGTGACCAGTCAGCCGCATGGACAGCAGCGCACCGAACCCGATCATCAGCAGGGCCGTGCCCAGCTCACCATCGGTCGAACCCGAGCTGGCCTGCACAGCGGGCAGCACAGCGCCCCAGGCTCCCCAGAACAGGCCGAACGCCATGAACCCGCCAAGCGCCCGTCTGCGGTCAAGCACCGCACACCACCAGCGCGATATCACCGAGCCGGGATACCAGGTTCGGCAGCGCCTCCCACATCTCGATGCGGGCCAGCGACTCGATGCGGGCCGGCGACGCTCCGAGGCAGTCGGAAATACCGCCCAAGGCGTATACCGGTGTGCACTGTGGCATTCATCGTGGCCTCACCTGTGCGTCCAGCTGTGGCGGTGACCGCGGATCCGGCCGGGTGGCGCCGGTTGTTCCACCACACCCGCAGCACGCGGTCCGGTCGAAACAGCGCCTCGGGCCGGTCAAGCAGCCCCACGACCCGGGCGAACGCCGCACCCAGGGCTACGTCGTGGACCGCTGCCGCGTGCAAGCGGGGCAGGTAGGCGTTGGCCAGCCGGATCCTGGCGGTGCGGGTGCCGGACACGCCGGGGAAGGCGAGGTCCGCACCCACGGCGATGTCCCATGGCGGGTCAATCGTCTTGGCGATTTCCTGGAAGTACTGGCTTGGTGCGGGCTCCCGGCCGCGGGCGAGCAGCCGCCGCAGCGCCATTGCCTGATCGGCGGCCACCGTCATGCCCTGGGCGTAGATGGGGTTGAACGAGCAGACGGCGTCACCGAGAACCAGTAGGCCATCCGGGAAGTGGCGCAGCTGTTCGTAGCGGTATCGCACGCTGGCGGGGAAGCGGAACGGTACCGGGTCGTCCAGCGGCTCGGCACCGGTGATCGTGTCGGCGATGTCGGTGAACGGCAGGCTGGCGGCGAAAGCGTCGAAGCCGGCCGGATCGGTTGGTGGGTAATCACCGAGGATGCCGCCGAGGCCGACGATGTGCCGGCCGCCCTCCAGTGCGCCGATCGCGCCGACCCGTGGGTTGTCCAGCGTGCTTCCGATCATGATCGCCTTGTCCTTGCCGAGGGCGCCGGGACGCA
Source organism: Actinomycetota bacterium (assembly GCA_030860695.1). Classification (GTDB taxonomy): domain Bacteria; phylum Actinomycetota; class Actinomycetes; order Mycobacteriales; family Pseudonocardiaceae. The sequence continues at coordinate 17,301 of JALZHU010000090.1, forward strand.
GCCGGTAGGTCCTGGCGGCGTAGCCCAGTCCGATGTCGACCCGATCTTCCGTCGGACGCTGGTAGCCCCACTCCTGCAGCCAGACCGGTGTCCGCGAGCCGCGGCCGGTCGCGTCCACCACGAGGTCAGCAGCGATCGGCTTGAGTCCCCCGTTGCCCCCGCGGTCGCCGAATTGCCGGCTCGGCTGGCACCGGACCCCGGTGACCCGGCGCCAGTCTGCCGTGGTCGTCAGGTCGACGATGTCGGTGCACTCCATGACGGTGACGCCGGGCAGTGCCTGCACCCGAGCACGGACGTGGCCCTCCAGGAACGGCCGGCTGGCGAACAGCATTGGCAAGCCGATGTGGGCTTGCCGCAGCCGATGCCCGGACAGCAGGACGCGGACGTTGCCCAGCACGTCCCCAAGTTCGGCCCCGGCCCGGACGACGTGGGCAGTGAAGCCGGGAAACAGCTCGTCGAGCACCTCACGTCCGCGCGCGTGCAGGACATGTATGTGGCGTCCCTGCGGCACCCCGCGGCGGTGGGCCCCGATCTCCGGCATGGCGTCCCGGTCGATCACCGTGACCTTCCGGTAGTGCTCCGTGAGTACCCGAGCTGCCAGCAACCCGGCCATGCTCGCACCCAAGACCACCGCATGATCAACTCTCGGCTTGCCTGCCACCGTCGATGCCATGGGGCCCGTCTCCCCTCTGGAGTTGCGCGGTGTGGACGTACGTCCATCGTCCGCTATCTCAAGAGCGGGGACCCGGAGCCTCAGATACGTCAGGGAGGTGCCACGTTAGCCGGGGACGGCGCGGGACCGCGGAATTGTCAGGGTGACGGCCCATACTGCTGGCCGACCGGTTGGACCTGGAGGCGGGAGGGTGCGGTGGCACAGCGGAATCGGGAGCGGCGGGCAGCTGCGGCGGCGCCTACGCCAGACCGGGGAGCGCAGGTCCAGGGACTCCAGGTGCAAGGACTCCTGGTCCGGGGACTCCGCGAGCGAGGCCGTCGGCGGAGACCATCTCGACGGTGTTGCTCAGCGCTGCGCGCGAACACTGGGCGGGTGATCCGCAGGCCGGGGCGCGCATTGGCGGCGTGGTGGCAGACCGGTGCGCCGACCAGCCCAGCCTCGTTGCGGCGGCGGTCCAGTATGCGGTTGCCCCGCTGATCACGGCGGCGTGGGAGCGCGGCTGGGCACCCGACGACCTCCACCAGCTGGCCCGGCGGCGGCTGGACGCCGCGGGAGTCAGCTACCTCATCGACGCGATCGCCGACGAGTCCCAGCGCTACGCCAAGGCCACAGTGCCGCAGCGATGGCGTGACGACCTCCGGCAGATCGGGGCGGAGGTGTGGTGGGAGCCCGGCCAGACTGGAGGCCATCTCCTGCAGTGGGCCTCGCGCCACGACCGCAGCCTGGCGGACACGCTCACCACGGTAATCGAGGCGCTGGCGATGCTGCTGGCGCTGCCGGCGCTGCCGAAAATCGTGCCGCCGCCGGGGTCAGCCGACGCCGCGGCACC
>JALZHU010000370.1 GCA_030860695.1 Actinomycetota bacterium
CACCGTCAGGCCAGCGGCCTCCAGCAAATAATAAAACGGGCGCCAGTAGTCCGAGGTCGACTCCAAGACCACCCGCCGATGCCTTGACAGCGCAAGTGGTCACCCAGCTCCACCAGCGCCCGGGTCATCGAGCCCTGTGGGTGCCGAACTGGTCATCCACGATGGTGACCTGCGATATCGCTGGCCGTGGTCCTTGGGCATGATCGCCCACCGTGGCTATGCGACTAATCTATCTGATCTTCTGCCAGTTCGTGGCCTGGCTGGGCCTGCTGGCCCGGAACTCACGATCGAAGAACGCGGAGATCCTGGTGCTGCGGCACGAGGTCGCCGTGCTGCGTCGCCAGGTGAGCAGACCGCGGCTGTCCTGGGCCGACCGAGCTGTATTCGCAGCGCTGAGCCGGTTGCTGTCCCAGTCTGGCCGATTGCATCGAATCGTCACTCCCGCCACGGTGCTGCGCTGGCACCGGGATCTGGTGACCCGACGCTGGACCCAGCCCCGACGCCGCACCGGCGGCCGGTCCACGGCATCCGAGCTGCGTCAGCTGGTGCTGCGACTGGCTTCGGAGAACCCGACCTGGGGGTACCGGAGGATCCATGGCGAGCTCGCCGGCCTCGGCCACCAGATTGCGCCCAGTACCGTATGGTCAATCCTCAAGCGAGCCGGCATCGACCCCGCACCTCGCCGCAGCGCCCCCACCTGGCGACAGTTCCTGACCGCCCAAGCACACGGCATTCTCGCCACCGACTTCTTCTGCGTCGACACAGTGCTGCTGTACCGGCTCTACGTCCTGTTCATCGTGGGGCACGCCACCCGCCGCGTTCACCTCCTTGGCATTACCGCAAACCCCACCGGTGCCTGGGTCGCTCAGCAGGCGCGCAATCTCCTGATGGACCTCGACGACCGTCTGGCAGGCTTCGCGTTCTTGATCTGGGACCGCGACAGCAAGTTCACCGGCGTCTTCGATGCCGTGTTCGCCAGCGAAGGCATCCGGATCCTGCGCACACCGGTGCGGGCGCCTCGGGCGAACGCGATCGCCGAGCGATGGATCGGCACCGTCCGCCGCGAGTTACTCGACCGAGTGCTGATCCTCAACCGCCGCCACCTCCAGACAGTGCTGGCTGAGTACGTGGCACACTTCAACGCCCATCGCCCCCACCGGGCATTGCATCAAGCAGCACCACTCAGACCACTGCCCCAGGTCGCATCATCACCCGACTTTCGCCTCCGACGCCGCGACCGACTCGGCGGACTGATCCACGAATATACCCAGGTCGCATGACATGGATGACCTATTCGGCACCCACAGGTCTATCAATATATTTTTTAGTCTTCTCTTTCTGGTCGAAAAGCTCATTTTCTCCTGTCTCGCCCAGGTGAGATAATCCTCTACTCATGGTTCTGCTGGAGGTCGGCCGCGCTCTTCTCCGGTCGGTCCAGCATAGAATCGCCGACTGTCTCGCATTGCGAGCCTCATGCCCGAATGAAAGACATTGTGCGCCAATCATGGTTGTGCGGAATCTCCGGCTGCGGCATCCGTGGACGCGCGCGTCGACGGATCGACCAGTTCTGCGGCGGCATCGAGTACGGTCTCGTACGCCCAGTCGTCTCGCCTGCTTGATACGACAGCATGAGCGAGATGACGCTTAGGGAACACCATCGCTCGAATGCAATGAAGATCAGATTCTTGGGGTAGTGCCAGGCCCGATCTGCCGGCCTGCTCGCGCAGGGCATCCCAGCGCGCGAGCAGGTCACCTGACACGCCCAATTGAATGGGAGGAAATAGGACGACCAGTTTACGAATGAGATCCAGCTCTATGATCTTTTTCAATTCCCAGGCGAGTCCTTCTGTACGACCTAACACAAGGACAATGATGGAGGCCGACAGCATCAACTGTTCGACTTTCTGCTGCCACTGCTCGTCCGAGACATAGTCTCGTGCTGCCCCCAAAGGAGGTAGCCGATCGCCAGGTCTTCCGATGGCTACGACGGGGCCGTAGCGCCAGAGGTGATCGGTGACGACCTCCTCAAAGCGTACTTTCAACACTCTTTCGAGGCTAGAGCGTCCATTGGCTGCCCGCGCTCGCATCTTGATCTCGTCGTCGCAGAAGGACCGGAGGTAGAGTATCGGAGACCGAGGGTTTCGTCTGCCGAGCTCAGCAGCAGGGAGCAATGCCTCCCTGCGCGCCTGACGATACAGGAATACCGTCAGGGGTAACCACATCGCCAGGGCGGCAACCTCGGATCCGAGCTGCCGGCCAATCAAACGAGCTTGCGTCGTGTTCACATTAGCAATGGGCGTATCCTGCGCGAGCCTGGATAGCTGGACGAAGAAGAAAGGCAGGGGAACCATTGGCAGGATAAGTAGAGCTAAAAGACTCCACTTGTTGACGAAGGCCGGATGCTTCTCCATCCTCCCACCGTTACTTTCCCATGGATCGGACGGAAACTGAACGCCCCCTCTTGAGCCAGCTCGTAGGCTATTCCTGTGCGCCCGAAAAGCAATCAGACCTCGCGCGACGAAGCATATGGGAAGGGTAAAGATCGCCATGCCGATCGCATTAAAGAATCCGAAATCCTCAGTACTTGTGCCGAATGCTTTGGGTACGCCGTCGATCAGACCTACCGCGACCCACAAGAAGCACCAAACAGCGATCAGGCTGGCGGCGAAGACGTCTCCCACCCTGAGGCGCTTCGACAATCGTCTGGCGCACCAATAGACCAGGACACTCAGCACCAGGCTCACCAAGAAGGTCCACGCCCCCGCGTACGGGAAGTGGATCAAGAAGTACACGGCTGACAGTACGCCAATGATCTCCATGGAGGAAGCGGCGCGGCCGACCCGCTTCCGGAGCACGCTTACACCCGAAACATCGCTCACAATGAGCCCGCGCTGCGGACACGACGGCGGGTATTCCGCGCCTCCTGCAGGTCCCGCGCCGTCCGACCCTGCGCCCAGCTCGCCTGAACCGCACGGACGTTCGGTATTCTCCATGTTCAGCACCATCTCTCGCTGCCGTTGTCGCGATAGGCAGCCATCACCCAGCTATGGCCAGTTCCGTCCAAATCTGAAGGGTCGACATGTTGACAACCTCTCCGTCCGTAGACGCTGACCAGCATAAGAAAGAGCATCAGCCCGGTCGGTAAATACCTCACAGAAGCAAACGGGCACTTGGAGCAGCTCGGCCAACCGCACTAACTGCTCGACGAAGTGATGGCTGCAGCGATACGTTTCGTCTACGAACTCCCCACCACAACCGGTGACATCCTCTCATCGGCATGTGAGGGCGTCGAACCGGGGCCTGGGCCACGGTCCCGGTCCAGCCCCGGGTGCATCAGCAGTCTTCCTCGCCTGCGGTCGGGTCGCGCAGGGATCGCAGGCCGTCGCTGAGGTCGGGGCGGGCGATGGGGTAGCGGCCGTTGAAGTTGATGTGGTCGAACTGCAAGGGATGCAGGCGGGCGCGGATCTCGGCGGGGATCACCAGGCCGGAGGTCTCCAGCTCCCGGATTGCGGCGTCGGTGCAGAGGATGTTCCACCACACCACGCAGTTCAGGCCCAGGCCGAGTGCGCCGAGCTGGTCCTCCATGCCGGTGATGTACTTCTGGCAGAGTTCGCCGAGGTTGCCGAAGAAGATGCGCCGGGCCAGGCATTGCGGGCCTCGGTGAGGTTGAGCTGGGTGTTGATGGCCCGGCGGTAGGACTCGTCGTGCAGCAATTGCAGGACGTGCAGCGTCTTGAAGATGCGGCCATAGTGGGCGAAGGCCTCCCCCAAGCTGGTGTGGCGGTCCTCGGCGGACATCATCCGGATCAGGTCGTAGGCGCGGACCTTGCCCGGTCGTCAAGGAACCGGCCACGCGCAGCATGTCCTCCCACTCTCTGCGGATGACCTCCAGCTTGATGGTGTGCTGGCCCAGCTCATCGAACTTGCCGTAGCTGGGTCGCGGGCCAGTCGTAGCGCGGATCCGCCACAGCCGGGTGTCGCCGATGTCGGCGATGCGGGGCGAGAACTGGTAGCCACAGATCGCGAACAGGCCAAAGACAATGTCGCTGTATGAGGCGGTGTCGGTGATGACCTGCTCGGGCCGCTCAGGCAGCGCCGGTTGCGCACCGTCCACCTGGCTTCGGACGCCAGCTGGGTGGCCAGATCGGTCATGGCGGCCAGCACCGGGGCGCCCGCGGCGGTGGCCCCGAACTCGATGGTGGTGGGAGTATCTTGACGAACCCCGATACGGCGGCGATCCGCTTGGCCAGCTCCGCGCGCCAGTCTCCATCGGGTATCGCCTCGGGTGGTGGCACCATCCCGGAGACCGTGGCCGCCGCCGTCCGCACCAGGGCGCGGTGATCCGGGCCTCGATCGCCTCCCACACCTGCGAGAGCCCTGTACGACTCTGTTGCCTAATTTTGGTCCTTGCCTATGCGGCGAGGGTGAGGCCGAGTGTGGTGAGGTGGCTGGTGCGTGTCCGGCCGGGTGGAGTTGTGGTCCACCAGGCATCGAGGCGGATGA
>JALZHU010000371.1 GCA_030860695.1 Actinomycetota bacterium
GCTCATGCACCGCCTCGGCCGACGCCCCCCAGCCGAAGCCGAGGCCGACTACTACGCTACGACCGCCACGGCCAACCAGGCCACTCACACAAACTGAGGTGTGCATCAAACCCGGGACGCTTCACCTTCACCCGAAACCTCTCCGTGCCCTGGACCAACAACGCATCCGAGCAAGCCCTCGAAGGCCCCAAACGACATCAGGTCGTCTCCGGCTACTGGCACACACTGACCACCCTCGCCGCCTACTGCCGCGGCCGCTCCTATCTGGTCAGCGCCCGCAACCACGGCATTCGCCCCATCGACGCCATCCACGCCGCCCTCACCGACAACCCCTGGCTCCCCACCGTCTCAACGGCGTGACATCACAGCTCAACCCGTGAATGGACACGCGTCGTCCTCGTCAACGCCAGTACCTTCGCCCGAATCCGGTCCGGAATCTGACGCGGCCCACCGGGCGAGGTCTTGTTCGTTAGACCTTCCACACCATACCGCTCATAGCGCGTCAACCACTTATCCACCGTCGGCCGCGACGCCCCCGACATCTTAGCGATTTCCACCTTCCGATAACCCTCGTCATACCAAAGCACCATCTGCTCCCGCGCCGACACTGATCCGTCATACGATTCCGATCCGACCACCGCGCGAAGTTCGGCGCGATCCCGTTCTGAAAGAGTCATGCGCAGAATATCTTACTACAAGCCGTGAACCGCCCCGGGTTCGATAGAGGCTGGGTTCATATCTTCTCAGCAAGCGTAGCAGGCTTGTTCTGTCGGTAGTAGGCGGCCTCATATTCTGCACGTGGTACGTTGATCACAGGCGCTGTGGAGTCGTTGATAGTTGTACCAGTCGACCCACTCCGCGGTTGCTAACTCCAGGTCATCCTTTCGGTCGGATCAATTCCGTCTTGTATAGTCCGATCACCGACTCGGCGAGAGCGTTATCGTAGGATTATCCGGCCAATCGAAGATTGGTTCAGCCTTCGGCCCCGGATAATGCCTCTTAACCGGCTAATCGAGGCCGATTTGTCTGATTCGAGGCTCCTCGCGATTTGCCGGTTAAGAGGGAATCTCCCGTTGTGCCGACCGAAGGGTGTGCGCCGGCCTCGACGAGTCGGTCGGTGTAGCGAATGGAAGTATACTGCGATCCGCGGTCAGAGTGATGCACCAGTTTCTCTAGCCGCTCGTTACGCGCCCAGATAGCCGCATCTGGAGAGCATCGAAGGGAAGGTCGGTTGTCATTGTATGTGCCGTTCTCCAGCCGACGATGCGGCGAGAGAAGACATCGATGACGAACGCAGTGTATACGGTGCCGGACCAGGTTGCGCAGTAGGTGAAATCCGCTACCCACAGACGGTTCGGTTCACTGGCCTTGAAGTGCCTTGTCACCAATCTGGAGCTCGCTTGGCCGAGGGGTCGGGCACGGTCGTGCGGCGGGTCTTACCCCGAACAGCGCCAGTCAAGCCGAGGTGGCGCATCAGCCGCTGCACCGTGCACCGCGCCACGTCGATGCCCTCACGGCGCAGCTGGTGCCACATTTTCCGTGCGCCGTAGACTCCATAGTTTTCGGTGTGCACGCGCTGGATCCCCCCTTGAGTTGTTCATCACGCAGTGCCCGGGCCGAGGGCGGCCGCTTCTTCGCTGCATAATATGATGATGGAGCAACCTGCAATTCCGCGCAGACTGGCTCGACTCCGAACGACTCTTTCTGGCTATCGATAAACTTGACTATCTCAGCAGTCGCGGGTCGAGCTCCTAAGATGATCCTATGCCAAGCCGCGTGCGACAGCGTGGTCGTTGCCGCACGCGGCTGGCGGTGTTCGTCAGCGAGCAGGGCGCCAAAGACGGTGTCAGACAGTTGGCGTCGTAGCAGCCGCAGCGCTTGGGAGCGGGTCTTGCCGGCGGCCAGCTGCTTGGTGATGTAGGCCTTGCCGGCGCCGATGCCCCGTGCTTGGGTGACCGCGATCAGGTGCAGGGCGCAGTTGAGGGTGCGGTTGCCGCCGCGGTTGAGCCGGACCCGGACGGTGTTGGCTGACCAGACCGGGATGGGGGCGGTGGCGGTGACCCGGGCGAAGGCGTCTTTGGAGCCAAAGCGCGACGCGCCGGCGGTCTGGCCCAGGATCATCGCTGCGCTGAGTACCCCGCAGCCGGGGATGGCCAGCAGGCTGGGGGCCAGCACACGGACCCGGTCGCGCAGCTCGCGTTCCAAGGTGTTGATCTGATCGGTCAACTCACGGCAGCGGGTCAGCAGCTCGCGGGCATGCGGGCGAGTATCCCCTCGAAGCCCTCCAGCCCTGCTGCGAGGTCGTCGATGACGCAGTAGCGACGCGGGAGGGAATGGTCAGTGCGGGGTCGAGTTCGTGCAAATGCCAGCGCAGCCGGTTGACCAGCTTGGTGCGCTCGACCACCAGATCATGGCGGTGATCAGCGAGTAGCTTGACCTCGCGGGCCGGGCCGTCCAGGTATGCCGTGGGCAAATCTGGCTCCCGCAGGGCCGCGTGCGCTACCGCCAGCGCGTCGATCGGATCGGATTTGCCAGGCTGGCGGCCGTGGCGCCGGGCCGCGGCCATCAACCGGGTAGGCACCCGCACCACGGGATAACCACCCCTGCAGCACGTCGCCTTCCAACCGGCGGGTCAGATGCCGGCAGTCCTGCACCGCAAAGCGCACCTGGGGCCATTGGCTGCCCCATTGCACCGCGTGCAGGGTGTCTCTCGGTGGTGGTGGCGACTGTGCGTTCGCCCAGCGTGCGACCTAGCTCGTCCACGGCGACTAGCGTGTGGGTGCGCTTGTGCGCATCCACCCCGATCACGACCATGCCTCTCCTTTCACCCTTGACCCTTGCTGACAAAGCTTCCGCAGGCCAGGCGAGGGGGGCAGGCCTTCATTGAGCACCAGGCACGCACCTATCAAGCCACGCCATCGCCTGGCACCACATCCGGCGGGGCCGCACATCGGGACAAGCCACCAGCCACAGGCTGGGGCAGCAAAGAAACGAGCGAGCCCCGCCGGACACCCTCAGTATCACATGAACGCGAAGAAAGCCGATGCCGCTTTTAGTATCTCATTTGATCGGCGCAGCTCCCGATTTCTCGTTCCAGCTCCGCGATCCGTGCGGCGTCCGCGCTTGTGGTCCCGGGCCGAGTCCCTTCATCGATGTTGGCCTGTTTTACCCACAGCTGAAGTGACTGATCGCCAATTCCCAGTCGTCGCGCAACCTCGGGAATCACACCGTGGCTGTTGCCTCGTTCACGACGAATTTGAAACACCAGGCGAACAGCACGTTCACGTAACTCTTCCGGATATTTCTTCGGTGCGGGCATGGCTCAATCCTCTCATAGGATCAGAGCCTCTATGAAATCCGGAGCGGTTCACCGTCAAAGTAAAGCTATACATATCTATCTACAGTAGAAACGCTAGATTTCAAACTGCTGCCCCGCTTGCGCAAGATGGACGATTCCATTAAACGTTTCCCGTGCTTCGCTCAGCAAAGCGTCTTCATCGAACCACATAAGCACGTGAGTTAACAGAAGTTTACCAACCTTGGCCGCAGCAGCATACTCGCCAGCCTGCAACCCAGTGAGATGCATCGTTACTGGTGATTTTTTTTCCGCGCTATGTGGCCAACTGGCTTCACATAGGAGCACGTCTGCATTGTGAGAAAGTTCGATCAAACGGTCAGTTGGGCCGGTATCACCTGTGAATACAAGTGTGCGACCGCCACTCTCTAAACGGAAGCCAAAAGAGCCGCCCGGATGGTCAAGCTGGGAGACGGTTACCCTTACACTCCCAAAATGAACTATCGAACCATCTTCAATTACTTGCAGCTCAAGTACATCAGAAAAATCAGCGTCGCTACGCGCTGCTGCTGATGGGGCGTGAAGGCCAGCTAGACGCTCAAATGCACCTTCACTAGCAAGGATAAGAGGTCTTCTGCTAGACGCATCAGAGGGTGGCCGAGGATGATACCTGCGGTAATTTATGAGTGCTGTTACGTCGGCGCAGTGGTCAGCATGAAGATGAGACAACAGTACAGCGTTAAGATTGAATGGGTCAATGTATCGCTGCAGTGGTCCAAACGTACCGTTGCCAAGGTCTAGAACGATAGCCGTGTTACCCGCTTGCACCAGGTAGCCCGATGCGGGGGAGCGTGGGCCGGGCCCGCTGCCGGAGCAACCAAGCACCGTCAATCGCATGAGCGATACCCTATCGTTCAGCCAGCGAGGAGGGGTAGATGCCAGGGAAAGTCCGCCTTAGAGGAGTAAGTCCTAGCCGGGCTGGGTCCCCTGTCCGAAGGCATACTGCTTGTCGGCTTGGTGTTGAGGCTCGGGCAGGGTCGACCGTACGACAGGCGTCTACGTGGGGTTACTGGAGTGTTTCCGATTTTATTGACACCGGTTTAGGCTGCCAGATCGGTTAGTTGTCTATATCCTAGCTCGTATTCGTGGGGTGTCAAGTAGTTGAGGGTGGAGTGTCGTCGTCGGCGGTTGTAGTAG
>JALZHU010000372.1 GCA_030860695.1 Actinomycetota bacterium
CCTTGATCATGATCTACTTTGCTAAAGCAATCACAAAATAAGCAACCGTTCGGCGAGCACGACCGCCACATCTTGTGTTTGTGCTAGCAAAGTAGATCATGATCAAGGTTAACTTGACAGTGCCCTCGCCAGAGTTGTCTCGATCTCTTTCTGCCGGTCACCAAGCCAGTCCAGCGCGTCATACACCTCATCGCAACTCGCCTGCGCGACCCCCAGATCAACACCGAGCGTGGAATCAGCCCACCATGCCCAGGTCGCCAACTTCCAGGCCGGTCTCACCACCCGCGAAATCACCAACGCATACGCGAGATCACGTTCCCGGCAATCCGGACCGAGAAGATTCTTCAGCCCCAGCTGTGAGGCCATCGCGTGCACCGCGGCGACGTCCCCATGCGGAACCGACCGCTCAACCTCGAAGGCATCCTCGACCGACACCATCGTCTCGCCCCGCAACACCCGCCGGAGCACGTAAACGACCTCCTCGGGCAACGCCGACAGATTAGCCAAAGTCTCCTTCCGTGGCCGCCCCTCAGCATCACGGTACGACCGGCGCAGCAACTGCGAACGGTACTCACGCGCCGACCCATCCGCCGTCTTCTGATGGTTACGGATGACGTCCAAATGCATGGCCCCACCAGCGCTCCGCACAGGGCAAAGTACATCACAACAAGCACGCCATTCCAGAATATTACTGACTACACATCACAGCACGCCGCCACGCTCCAGTGCAGGTCAACGCCAACGGATCAAGATCACGAAAGTTCGGCCTAATCACACCGCTGCTTGGTTGAGTGTGGCTAGGTGGGTGCGGACGTCCTCAGCGTCAGGGATGCCGAGATCGGTGTAGCGGGTGAGCGCCTGTTGCCAGTGGTGGCGGGCCAGGTCGGAATCGCTGGTGGCGTGGTGGGCATGGGCCAGACCGTTGTGGGCACGGGCCTGTTCGTAGCGGTCGCCGATCCGGGTGGCCAGGGTAAGCGCGGCAGTGTGCTGGATGAGCACCTCGCGAAGCTGTCCGGTGACGTGGCTGATCTCACCGAGGTTGTTAAGTGCGCTGGCCTCACCGGCCGGGTGGCCGATCTCTCGGTAGAGAGCTAGGGCCTGCTGCTGGTGGTCGGCGGCCTGCTGGTAACGACCCTGCCCCTGGTAGACACCACCGAGGAAGGCAAGCGCATCGGCTTCACCGACCCGGTGGCCGATCTCACGGGACACGGCTAGGCCTTGCTGGAGATGCTCGGCGGCCTGCCCATAGCGGCCCTGCCGGTAATGGACCAGGCCGAGGTGGGCCAGCGTGTGGGCTTCGCCGACCCGGTGGCCGATCTCGCGGAACAGGGCTAAGCCCTGCTGGAGATGTTCAGCGGCCTGCTCATAGCGACCCTGCCGGTAATGGACGAGACCGAGGTAACCCAGCGCGTGGCCTTCGCCGACCCGGTGGTCGATCTTGCGGAACAGGGCTAAGGCCTGCTCAAGATGCTCAGCAGCCTGCCCATAGCGGCCCTGATGCCAGTAGGCGACGCCGATATCGTCCAGCACATTGGCTTCGCCGTCCCGGTGGCCGATCTCGCGGAACAGAGTCAAGGCCTGCTGGTGGTGCTCGGTGGCCTGCTGGTAGCTGCCCTGCTGCTGGTAGACCAGGCCGAGACGAGTCAGCGCGTCAGCCTCGCCAGCGCGGTCACCGGTCTCGCGGCACAGGGCTAGGGCTTGCTGGTGGTGCTCGGTGGCCTGCTGGTAGCGACCCTGCCAAAAGTAGACGAGGCCGAGGTTGGTCAGCGCGCGGGCTTCCGCGGACAGGTCGCTGATGTGGTGAGCGGCGCAGCGGGCATGGGTAAGAACGGTCAGAGCGTCAGGATAGTGACCACCGGTCTCCAGGTAGCAGTACAGGGTGGTAGCGAGACGAATGGTGTGGCCGGGCCAGCCATGTGCAGCGGTGTGGGCGGTGACGGTGACCAGGGTCGTCCGCTCGGCATCGAGCCAAGCCCGGGCCATGGTCGGGTCGGCCACCGGGGGAGTGGGCGCAGTTCGGGGCCGCAGGGCAGGCGGCGGGCCATCCTGTGAGGCGGGAAGGAGGGTATCCATCGCGGCTGCAGCGGTGCTCAGATAATGGTCGAATAGTCGAGTCAACGCCGCCTGCTGCTCCTGTTCGGAGTCCTCTTCAGCGGCGAGGGAGGTGGCATAGGCGCGCAGCAGGTCATGCATGCCATGGCGGCTGGAGCCGGTGCGCTGGATCAGGTGTGCGCGGGCGAGCAGCTCGAGCAGGTGTTGTGCCTGCCTGAGGCTGATGTCAGCGAGGATGGCGGCAGCGTATGAGTCGAGATCGGGGCCCGGATGCAAGCCGATCAGGCGGAACATGCGCGCCGCGTCCGCTGGTAAGTGTTGATAAGACCAAGAGAACACACCACGGACGGCAGTACGGGGATCACCACCGGCGTCGAGCAGCTCCAACCGCCGATGCTCGTCGGCCAACTCGGTGACCAGCTCAGCCAGGCTGGCGCCCGGGCGTGCGGCGGCCAGCTCAGCAGCCACCCGCAACGCCAGCGGCAGCCGCACACACTGCTCAGCCAGCGTGGCAGCAGCCTCGAGCTCAGTGTCGATGCGCCCCCCGATCAGCGCCCGCAGCAGCGCTACCGCGTCCTCGGGAGGGAGCGGATCAAGGTCCAGGCGCCGGGCACCGTGCCGAGCCACCAGCCCCGCGAGGGAATCCCGGCTGGTCACCACCACCAAGCAGGACCCGGTCCCGGGCAGCAACGGGCGGACCTGCTCGACGGTGGCAGCGTTGTCCAGCACCACCAGCACCCGCCGCCCATTCAGTAGGCTGCGGTAGGCGGCCGCGCGCTCCTCCACGTCCAGCGGAATCTCCTGTCCGGCCAGGCCCAGCGCGCGCAGAAACCCGGCCAGCACATCCCCTGCCGACATAGGCTGGTCAGGGTCATAACCCCGCAGGTTGACATACAACTGTCCATCGGGATACTCACTCCGGACCCGATGCGCCCACCGCAGCGCCAGCGCGGTCTTACCCACCCCAGCAGTACCCGAGACAGCGAAGATCACCACCGCCGTTGATTGCTCATCTGCCTGCTTGGCCGTTGCGGCCAGGAGGCGGTCGAGATCAGCCAATTCCTGCGTCCGGCCGGTGAACCTATCCACGTCCGTCGGCAGCTGCGCCGGCACCACACGCGCCACCCTCGCCAGCTTGGGCGTGAAGTTCTGCCTGGGTTGATGTCGCAGCGCGTGGTAAACCTCCACCAGCACCTCGTGCCGTCGACGCCACGCACCGACCGCCCGCTCGTCATCACCGGTGCACACACGGACCAGGGGCTCCACCAACCGACCCCATTCCGGCGGCCGACTGATTTGCCCATCCAAGACCGCGTAGAGCTGGGAGCGGCTACAACCCAGCCGGCGAGCCAGCGCCGCCCGACCAAGTCCGCAGCCCTCCTGCAACCGCCTCAACCCAGCACAGAACTCCACAACCGGGTCTCCGCTTCCTTGCCCTGCCACCGAGAGTTCACTCAGACGTCTAGTCGTGTCTATTACAAGCCTGGTTGAACTGGGTGTTGTGTTCCATTTATCACGGCTTCATCTCCCTCTGCTCCGCCATAGCAATGCTTCGTCCCAGCCTCAGCTTCGGCATCGCGATGTCCTCCGCGGTCCTGCGACCAAACCAGCAACGCACGAAAGAGGGCGATCAACCCCGATAAGTACGTGATACTCATCCCAATCGAGTGAATTTATGCATGAACTATGACCTTTAGTCACCAAGCATCACCGATAGCTCACAGTGACCACCTCACTGCCTGATGTCCGCGGGAGGTCACCGTCATGTCTGCATTCGCAGGTCTTGTTGAGCTGGGCATCGCAGAGGTGCAGCCGCTGGCGGTGGGCTTGACCCCGTATCTGGAGCGGACCTACGGGCACTGATGCCCCTGACTTGTTGGATGTGGATCAGGCCGCTGGGTCTGCAGCCCATAGCGTGCCGAGGGCGACGGCTGGTTGGCTTGGATGCTTCTTGCCGCCTTCCTGGGCTGACTTTTCACATAGCGTGCTGCTGGCCGTCGCCCGCCCGTGGCGTGGCTCAACAGAGGCATGGACCGACCTGAAGTCAGGGTGCCCGTCGCGGGGATTACTCCCATCTCGCGACGGAAGGCTTTGCATGATCACAATCGGGATCGACCCGCACAAGAGCTCGCTGACCGCGGTGACGGTCGACTCCACCGGGCAACCGGTTGGACACGATTCGTCTAGCGGTCACCGCGGCCACGGTGCGCCAATTGCAGCAGTGGGCAGCCAGATGGCCGCAGCGTCGCTGGGCGGTGGAAGGCGCCGAGGGCCTGGGACGGGGCGTGGCTCAGGGATTGGCGGCCGCGGGTGGGCACCGTCAACTTGCTGAAGTTGTCTGGTGGTACGGGCGTGGTTGGATCGGTCGGGTCGATCTCCGGAGCGGCGCTCAGGCGGCTGCCGTGGCCGTGCCGGTGACCTCGTTCCAGGTGGTGAATC
>JALZHU010000091.1 GCA_030860695.1 Actinomycetota bacterium
GTCCATCCTGGCCAAGTTGCGCCCAGCGCGACCGCAGGAGATCAGCGTGGAGTTCGGGTTGATGCTGACCGCCGGAGCAGGGGCGGTGATCACCAAAGCCACCAGCGGGTGCCACCTGAAGGTCACCCTGCGCTGGGAACGAGACGATGGCCCGGCTGGATGAACCACCGACCGTGGCCGGCCCGGCAACCGGCTGGCCGGTTGACCTGACCCGCAGCGTCGTCCAAGTCCTCGACCCCGCCGGCCACCCTGCGGGGACCGGGTTTGTGGTGGGCCCGCGGCTGCTGGTGACCTGCGCTCACGTGCTGGCCGGCCACGGTCGGGATGACAAGCCGCCGACCGGCCCGGTCACCGTGGTGTTTACTCACCTGGACGCTGCTGCGCGGACCGTCCAGGTCAACCCACGATGGTGGCGCGACCCCGACGGCGACGACATCGCGTTCCTCCGCCTCGACGAACCACCCCCAGCACAAGCTCAACTAGTGGCTTTGGGCGACTCGCCGGGGGCTCGAGGTCACCGTGTGAAGACGTTCGGCTTCCCCCTGAATGCGCCCAGTGCGGGTCATTACGGCTACGGCGTGGCCGGGGATCAGATAATCGGCGACGGCGGTGCACCGTTGCTGCAATTGACCGACTGCACGGAGGTGACCGAGGGGTTCAGTGGTGGCCCGTGCTGGATGAGCGCACCGGGCTGATCATCGGCATGGTGAACTCCGTCACCCGACCCGACCGGTTAGACCGCGGCCAGGCCACCGCCTACGTCACCCCCACCGAAACGCTGCGCGACGTCTGCCCGGAACTGACTGTCTCGCAGGTCTGCCCCTATCGGGGGCTGGAACCGTTCACCACCGCAGACGCCATCTGGTTTCACGGACGCGATCGGGCGGTGCACGCCGTATTGGCCAGCCTGCGTCGCGACCGCCGGTTCCTGGCGCTGCTGGGCCCGTCGGGGGCGGGCAAGTCCTCGCTGATCCACGCCGGTGTGCTGCCGGCCCTGGCCGGTGGTGCGCTGCCGGGCAGCGACCGCTGGGGATGGCTCAGCATCCGACCGGGAACTGATCCGTTCGCTCAACTGGAGCAGGCCGGCCTCGCCGGGGCCGCCGACGGGCTAGGCGCAGCAACACGCCACTGGCTAGACGACCATCCCAAGCACGAACGGCTGATACTGGTCATTGACCAGTTCGAAGAGCTACTCGTCGCCACCCCACAAGATCTCCGAACAGCTCTGTTTGAGCAACTGACCATAGTGGCCGAACAGGAACCGGCCGTCACTGTCATTATCGGGCTACGCGACGATTTCTACGGTCGCCTGGCCGCCGCCGCTCCCGGATTGATGCGGCTGGTCGAGCAGGCGACGGTCAACGTTCCTGCGGTGTTGGACACCGACGAGCTGGCAGCCATCATCGAACAACCCGCCACCACCGTCGGTCTCACCCTGGAACCCCGCCTGGCCGAACGCATCGCCAGCGACGCGATGCTGGCCGCACCGTCTACAGACGCGCCTGGCAGCGGTGCGGCCATCACCGTGTTGCCGCTGCTGGAATTCGCCTTGACCGAACTGTGGCACCGCCGCGCAGACGGCCGGTTAACCCACCACGCCTATGAACAGATCGGCGGAGTCGTCGGCGGGCTGGCCCGCTGGTGCGACCACGCCTATCACACACTGCCCGCGGCCCAACAGCCTCTCGTGCGCCGGATCGTCACCTCATTAGTCAGGCTCGGCGACGAGGCCGCCAACATCCCCCCGACCCGGCAACGACGCACCCTTGACCAACTCCGCGCCGACATGGCAGAAACGGGGGACAGCGAGGTTGAGGCTGTGGTCGCCGCGCTGGCTGACCGGCGGCTGCTGGTCACCAGCCGCGACCCGACCACCGGTGAGTCTGTCGTGGAGCTGGTGCATGAAGCCCTCATCCGCGAGTGGACACTGCTTGGCCAATGGCTGGCCGAAGACCACGACTTCCTCCTGTGGCGTGAGGACCTGGAAGCCGACTACACCCAATGGACAACTAGCACCAGCGGGCAAGGCGGCCACGACCCCGAGCTGCTGCTGCGTGGCAGCGCCCTCGAACAAGCTCGCCCGTGGCTCGACACACGTCCGGGCGAGCTACGCACCGAACTGGCGGAGTTCATCAAACTCAGCGACCGCACCCAGCACCAACGCCTGACCCGCGACCGTCGCCGCGTCCGCCTGCTGGCCATCCTGCTCGCCATCGCCGTCGCCTTCGGCACACTCGCCGCCGTCCTCGGCGCATACTCCGCAGCCCAAACCAACCGTGCCCAACAGCAAGCCCAACTGGCGACGTCACGAAGCCTGGCCGCCCAAGCCGAACAGCTCGCCGCCTCCCAATCCGACCTTGCGCAGCTGCTCAGCCTGGCAAGCCTGCACACAGCTGCCATCCCGGAAGCCTGGGCCAGCATCCAAACGATGCTCTCCCGGCCGCTGCACCCCTCCCACCAGCTCACCGGCCACACGGATGCGGTCCGGAGCGTGGCATTCAGCCCTGACGGCAGGCTGCTGGCCACCGCCAGCTTCGATGGCAGCGTCCGGTTATGGGACGTAGCCAGCCACCGACCCCTCGGCGATCCCCTCACCGGCCACACCGAGGGAATCTATAGCGTGGCGTTTAGCCCCGACGGCAGACTGCTGGCCACCACCAGCGGCGATACGACCGTCCGGTTGTGGGACGTAGCCAGCCACCGACCCCTTGGCAATCCCCTCACCGGCCACACCGACGGGGCCACTGACGTAGCGTTCAGCCCCGACGGCAGACTGCTGGCCACCACCAGCGCCGACCGCAGCGTGCGGTTATGGGACGTGGCCAGCCACCAACCGCTCGGCCAACCGCTCACCGGCCACACCGACACGGTCTACGGTGTGGCATTCAGCCTCGACGGCAGACTGCTGGCCACCACCAGCGCCGACCGCAGCGTGCGGTTATGGGACGTGGCCAGCCACCAGCCGCTCGGCGAACCCCTCACCGGCCACACCGACGTGGTCACTGACGTGGCGTTCAGCCCCAACGGCACGCTGCTAGCCACCACCAGCAGCGATCACAACGTCCGGCTCTGGGATGTGGCCGGCCACCGACCGTCCGGCGAACCCCTCACCGGCCACGCCTACACGGTCAATAACGTGGCGTTTAGCCCCGATGGCGCACGGCTGGCCACCACCAGCCACGATCGCACCGTGCGATTATGGGATGTCGCCAGCCACCAACCCCTCGGCCCACCCCTCACCGGCCACACCAACATGGTCGCTGATGTGGCATTCAGCCCCGACGGCACGCTGCTCGCCACCGCCAGCCGTGATCGCACCGCCCAGCTCTGGGACGTCGCCAGTCAGCGACCCCTCGGGCAACCTCTCATCGGCCACACCGACTGGGTTCTCGGCGTGGCGTTCAGCCCGGACGGCACGCTACTGGCCACCACCAGTGCCGATCAGCACGTCCAGCTCTGGGACGTGGCTAGCCACCAACCCCTCGGCCCACCTCTCACCGGCCACACCAGCGCAGTGCATCAAGCAGCATTCAGCCCGGACGGCACGCTGTTGGCCACCACCAACGGCGATCACAATGTCCGGCTCTGGGACGTGGCCAATCTTCGACCTTCGGCCAGCCCCTCACCGGCCACATCAACTCGGTCATTGGCGTGGCATTCAGCCCCGACGGCGCGCTGCTGGCCACTACCAGCGCCGATGGCACCGTCCGGCTGTGGGCTACCCCTGCGACGTGGGTAGATCACACGTGCGACATCGTCGGCCGCAACCTGTCACAACAAGAATGGGATCGCTACGTCGGCGCTGCGACGCCGTATGTACGCCAGTGCGCCCAATATCCCTCAGGCCCCAGCGCCGATCCCGATGCGCCGGCCGCGGTCTACCCCGCGAGCACCGGTTGACCAGCAGTGATGAGCTGACCCCGGCCTTGTCGGGGTCAGCTTAGTCGAACTGTCCCGCTCGCACTCCGGCGGTGAACGCCTGCCAGGCCGCGGGGATGAAGATCAGAACGGGACCCCTTGGGCTCTTCGAGTCGCGGACCGCGCGGTAACCGTTGTAAAGATCGCCACTTCCACACAGTTATCGCCGCCGGTGCCGCTGTAGGTGCTTTTGATCCAACGCGCCTGGGCGAGCTCACCGTGCCCTGCGCGGTGCGTAGTCATGGTTCCAGCGCTGCCCAGAGCGCTGCAGGACCACGAGCTGGTCAGCGTGCACGCCCCGTTGATCTCCTACCTCGGCAATTAGTGCTGCTACGAGTACGCCGAGGAGCGTCGGACGGCGCTGCTGGCTGGTCCTGGACGTGGTGAGGCTGGGTGCCTATATCAGGACGCCTGACCGTAGCCGCTGCGGTGGCCGGGAGTCTGAGTTCACGATGGGGCTGGTTTGCGCTTGGAGACAGTGCATCGGTATCACGCGCGGGTGGCCCGGACTCTGATAGGGCAAGGCATGTTGCGTTCGTGGGCTGTGGGGGCTGTGGAGGGGTGATGGCGGAGTTGGTCGCGGTGCCGTTGGACAGCGGTGGGGTGATTGTGGTCGAGATGGATCACCCCGAGGCCGGGGTGGTCAAGACGGGACGGGCCGGCCAGATCGTCGGTAAGGCAGCGCAGAGTTTGGAAGCGGCCCTTACCGGCCACACCAACTCAGTTCGGGGTGTGGCGTTCAGTCCCGACCCCGACGGCAGACTGCTGGCCACTGCCAGCGGCGATCGCAGCGTTCGGTTGTGGGACGTAGCCAGCCGCCAACCCCTCGGCCAAACCCTCACCGGCCACACCAACACGGTCTATGGCGTGGCGTTTAGCCCCGACGGCAGGCTACTAGCCACCACCAGCCTCGATACCAGCGTTCGGTTGTGGGCAACGCCTGCGACGTGGGTAGGCCACTCCTGCGAACTCGTCGGCCGTAACCTGTCACAACAAGAATGGGATCGCTACATCGGAGCTGCGACGCCGTATGTACGCCAGTGGGCCCAATACCCCTCAGGCCCCGGCGCCGATCCCGATGCGCCGGCCGCGGTCTACCCCCCAAGCCCATGATCAAGGGCATTTCCGTATACCTGCACAGGGCGGGATCACCAGCCATTACATGTCGTCAGGCAGGCGATCGCAGTTTGCGACCATGGCCACCATGGCCCGATTCAAGTCACCATAGGTTTCCGGGGGCCTGCTGTGGCCGACACCGGTGTCGTGCCACCAGCGGCGCAGGCAGTTGCCGCACTGCACCCAGATCAGGTTGACGTCGGAGTCAAGGAGGTATAGCGGGGTGTCACTGCAGGAGGGGCAGGGCAGCCACGCGCGGCGGCTGGGGTCTGCTTGGGGGTCGAGCATCATGTCAGTGCCTCGGGGTTTCGATGTTGGGTAGCGCACCATCGGCGACTAGGACGTCGTAGGCGGCTTGCTGGTCAGGATCGAGGTTGGCGTAGAGCATTTGATGGGCTTGGGCTTCGCCGGTGTAGATCTGGGTCGGGTCCCACTTCGGACCGAGGGCATCCAGGACAGCGGCCAGGCGTGTGCCTTCGTGCAGGGTGAGATCAATGGTGAACGGGACAAGGCTGGCCACGGCACACCTCCCGGGGGTCTGCAATATTCGTGATCGCTATCGGTCAGTTCGTCGTCTGGAGCGATGGTGCCGCCGCAGACGGATTGGCAAACGGTGTGTCCACTGGGCGGACTAGTAGATCCTTCTGGGTTGTGACGCTATTTATGCTGTACCTTGGACTGGAGTCTTCGCGTTCTGGATGCCCTCACTGCACCCCCCCAATGTTTTGGGCAGTGAACCTCAACATTGGCCGGCCTGGCTGCCTTGGAGTCGCGACGGTGGCTGTGGCGTCTTTACGGAATGGCCGTATCAACACGAGCCTGCGGATGGGGGGCTATGAATTGGGGGGCGGAAAGGGTGCGGGCGAGGTCTGTCCGGCCGGTGATGCCGAGTTTGCGGTAAGCCCGGGTGAGGTGTAGCTCGACGGTATGAGTAGTGATGAACAGGGTTTGGGCGATGTCGCGGTTGGAGCGTCCGGCGGCGGCGAGTTCGGCCACGCGGTGCTCGCTGGGAGTCAGCGCAGCTGAGCCTGTGAGCCTGATGTGTCGGGGGCGGGCGCCGGTGGCTCGCAGCTCGGCAAGCCCCCGCTTGACCAGGGGGGTGGCGCCGCATAGCTCGGCGTGGTCGGTGCCCTGGCGCAGGTGCTGGCGGGACTCAGCGCGGTGGCCGGCGCGGCGCAGCGCGGCGCCGAGGTCGATCAGTGCTTTGGCGTGCTCTAGCCGGACTGGGCTGGGCGCCAGCACGTCCACTGCTTGGCGGAGTAGCCCGAGACCTTGCTGGCCGCCCTCGACGAGCCCAGCCACGCGCAGCGATACCCCGAGTGCTCGGGGTGCGCCCCAGCGGCGGGATAGCTCCAACTCCTCGGCGGCTAGCGCGTGGGCCTGGTCGCGCCGGCCCAGGGACAACAGTGCTAGCGCCGCGGTCGAACGCCAATAAGCTAAGGCTGGGTTATGCCAGCCGTGAGCCGCCAAGCGGCGGCCGCAGGCCAGCATCACCTCCAGGCCTTCTTCGGTCCGTCCCTGGAGCGTGAGCAGCCGGGCGCGGCCCAAAAGCCAGTGCCAGTGGCCCATTTGAAGGCGGGCAGACGTCGGCGTCACGCAGTTCAGGGCTGCCTCGGCCTCAGCCAGGCGCCCCTGTTCCATCAGGGCCTCAGCCAGGTAGACCGCGGCGTACGGGAGGCCCATGTCACAGCGGGCGGTCTGCGTCGCCCGCACAGCGTCTCGGGCGTCTGCCTCCGCCTCGACCAGGAAACCGCGCCAAAGCCACGCGAGCGCCCGAACGCATTTCGTGACTGCAAGGTCGAGGATTGAGCCACGCCGGTGTGCCTGCGCAAGGAAGGCGTCCAACAGGGGCATGACCTCGTCCAGGTCAGCGGCCACGAGTACCACGCAGCCTTGGACAAAGGCTGTGCTGCCGTTGGCCTGCTCAAGGACATGGCCACCGGCAAGGCCGCGCCGGGCCCGAGCAACCGCCGCCTGGGCCGGCACACCGGCGTACGCGTCATACCTAGCGATCATGCAGTCGAGCATCCGGCTGCCGAGGCTCTCCTCCGGGAGTTCCTCGCGCGGCCGGTTGGCCCACTCCGCAGCGAGCCGGAGCAAAGATGGGTCGGTCAGCGCAAAATTGATGAGGCTTGCTTGCAGCCGTCGGCGCAGGTCGGCGTGCTCTTCCGCCTCCGCCAAGGCTTGCGTGTAGACCTCGATAGCCTCGTCGTTGCGTCCCACGAAGAACAGGGCACGGCCGAGCATCTCCGCGATGAGACCCCGCTGTTCGGGCTGCCGGGTAAGGGTGAGGGCTGCGCTGAGGTGCTGCACGGCTTTGGCCAGGTCTACCTGCTGGGCAATGGCCCCGAGCTGGATTAGCACCTCGGCCCGCTCCTCGGGTGAAGGCGGCTCGGTCAGGCAGCGCTCCAGGTAGACCACGGCGCTGTCCGGCGCGCCGCGCACCAGCGCCTGTTCGGCTGCCTGCCGCAGTATCGCCACCGCCCCCGGGTTACCCCCGGGCAG
Organism: Actinomycetota bacterium; assembly: GCA_030860695.1. Lineage (GTDB taxonomy): Bacteria > Actinomycetota > Actinomycetes > Mycobacteriales > Pseudonocardiaceae. The sequence goes on from JALZHU010000091.1 coordinate 7,540, forward strand.
AACGTTGATCAGGTGGGCCGCTATCTGCTCCGGGGCCGCGCCGGCCTCGGTCAGTAGCCGGACGGCACAGGCGTGTGCCTGGATGCGCTTGGCCTCTGACAGCCCCTCATAGACCGCAGCTCGCACCAGCGGATGCACAAACCCCAACGCCCGGGAAGAGTCGCCAGTCACCTTGCCGAGGGTCTCAGCGGGCGCAGGATCTCCACCGCGGCAAGTTGGCTAACCGCCCCAAAAGCCTCGTCAACCTCCAGCCTGGCTAGGGCCGCGGCCTGGGTCGGGTCTGCGTCCTCGCCCAGGACGGCTACCGCCTGGGTCAAGGCTGTTGCCGCCGGCCCCAGCTGCGCCAACCGCAACGCCACCCGGCGCCCGATAGCCCGAGGCGCCAGCTCGGCCAACCAACCCTCCACGGCGTCGTTTGAGGGCATGCCCTCGGCGGCGGCTGCGGCGGTCAGCTCGCGTAACAGCAGCGGGTTGCCGCCGGTGGCGGCGTGGCAGGCAGCGCAGAACTCCTCGGCGGCATCATCGATGAGCACAGCCCGCACCAGCTGGGCAGAAGCGGCCTGACTCAACGGCGCCGGGTGCAACAGTCTGACCAACGGGTCGGTGACAATCTGAGCCACCAAGTGTTGATGGTCGCCAACGCGCTCGGCGGGCCGCAGGGCCACTACCACCAGCACCGGCAGACCGTCCAACCGTGGCAGCAGATAGGCCAAAAACCGCAGCGAGGGGCTGTCGGCCCAGTGCAGGTCGTCAATGACCAACGCCAGCGGCCCCCGGGCGCACAGGTTGGCCGTCAGCCAGAACAAGCCGTGCAGCATCGCCAACGAGCCGTCCCCACCATCCGCTGGGATAGAAGCCTTGCCGGCCTGCCCCAGCAACGCAGCCGCCTGCCCGGCAGCACCACCAAACAACTCGTCACGCTCAACCGGGCTGGCCGCGGCCACAACCGGCTCCAACAGCTGCCGCACGATGCCATAGGCGAACTCGTGCTCCAGCTGGCTGCCTCGGGCGACCAACACACCCATCCCCGCCCGCTCCGCCTCCATCCGGGCTACGCCCAACAACGCCGTCTTGCCGATACCAGCCGCACCCTCCACCGCGACCAGCCGACCCACGCCCCCGCAAGCGGCCGCGACCAACGCACCCAATGCCGCCTGTTCGCGCTGGCGCTCCAACAACTCCACATTCTCGGGCCCCGACGCCCCTCGCATCCCTGACGCAGGCACGGCACGACCCTCCAGCAAGGAGTCTGTCGGCACGACCCCGATTCCCATAGCTCCAACCTCTGTTGGCTGGCCGTCCTCATGATGAGCCCCGGACAAGATGACTGAGCCCTGAACAAGGCCGGTTGATACACCCACCTCACAAGACGCCACAGCCACCAACCATCGTCCCCATTCCAGGACAGCCAAACCCGCCAACGGTTGAGGTCCACCGCTCAAAACGTTGGGGATGGTCAGTTTCGGCACTATCAGACAGGGAGAGCCAGTCATGTCAAGCACGACAGAACCAGATTCAACATCGATCACCGAGGAGATTATCGTTCCCGGTCAGCGGGTCGTCACCATCACGCTGAGCTCTCAGTAGCGTGTTTTGGACGCTCACGAGATCCAGGAACGGGACTTTAACGTGGTCACCCGGCCGTTCCAGAACCGCTCCGACGGCCGTGGGAAACCCGTTCGCCTACGTCGACACGAACAGGAACACCGAAATCCTGCCGTCAACATCGTCATCTACCGCAGCGCGAATGGCGGCATTCTGAGCCTTTACTGGACGGATGGTCCGAGCGGTCTCGACAACCTGTCCGGCGTCGCCGGTACACCGCTGGCCGCGGGCGACCCGGTCGCCTACTACACGGCGCACGACGACACCCACCAGGTCGTCTACCGCGCGGGCAACGGGCACCTGTACGAGCTGTATTGGCCGGGCGTCGCTCCGGTCGTCGGCTGGGATCTCACCGCTAGCGCGCATTCGCCGACGCTCTCGGACGTCCCCGCGGCAACCGGTACGCCCGCTGCCTACTACAGCGCCAGCACGAACACCAAGCACGTCACTTACCGCTCCGCCGACGGCCGGCTGCACGACCTTCGGTGGCAGCGGGGCGGCAGCACACCGGTGCACCTTGACCTCACCGCGTTAGCCGGCGCCCCGCTGGCCGCGGCCCGGCCCGCAGCGTTCACGGTCGAGGGACTCAACCCGCGGCACGTTACTTACCGCGGAACCGACAATCACATCTATGAGGTGCGCTGGTAGGAGGCCGCCGATCAGCAAAATCTGTCTCCCAACAACTGTCGGAGACACGGAGTCAGTGGCTGGATTCGGCGGGAGCGTTCCCTCGGCGTCGCTGTGCGATGACGGCCAGCTGCCGTAGTTCCCCGACCAGATCGGGTAGTGAGTAGCAGGCGGGTGATCTCGCAGTGGGTGCTCATGGGTGCGGCCTGCCACGCAACCATCTCGGTCGCCCTCTGCTGGAGTGCTGATCTTGAAGTTGGCGTAGCCCGATGAGGGTTATGGTGAACCGCGCCAGCCGCGGGAGGCCCGGTTGAGCACGGTCCACACAAGGGTGGCCGCAATCACCCGATCCGTGACACCACCGGCTGCGAACGTTTCTACGCCGGACGACGTGGCCAGGACCCAGGGAGCGTGCATGACCACCGGAAGCGAGACTGCAAAGGCCACCAAGACAGTGATCGATCCGGCCTCGATGCCGTCAATCGAGCGACGCGCCAGGCATCTGCTCGAACTACCCTGTGGCTACCGTGTCTGACCCGGTGGACGTCTGGGGCCCTGGGCGTCGCGATGGTAAGCCGTCGTTGCCGTTGACCATGTTGGACGAATCACTGTTGCTTCTGCAGGAGACGCGCGCGTCGTGCAACGTTCAGCTTGAGCTGGGCACCGGCCATCACCTGGACGAGGCCAGGCTGCGGCAGGCGGTGCTGTCCGGTTGCCAACGTCATCCGCTGGCCCGGGCACGACTAGCACGGTCACCGCAGGGTGAGACCTCTTACCGGTGGGACTTTGCTGATGAGGTGGATCGTGATCCGGTCCGGGTGGCGGACTGTCCAGACAGTGCCGCGCTGGACCGGCTGCGAAGCGAGCTGTACTCCCCGCCCATCGCGCTGGATACCACCCCAGGGTTTCGCGTTGTCCTGGCCCGGCGGCCCGGCGGGGATCTCGTGCTGCTGTCGGCCAGCCACATCGTCGCCGATGGAATCGGTGCGCTGCGGCTGATGCAGTCCATCGCGAGGACATATCGGGGTGAGCCGGACCCGCCGGACCCCTTGCCGCTGGCCAATGCCCGCGACCTCGGCTCGTTTCTGGCTCCCAGGACCCGAAGCGAGAAGTGGGCGCGACGGTTGGAAGGACTGCGGAGAATTCGCGAGGCGCTCGATCCGCCGAGTCGAATCGCGGTCAGCGGCGGCATCAAGCACGACGGTTTCGGGTTCGTCTTTCGTACCCTTGATATCGGCGAGACCACAACGCCTGGGCTGGTGCAGCGGGCCCCGGGCACGACGATCAACGACGTTCTCCTCGCCGCACTGCACCTGACCGTGCAGTTCTGGAACACCAAGCACGGCGTCTCAACCGGTCGGGTCGGGGTCATGATGCCAGTCAATGTCCGCCCCGCGGAACGCTTGTGGGATGTTGTCAGCAACCTCACGTCGATGGTCAGCGTTTCCACCGTGCCAGACGATCGAGCGGACCTGGCAACCGCGACAGCTGCTGTGGCCGAGCAGACTTACCGAATGCGGCGGAACAACCGTGCCTATGGCTTGTATGACCTTCTTGAAGTCACCAAGAAAGCACCGCTGGCGGTCAAGCGGGTGGTTCCTAAGCTGATACACCTGACCGGTGATCGGCTCGTCGACACCGCGATGCTGTCGAACCTGGGCCGCATCCCTGGGCCACCCGCCCTCGCCACCGAGCCCGCCTCCGGGCCACCGGAGTTATGGTTCTCCCCGCCGTGCGACCCCGCCTGCAGCGTCTCGATCGGCGTTGCCACCAACGGACAGCGGCTCGCGCTAGTCGCTCGTTACCGCTACGAACAATTCGACGCCCACGCCGCGGAAGAATTCACCGATCTCTTGATCGCTCAGGTCACTCGCCAGCACAGGACCTTACCCCTGCGATGCGCGGCATAGCCGGGCAACACCCCGTCTACCGGGCAATCGCCGCTTACACATCGCCGAACACTGCTTGACCCGGGCACAACGGACTCAGCGTCCTTTGCGCCGACCGCCCGCCGTAATCCGCATGACACGGCGGGCAATCTCCTCCACCTGTTCGACGGTTAGGACCGGGGTGCTGCCGCTGTAGAGCATCTGGCGCAGCAACCGGAGACGGGGAACGTCCAGCAGCTCGCTGTCCTACGGACCTAGCGACGGCCAGTTCCCGACCGCGCCATGCCGGAGAGTGAGACGGTCGTGGAGATCCTCTCCAGCTATTCGCGACCGCCCCAAGTATGCAACCGGGCGAACGACCGAAGCCACCGCAGGTAGACGCTGCGAGACGCTGCGAGAAACCGCTCAGCCTCCCAAAATGGCCGCCGAGCCAGTTACAGGCAGAGCCCTCGCCGCGGCAGGCAACGCAGTTTCACGGACGCTGTCTAGTGCCACGACACGCAGCACCGTCGCCTGATGAAGAGTCAGTACTGTCATGAGCTATTGCGATGCGCGACGATAGCGGCATGGCAGTTCGGTTCCGTCCCGGCCGGTCTGACGAATCGCCCGGCCGTGAGCTGCTGCGGGAGCTCAACGATCTTTTCAACGTGCAGTACCTGGGCCGGGTCGTTCGCCCAGGCTCGGTGACGACCCCGGAGGAGATGGTGCCACCCGAAGGCATCTTCCTCGTCGGTTACGAGGACGAGCGCCCGATCGCGATCGGCGGTCTGCGTCGCCTACAAGAGGGAATCTGCGAGATCAAGCGGATGTACGTGGTGCCAGACGCACGCTCGCGTGGAGTCGGTCGTGCGCTGCTGACGGCACTTGAAGAGGCGGGCCGTCAACTGGGCTACGAGCGGGCGCGGCTCGACGCGGGCCCGAAGCAGAAGCACAGCCGCGCGCTGTTCGAAAAGACCGGCTACCTCCAGATCCCGAAATACAACAACAACCACATCGCGGTCTACTTCGCCGAAAAGCGCCTCTAACTCGTTGGCTTTGCCGAAATTCCCGTCAACCGAACAGGGGGACCTTATGGCGATCCTCGTTAGACACTAAATGGTGATTGAGAAGCGGATCACGCCTGAGTCACCAGGTCCGTAGTGGCTAAGCATCGCCGCGTTAGGCAAAAGGTCGCCACCTAAGCCAGCTCCGATAGCGGATCCGCTACTGGGACGAATCGAGGGCGCGGCAAATTAGACCAAGCCGCCGCCGGGTAGCACCAGATTGTCGAGCTGCTGAACGTCCTCATCGATCAACAGTACGACCGGTAGCCAAGCGCGCCTTCCTCCTGTCCAACGGGAGGATCGGCTTACGGACACAGGTAGGCGACGATCGCTGGGGCTCAGAAAGTTACCAGCAGGTCAGTGGGCCCCTGGCCATAGCTTCGGCAGCCCTGGGCCATCGTGGCCTGTACAGATAGCCGTCCTTGCGTGGTAATCGAGATCGGCGGCTTGGCAGACTTCGAAAGCGTTATCTTCTGCCCCTTCGATTCTTGGGTACTCGGCTCTGGACTACATAGAAATGTCGTCTGCGACTACGTATTTGTGAAGGAAGACCCTCACGCTGAGGCGGTGCCGGTGCAAGAATTCTAGATTGCAGGTACGGGGCGATGACAGTTTCTGTTCGGGCAGGGATCAGAAGAGATCGCATGCCTGGCGCTGTCAGGCGGCAGCCGAGTGGAAGGAGACCACAATGCAGGTAGGGCAGGTAACGAGCGCGGTCGATCGGAGGTTGGTGGCCTCGGCGCAAGAGCAGGCCGCGGTGGCCGAGCTGATGGAACCCTCGGAAAGCCTGGTGGGGCGGCCGCCGCTTTACCTCCCGCAGCCAGTTGGCGAACTACTGGAGGTATTGCTTACGTCGCCGGTGGAGCCGGTGGACGACCCGGACAACGAGTAGCGACATGGCGGTGGTCTCTGGTCCGCCGCGGGCGGTGTATGCGGCGGCGGTGGAGACGCTGGCGGGCAGCGTCGTTCGCGCCTTGACCGGCGCGGGCGGTGCTTTCCGGCTGGCTGACCAGTTCTGGCCCGGGGCCGACCGGGCAGAGTGTAGGGCGGGGCTGGCTGCGGTGCGGGTACTGGGCCCGGACGCACTGGCGCCATTCATGCTGGCTGCCCACCGGTTCGATCCCGACGACGCCGAGGTGGTCACTGCGAGCATCGCAACGTTCCCGACTTACCAGCCGGGCTGGGGACCGGAAGACGACGGCAATACCGCGGTGCCGGTGCGGGCGTTGCGGGACTGGGCCACCGGCCAGGTGCTGACCCGGCTGGGGGTGCCCGCTGTGGCCCGGACCTACCCGGGCCGAGCAGGGACCGGGATTGGCCGTCAGCGGGGGTGGGTGGCGTGGGCTGCGGTGCTGGCGCAGCTCTCCCCACTGGCATCACCCGGGCTGGATGGCCCCCTTTTTGCTGATGCGCGGCGCTACCGGCTGGATGTGGCCCGCGGTGTGACCCGGAGCATGCTGCGCCGCGATTACCTCACCGCGGCCCGGTTGACCCGCTGGCTGGCCGCCTGCGGTGAGGTTGCGATGGATCCGCCGTTTGCGCTGCAGCCGGTCCTGCGCCAGGTAGAACTCGTCGCCGAACCGGATCCCCGGCTGCTGCTGGAAATCACGATGGCACGCTACGGGTTGGGCGGTGGGGTCGGTGAATGACGCCATGACGTCGTGGGTCGCCACCGCACACCAGATCGCGGTGCGCGCCTGGAGCTGGCTGGATGCCGCCCGGGAACACTTCGCGCTCCCGTCTGATTTTTCCTGCGATCAGCTGCACCCTAACGAGAACATCAAACCCCTGGGCGAGCTGGCACTCGCCGCGTCCATCGCAATCCGCGAGGGAGCCACCGGCAGCCGGGAAGCGCAGATTGCCCGCGCGCTGGTCGAGTTCGCCTGGGTGCAGCTGCGTGGCGGTGAGGTGCTGTATGACCTAACCCGTGACCACTCGGTCGACACCTATCCAATGGAGACCTATACGTGGTTCGTTCGGATCGGTTACCGTCACCCGCGGCTGGATGAGCTGCTGACGCACCTGACCAGCCTGCGCGCGGCCCGTGTACCCGAGGTGGTCCCCAACCGAGCACTGGCAGTGTTTAATGCCGAACGCCTGCTGGACCTGCCGCAACGGCAGGATCCGGTCGCGCTGACCGCCCGAACCTGGCTGGGTGGGACACCCGAGCCGTGGAGGACAGACTTTTTCACCCTGTATTCGATGACCCACACGGTCTTTCACCTGACCGACTGGAGTGCCCGCCCGGAGGGATTGCCTGCTCACCTGCAGGCGTACCTGCACGCGTGGCTGCCGGCCTGGCTGGAGGTTTACCTCGAAGCTGGCCAGTGGGACCTGGTCGGCGAGCTACTGATCGTTGATTCGTGTCTGACCGAACCCGACGACTATCCTCACGCCTGGGATGCCCTGGCCCGCGCCCAACAGCCCGACGGCCTCATGCCCAACGGGCCGCAACGAGTGCCGCTTGAGATCGCTAAGGCATTTCGCAACCACTATCATCCGACGGTCGTCGCCGCGACCGCCGGCGCCCTGACCTTTTCCCGCCAGATCGACGTGCGGACAGCCCGGTGACCTGTCCCGCCACTGATCTGTCCGCATGCCTGAATGCGCCGCTGCAGGCTATCGTCGCGGCCGCCCGGGCGCCGGCTGCGGTCCTAGCGGCGGTCACGAGCGAGCAGACGGCGGTTGCCTGCCATGGCGACCCCGCACCGGATGCCCACACCGTCTTCGAGCTCGGTTCGATTACCAAGACGTTCACCGCGCTGCTGCTGGCCGAGATGGTCACCCGCGGCGAAGTCGCTTACGACGATCCGATCACCGCCTATTTACCCCGCGAGGCCCGACCGCGTCGCGCCACCGACGCGCCGATCACCTTGGCACATCTCGCCACCCACACCGCCGGACTCCCCCGCATACCGGCCAACCTTTACCCGAAGGCACTACCGGCATGGTGGACCAACCCGTATGCCCACTACCACCTCGATGACCTCTACCGGGCCACCGCCCGCATCCGGGCTCGGCACCACCCCGGAGCTCGGGTGAGCTATTCCAACTTCGGCGTGGGCCTACTCGGACAGCTACTAGCCAACGCCGCAGCAGCCGATTACCGGGATCTGGTCCTCGACCGCGTCTGCCACCCACTGGGCATGACCGACACGCTCACCCGATCAGGGCCGGCCTGCGCCATTGGATATCGCCGCGGACAGCCAATGCGACTCCCTTGACGGCCGCACCCATGGCCCGCGGCTACCGACCTTCTGGTCAGCTCGCTTGCCTTCGTCTGGCGCGGACCATTACGACGTCGGGCAGGATGACTGTGTCCCCTACCCGGCGCTCGGATGGCGGTGGCATTCCGGCGGCAGTTCACAGCGGTGGTCATTGTCAGGCTCCGGGTGCCACCTGGTGTTGGCCGAGCTTGTCCCGCAGCTGTCGGAGAGCCCGCGCTCGAGTGGGCCCGATCCCGCCGATCGGGATTTTGGTGATGCGGGCGGCCTCGGCGTAGGAGCAGTGATCGTCGGTGAATAGCACTCGTAGCAGGGTCCGCCGGCGTGGCGACAGCTCCTCGATGAGCTTCCGTAACGTCTCTGTGGTGTGAGCGTCGATGGCATGCTGTTCGGGGCCTGCTGAGGGTTCAGGGACAGTTTCGCGCATCACGTCAGTGAAGTCCGCTCTGCGCTTGGCGTGGCGCAAAATGTGTAGGCATTCGCGACGAGCGGTGGTTGCCAGCCATGCGCCCAGCCGCTCGGGGAACTGCACCCGGTCAGCGTTTTCGGTCAGCCGCAGCCAGGTCATCTGTATCGCGTCGAGTGCGTCGGCCTCCTGCAGTCGAAACGACCGCACTGTCGCGGACACGAGCTTGCTATACCGGCGGAGGAGTTCATCCCAGGCCGCCGGATCCCCGTCGCCGATGCGCAGCAACAGGTCGCCACGCTGTCCGTGGCGGCGACGGGAACGTAGCTGATGGTGGCGGTCGTCATCGGAATCGTGGTCCTTTGGTGAAGTCAATTTCGGTCATAGCGGGAGTTCTTTTGTGGCATCCCGGGTGTGCCTACCGTTGGCCATAGCAACGTCGTACCTGTAAACGATTCTGCACGCATTGTCAGCGGGAATTTCGAATAACCTTCGGTCTGAGCATTCGCCCCATGGCGTGACACATATGCCCTACGGCGGCCGGACGAATGATCAGGCGATGCCGAACATCATCCGGACCGCTGGCACCCGCTCGCCCGGATGGGTGGGGTCCCGAGGTCAACGCCATGGGTGGTGGCCCCACGGCCTCGGACAGCATCGCGTGGTGTTCAGGCACGGGCCTCGAAGACGAGGTTGAACGGCGTCTCGGCGGCTCGGCGGAAACGGGTGAACCCGGCATCGACTGCCACCCGGCGGATGGCCGCCTCGCCGGCCTGCGCGCCCAGCGCGTACCCGCCGGGTTGGGACCGCGCGTTGGGCACGCACAGAAAACTGGAGAACGAGTAGTAGGTGCGGCCCACGGGATTCAAGTTGTCCGTGATGGCGTCACCGGCGAACGGCTCGACGATTAGCCAGGTGCCGTCGGCGTCCAGCGTCTTGAGGATGTGGCGTGCGGCGCCGAGCGGGTCGCCCATGTCGTGCAGGCAGTCGAAGGTGGTTACCAGGTCGTAGCTGGCGCCGGAGAAGGTCTGCGCCGAGGCGACCTCGAAGGAGGTGCGGTTGGCGACTCCGGCGTCGGCGGCCCGCTTGCGGGCCAGCTCGATTGAACTCTCGTGGTAGTCCGAGCCGGCGAATGTCGAAGCCGGGTAGGCCTCGGCGAGCAGCACGGTGGACGCGCCCAGCCCGCAGCCCACATCGGCGACCCGCGCACCGGCCCGCAGCTTGGCCTGCACCCCGTTGAGCGCGGGGATCCAGCTCGGCACCAGGTTGGCCAGGTATCCGGGACGGAAGAACAGTTCGCAGCCCAAGAACACGTCATCGTGGTGCTCGTGCCAGCCCATACCGGCCCCGGTGCGGAACGATTCGGTGATCTGCGACTCGGCGCGCAGGGCCCCCAACGCCAGCACGAAGGCACCCGGTGCGTACACCGGGCCGGTCGGGTCGGCCAGTGCGAATGCCTGCTCCTCGCTGAGCCCGTAGCTGCCGGTCTCGGGCTGGTAAATGACGTAGCCACCGGCCGCTTGGCCGCGCAGCCATTCGGTGACGTAGCGCGGGTCGGTCTCGGTACGCGCGGCCAGCTCCTCCGGGGTGGCCGGGCCGGCGGCCAGCGCCCGGTACAGGCCTAGGCGGTGCCCGACGACGATGTTCCCGGCGGCCATGGTGGCCCCGAGGTCGCCGACGAACCGCCCGAGGAACTCATTCAGCTTGCGCTGATCAATAGCCATGGTGATCTCCCTGGTTTTAAGGTGCCCGCTACCGACACCAGCAGCGTCGCCGCGGCCCGTTCGGGCACCGTCAACCCAGCGTCATCAAGAACAAGAATCTGAAGACTCGTCCCGGAGGTTCGCACGAGCTCTATTGGCCTTACTCAGGTCGACGTTCACCCTGAGGCATAGAGAGGTTGCTCGAGTCGACGTAGAGCTGCAGCGGCCGGGGCACGGCGAAGGGCAGGAGCTGTGAATGGATCGCGGCGGTCACTCTGCTGATGCGGTCGACCCAGAAGTGGGTGTTAAACAGCCCGGCCCACGCGCCGCTACCGCCCGCCCGCATGCCCGGCTGCTGCGTCTCGTTGAGCACCAACCACTCGTTGAGCACCAACCAAAAGCCCAGCATCAACGCAGCGTCAATCGCCGCTATCGTCGGTGCATGCTGCGGGTGCGGTTGCTGGGTGCCGTGGCCGTCGAGCGGGACGGTGAACCGGTGCCGGTGCCTGGGTCCGCGCGGCGGCTGTTGGCCTCCCTTGCGCTGCGCCCGGGTCCGCACGACCGCGACGCGCTGGCCGCCCGGTTCTGGCC
>JALZHU010000092.1 GCA_030860695.1 Actinomycetota bacterium
GCAAAGACGGGCTCGATAACCCCGATATGTCTCCATGTCGGGGAACTGCTGGGGAACTGCTGGGGCTCATGCCACGCGGCAGGACGGTTCGCGGCCCTCCAGGAAGTCCTGCAGGTTGTCAAGGACGAGCATGCCCATCGCGGTACGGGTCTCCAGGGTTGCGCTGCCCAGGTGAGGTAGCAGCACGGCGTTGTCCAGCTCCAGCAGCTCCTGCGGGACCTCAGGTTCGTACTCGTAGACGTCGAGCGCGGCACCGGCGATCGTTCCGGATCGCAGTGCCTCGATCAGCGCCTGCTCGTCGATGACATCGCCGCGGGCGCTGTTGACCAGGAACGCGGTGGGCTTCATCCGGGCCAGCGCTGCGGCGTCGATGAGGTGGGTATTTTCGCCGCCGCCGGGCATGTGCAGCGACACGAAGTCGGCCACGGCCAGCACCTCTTCGATGGTGTCGACCCGGCGGGCGTCGGGGATCCCGTGGTGGGGCTCGAAGTCGACCGGGTCGTAGAAGACCACCGGCATGCCGAAGCCGAAGTGCCCGCGGCGGGCCACCGCCACCCCGATCCGGCCCATGCCCAGGATGCCCAGCGTTTTGCCGGTGACGTCGGCGCCCATCATGTGGGTGGGGCGCCACCCGGTCCAGCGTCCGGCGCGGACCTCGCGTTCCCCCTCGCCGGCCCGGCGGGCAACCATCAGCAACAGGGTCATCGTGGTGTCCGCGGTGGTGTCGGTGAGCACCCCCGGGGTGTTCGTGACGACGATCCCGGCCTTGGCTGCTGCGTTGATGTCGATGTGGTTGTAACCGACGCCGAAGTTGCCGAGGAATCGAGTCCTCAGCTCGCCTTCGAACAGCTTTGCCGGCAGCTTGTCGGAGACGGTGGGCAGCACGACGTCGGCCTGCTCCAGCGCGGCGCGCAGCCCATCGGGCCCGAGCGGGACGTCGTCGGTGTTGAGCCGGACGTAGCTGAAGCGCCGGGTCAGCTCCTCTTCAACCGGCGCCGGCCAGCGCCGGGTGACGACGATGATGGGTTCATCCACGGCGATCCTCCAGCAGATCAGACTCCCGGCGCAGCAGACCATGCTCGGACAACACCCGGGCCACGGTGTCGCCCATCGCCGACGGGTTGGGCGCCATCGTGATACCCGCGGCGGTCAGGATCTCAGCCTTTTCCTGAGCAGAGTCACCGATGGCGGACACGATCGCGCCGGCGTGCCCCATCTTGCGACCCTTGGGCGCCGACAACCCGGCGATGTAGGCGATGACCGGCTTGGTCACGTGGTTGCGGACGTAGTCCGCGCCCTCGGCCTCCTGCGGGCCGCCGATCTCCCCGATCATCATAATGGCGTCGGTCTCGTCGTCGGCCTCGAAAAGCTCGAAGTGGTCGCGGAATGAGGACCCGTTGACCGGGTCGCCGCCGATGCCCACAGAGGTAGACACCCCGATGCCCAGCGCTTTCATCTGGGACGCGGCCTCGTAGCCCAATGTGCCGGAGCGCGCGATCACGCCGACGCGCCCGGGCAGGTAGATATGACCAGGCATGATGCCCAGCAGCGCCCGCCCCGGCGAGATGGTGCCGGCGCAGTTGGGTCCGGTCAGGGTCATCTTCTGTTGGGCTCGGTAGCGGCGCATGTAGCGCTTGACCCGCATCATGTCCTGCATCGGGATGCCGTCGGTGATGCAGACGCAGCACCGGATCCCGGCGTCGGCAGCCTCCATGAGAGAGTCTGCGGCAAAGGGGGGCGGCACGAACACGATCGAGGCGGTCGCCCCGGTCTCGGCCACGGCGTCTTTCATGGTGTTGAACACTGGACGGTCCAGCACGCGCTCGCCGCCCTTACCCGGGGTAACCCCGGCGACCACGGTGGTGCCGTAGTTGATCATCTCCTCGGTATGGAAGCGCCCGATGCGGCCGGTGATGCCCTGCACCACCACGCGGGTGTGCTCGTCGATCAGGATGGCCATGACCCCCTCCAGAGCTCAGGCGCTGGCACCGACGGTCCGTACGACCTCGACGGCCTTGTAGGCCGCGTCGGCCAGGGTGTCCGCGGCGATGATGGGCAGTCCGGAGTCACGCAGGATCCGCTGGCCTTGCTCGATATGGGTGCCGGCTAACCGCACCACCACCGGGATCTTGACGTCGATCTCCTTGAACGCGGCCACGATGCCCTCGGCGACCCAGTCGCATCGGTTGATGCCCGCGAAGATGTTGATCAGCATCGTCTTGACGTTGTCGTCCCGCAGCACCGCGCGGAATGCCTTGAGCACCCGCTCGGGGGATGCGCCGCCGCCGATGTCCAGGAAGTTCGCCGGCTGCCCACCGGCAAGTTTGATCATGTCCATGGTCGCCATCGCCAGACCGGCGCCATTGATCATGCAGCCAATGTCGCCGTCCAGGCCGACGTAGGCCAGTCCCCGGTCGGCGGCGTGGCTTTCCCTGGCGTCTTCCTGGCTGCGGTCGCGCAGCTCGGAGATGTCCAGGTGACGAAACAGCGCGTTGTCGTCGAAGGACATCTTGGCGTCCAGCGCGACAATGCTGCCCTTGCTAGTCACCGCCAGCGGGTTGATCTCCAGCATGGTCGCGTCCAGGTCCCGGAAAGCGCGGTACGCCCGCCGGAATATCCGGGTGGCTTCGGCGATCTGCGCTGCCTGCAGGCCCATGGTGAAGCCAATCTCACGGGCCTGGAACTCCAAGAATCCCACCGCGGGCTCGATCGTCGTGCGCATTATCGCTTCGGGCTTGGCGGCCGCCAGCTCCTCAATCTCCACGCCACCCTCAGCAGACGTGATGATCACTACCCGTTCGATGCGGCGGTCCAGCACGATACCGAAGTACAACTCGCGGGCGATGTCGGTGGCCTCCTCGACGTACACCCGGTAGATCAGCTTTCCATGCGGCCCAGACTGCTTGGTGACCAGCCGCCGGCCGAACATGCGGTTCGCGACGTCTTGCACCTCACGATCGGACTGACACAGCTTCACCCCGCCGGCTTCACCGCGGCCGCCGGCATGGACCTGGGCTTTGACCACCCAAGCCGACCCGCCGATCTCGGTGCACCGGTAGGACGCCTGCTCCGGGCTGTAGGCCAAACCGCCGCGCGGGACCGGTACTCCAAAGCGGGCCAAGATCTCCTTGGCCTGATACTCGTGGATATCCATGCCCGCTCCTCTAGGCCCGGCTGGCGGCTGCGGCTCGGATCGCCTGGTCCAACGCGATCACCGTCTTGGCCATCCGCTCCGAGGCGGCGTCGATCATCTTGCCGTCCACTGACGCAGCGCCCTTGCCCTGCGCGGCAGCCTCGGCCAGCGCATCGACAATGCGCTGCGCCTGCTTGATCTCAGCTTCCGGCGGGCTGAACACGTCATTGGCCAGCTGAACCTGGCTGGGATGGATCGCCCACTTACCCTCAGCACCCAGCGCTGCCGCCCGCCGGGCACCGGCGCGGTAGCCATCGGGGTCGGAATAGTCGCCAAACGGGCCGTCGATCGGGCGTAACCCGTAGGCCCGGCAGGCCACGATCATCCGTGACAGTGCGAAATGCCATTGATCACCGGGGTAGTCCGGGTTCAGGCCACCAATGCTCACCGTGCGGGCCCGGTTGCTCGCGGCGTAGTCAGCCACCCCGAAGTGCAGCGCCTCCAACCGGCCGGGACTACTCGCAATGGCTTCCACATTTGCCATCCCCAGCGCAGTCTCGATCAACGCTTCGAGCCCGACCTTGTTCAGGTAGCCCTTGGCCTGCTCCACCTGAGTGATGAGCGTCTCCACGCAGTACAGATCTGCGGGCACCCCGACCTTGGGCACCAGTATGGTGTGCACCCGGTCACCCGCCTGCTCCATCACGTCAATGACGTCGCGATACATGTAGTGGGTGTCCAGCCCGTTAATCCGCACTGACACGGTCTTACCCTTGGCTGCCCAATCGATGTCCCGCAGCGCCTCGATCACATTGTGGCGAGCCTGCTCCTTATCAGCAGGGGCCACCGCATCCTCCAAATCGAGGAACACGAAGTCGGCCGCGCTATCTGCTGCCTTGTCGATGAAACTGGTATTCGATCCCGGCACCGCGAGTTCACTACGCTGCAATCGCGGCTGGCGCATCGGGTAGAGGGTGTGGCTCATCGCCCTGGCTCCTCCTTGAGCGGCTAGCGACCAACGTCTCCTGGGCCCTCTACTGGGGCGATGCCGATGCCACCCCACCAAGGCCCGTCTCGGCCTCTAGCGCGGCGGTCGCGCTGCGGTAGTACTCCTGGGCGGCTGCGACGCCAGCCCCGAGCTCGACCTTGGCCCCCGCGTCGGCCAGCGACATCTCGGCGCTAGCCAGCGCGGCAAGGCACATCACCTCGTTGAGATCGCCGAGGTGGCCAATCCGGAATACCTTGCCCGCTACCTTGGACAGGCCGGCCCCGAACGCCGTGCGGTAGCGGTAGTAGCCGATCCGGCAGACCTCCGCACTGTCCACGCCCTCCGGCGTGCGGATCGCCGTGACGGTGTCGGAGTGCCACTCCGGACCCAGCGCGCACAGCGACAGACCCAACGCGTCCACCCCGCGGCGAATCCCCTCCGCGAGCCGGTGGTGGCGTTGGAACACCTGCGGCAGGCCTTCGTCGAACAGCAGGTCCAGCGCGCACCGCAAGCCGTGCAGAAATGGCACAGGCGGGGTGTAGGGGAAATAGCCCAGGTCGTTGGTCTTGATCATGTCCTCGAAGCTGAAGTAGCAGCGCTCCATCGTCGAGGACTTGTGCGCCTCCAGCGCCTTGGCGCTGACCCCCAGCATGGACATCCCGGCGGGCAGCATCAGCCCCTTCTGCGAGGCGGTCACCGCTAGGTCGATGCCCCATGCCTCCTGCTCAAAGGGGATTGAGGCCAGTGAGGACACTGCGTCGACGAACAGCAGGGCGTCCGAGCCCGCCGCGTCCATCACCTGCCGTACACCGGCGATGTCGGAGGTCACTCCGGTGGCGGTCTCATTGTGGCAGGCGAAGACGCCCCTGATGGTCTTGTCCTCGGTGAGGTGGTACGCGTAGTCCTCCAGCGGGACGCCCTCACCCCACTCCCGGTCGATGCAGATCACATCGAGACCCAGCCGCTGTGCCATGTCGGCCCAGAGGTAGGAGAATTGGCCGAAACGCGACATCAGCACCCGGTCACCCCGGTTGAGGGTGTTGCTGATCGCCGCCTCCCAGGCCCCGGTACCCGAAGACGGGTACATGAACACCCGGCCGGTCTCGTTGGCGAAGACCTTCTTCAAGTCGGCGAACAGCGGCAGGGTCAGCTCGGGAAAGTCCGGCGCCCGGTGGTCCTGCTGGGGGACATTCATCGCGCGGCGCACTGCGTCCGGGACATTGGTCGGACCGGGGACATATAAGTGAACGGGTCCGCTAGGCATGCCCGTCACCGCCTTTCGGGGCTGGGTGCACTCCGGAGCTGGACGTCTCGGGGCTGTGTGCTTCGGATGTGGGCGCTTCAGATGTGGGCGCTTTGGATGTGGGCGCTTTGGATGTGGGCGCTTCGGATGTGGGCGCTTCGGATGTGGGCGCAAGCTGTGGGTACAGCGGGTAGCGCTTGGCCAGCGCACTGGTGCGTTCGATGAGCGACGCGCGCTTAGCGTCGTCCAGCTCTCCGGAGAGCGCCTCGGTGATGACCTTGCCGATCTCCCGGAAGTCGCTTTCCTGCATGCCCCGGGTGGCCAGTCCGGAGGACCCGATCCGCAGGCCGGACGCGACGGCCGGTGGTCGGGGGTCGAAGGGCACCGCGTTGCGGTTGACGGTGATCCCGACCTCAGCGAGCCGGTCCTCGGCCTGCTGGCCGTTGAGCGGGGAGTCCCGCAGGTCGGCGAGCACGAGGTGAACGTCGGTACCACCGGTGAGTACGTTGAGCCCGCCGTCGAGCATCTCCTTGGCGACCGCCCGAGCGCCGGCGCGGGTGCGCCGTTGGCGCTCTCGGAACTTTTCCGACGCAGCGATCTTCAGCGCGACAGCCTTAGCGGCGATCACGTGCATCAGCGGGCCGCCCTGCCAGCCCGGGAACGTCCGCGAGTTGATCTTCTTCTTGAACTCCTCCTTGCAGAGGATCATCCCGCTGCGTGGCCCTCCCAGCGTCTTGTGGATCGTTGTGGTGACGATGTCGGCGTAGGGGACCGGGTTGGGGTGCTCACCGGCGGCGACCAGGCCCGCGAAGTGCGCCATGTCCACGATCAGGTAGGCGCCCACCTCATCGGCGATCTCGCGGAAGCGGGGGAAGTCAAGCTGGCGGGGGTAGGCGGACCAGCCGGCGAGGATCATCTTCGGCCGGTGTTCCTTGGCCAGCCGGGCGACCTCGTCCATATCCAGCAGCGAGGTCTCCTTGTCCACGCCGTAGGCCACCACGTTGTAGTACAAGCCGGAGAAGTTGAGCCGCATGCCGTGGGTGAGGTGCCCGCCGTGGTCAAGCTTCATCCCCAGGAACGTGTCGCCGGGTTCCATCAGCGTGCTGTAGGCGATGGCGTTGGCCGAGGCACCGCCGTTAGGCTGCACGTTGGCGTGCTCGGCACCGAAGAGCTCCTTGGCCCGGTCAATGGCCAGTTGCTCGGCCACGTCGACGTGCTCGCAACCGCCGTAGTACCGCCGGCCCGGGTAGCCCTCCGCGTACTTGTTGGTGAGTACCGAACCCTGGCAGTCCAGGACGGCCTGCGGCACGAAGTTCTCCGAGGCGATCATCTCCAGGTTGTGCTCCTGGCGGGCGAGCTCGTTGGAGAGCACCTCGGCGATCTCTGGATCGACCTCGGAGATCGGCTTGGTGAAGAAGTCAGCGGGCAGAGCACTCATCGGCGAATCCTCGGCTCGTAGGGAGGCGGACGTAGAGGTGGTCCGGCGCGTCGCACCGCACTGTGCCGATGCAGACCTGCCGTCGCCGAGGCTCGTGAACTCGTGATCCCGAACCGGCGCTATCGAGGCAGCATATCGGCGGCGCGGCCAGACAGACAGCCCTGTCTCGTCGGTGGGTGCCGGGCCTGCGGGACCCGGGCACCCGAACCGGCGAGCAGCTGGCCGAGGTTGTCGCGGGTGAGTGGGCCGAGGGGTTGGGCTCCGTTGCAGTCAACCCAGGTTTTTAGGCCACACGATGAAAGGGAGATCGGCAAACGCTGAAGGAGTAGACCGCTGCGTTTGCCTGGCAAGCGAATGTGCTCATAGCGATAACCAATGGAGAGGGCCTTGAGGACACCTGCCGCGCGGGATGATAGCATCCGCGCAAGTATGTTCCGCAAGAAAGGTGGGAGACAGTATGGGGCAACGCGTAGTTCGCTTCTCAGACCTGACAAACAAAATCATCGAAGACGACGAGATAGTACGTGTTGTCGTTGAGCAGCACCCTGCCCTGGAGAGTGGACCAGTCGAGATCGAGGTTGCTAAGGACGAGGTTCAGTCGATTCGAGAGGGCGCCATGAGCGTTGTCAGCCTCAAGCTCAACAAGGGCGACGGCTCAGAGCCGGAAGCTGTCACGATGGAGATCGAGGCGTTCAACAAGCTAGCCGGCCACATGGACATGGCAGATGTGATCCGCCGAGCACAACCGGCATATCCACCTCGCAAGCAAGCCAAGCCAACCTCATTATCCACGATAGAGAAAGTGGACTACGCAACTCTAGAGCACGCCGGCAAGCCTCATCGGGGCAAGACCACGGATGCCGAAAATGAGATTGTTCGACGCAATCTCGACAAGATCAACGAGCGGCTCGAGCGTGACGGTATGCGAACGATAAGGCTAGACGACCCCGAGATGGTCGGGCGTTACGGCCTGGAAGCTCTGGTGAAGGAAGCTGGCCACTTCCAAGAGTAGCCTCGTGCGCAACTCACCTCAGGCCATTTATCGTCTAGCAACTACTGCCAAACCAAAAGCAGCCGGTGTCGTGCTTCCCAAACAGCTCGCGACGCAAGTGGCCGCGGTATGTGTCGTGGTTGCTCAGAGAGCGTCGGTGCCAAGTCATTCTAACCACTCTTGAAGAATGTCAAAGAGATGGGTGGCGGCAGTCCGGTCCAGCCTGAGCACACAGGAGCCGTCAATGTGCGGATTCAGCACGATCTCACCGTTGACCTTGCTGACACGGAGATTGCAGAACCCTCTACAGCCGTGGATCTGGCAGGTAGTAGGGAACGTTCGATCAAGCGGTCCGTAGTCATGGGCCTTATGCATGAGTGGAGTACTCCAAGCTCTTGGTCGTCTCGGTCGTCTCGCTGGACGGCGCCCAGGACGGGGGACGCCGGACTGGTGGAAGCGGGGGAGATGTCCCACAAAGGGACGTACCAGCTCAGCGTGCAACCCGACCCTGGGGCCTTGTCACGAGTCAAGACGGTGATCTAAGTGGTGGCTACAGCATCGGTGAGGCACCGGTCCGCTATGACGCATCCGTGATGCACGGTGTGGTGGAGCTGGACGGATCATCAGGGAGCGGGCACTGCTGCGTGCTGTCAACAAGCCGCTAGGCTGGATCTTTCTACCGGGGAGGAGTCTTACCGCTGTGCCAGTGAGACGCTGCGCGTTAGCTGAGCGCCGCAGAGTGGTCGGTTATACGCAGGAACAGCTCGCCGAGTTGCTCGGCGTCGAGCGTTCCACGGTGGTGCGGTGGGAAGCAGGCGAGACGACACCGCAGCCGTGGTGCCGGCCGAAGTTAGCCGAGGCCCTGGCCGTGTCGGTTGACGAGCTGGACACCATGCTCACCGAAGTACAGGCGGAGGGCGTGGCCGGTCAGCTGCGTGATGTGGGTGCGGCTGACCAGCTGCCCAACGGTGCTGAGCACGATCCCGTGCTCACGGCCCCGTGGAACCACCGGGGTACCGTCGAAGCAATCGTCATGTTGAGCGGTGGTGGTTGGGTGAAGCGCCGAGCGTTCCTGTCGCTGGCCGGGACAGCTTTGACCGCCCCAGCACATCAATGGTTGGTGCACGAGCCGGAGCCACTGGTGTCCGGCTTGTCTGGGCGTCGGATCTCGGCCGGCATGGTGCGCCAGTTGACGGCCATGATTGCCGAGCTACGGAAGATGGACGACATTGCCGGTGGCGGCAGTGTGCTTTCGCTGGCTCAGCACGAGTTCAGCTGGGTTGCCGGGTTGCTCGACCACGCCGGGTATGACGAGCGCACCGGGCGGATGCTGTTCGTCGCGCTCGCTGAACTAGGACAGCTGTGCGGTTGGGCCGCCTACGATGCCGGGCACCACGCGCTGGCGCAGCGGTACTACGTCGCAGCCCTGCGCGCGACGCACAGCGCCGACGACCGGCCGTTGGGTGCTCACGTGTTGAGTTGCATGGCCGAGCAGGCGGCCCGTCAGGGGCAGCCTGCCGAGGCCGTAACGCTGATCGAAACAGCTCTGGCCGGTATGCGGGGCCAACAGATCCCGAGCTTGCTGGCAGAACTGTACGGTCGGCAAGCGTATGCCTCCGCGACAGTAGGTGATGTGTCGGGTTGCGCCGCGGTGATTTCCACATTGAACACGCAGATCGAACGACTGGCGCCAGATGCCGGGCCGTCCTGGCTGTATTGGGTCAACCCGGCGCACATGATCTGCGAGGCCGGAAATGCCCTACGGCAGCTGGGGCACACGAAGCAGGCCGCGGTGGTGCTCAAGGATGGCATCGCCATGTACGACGACTCACTTCCTTCTGGTAAGGCCGGCTATCTCATCGCCTTGGCTGACGTCCGGGCCCGACCAGGGAAACAGCGCGACCTGGACGTCGCGGCCAGCCACGGTATGGAAGCAATCCAGTTGACCGAAACCCTGGATTCCCCGCGCCTTGCTGGCCGGATCCGCAATCTCTATCACCAAATGATGCCGCACGCTAAGGTGCCAGCTGTCGGAGAGTTCTTGGAACGAGCACGAAGCTTGGTCACGGTGTAACCCAGCAGATGGCAGTTGTTTGTACTGCCTTGTGAGTCGTGCGCCTGCCTTAGCGATGTCGAGCGGATGGCGATGACCGGGGCAGGAGCTCCCCCTGCCCGCAAGGGCGTCTGCACGTGGCCGATCGTCAACATCGAGGTGCCTCCAGGACGGATGGGGCCGGATGCCCGAGCTCTCCCCGCGCCCAGGCCAGTAGGCCACGGCTGCGCCACACTGGATAAGTGCGCGTCACAGGGGATCGGGTGGCACTGCTGGCCGCGACGCTGGTGTGGCTAGCCATGCTCGCGTTCCCGGTGGCCTACGCGCTGAGCGGCACGGCACCGGGAGGCCAGGTCGCAATAGCGCTGGTCGCGCTTGCGCTACTAGTCGGCATCTATCTGCGGGTCGTGATCCGCACCGTCGGGGACGGGGCGCCCAGACCGGCGCCGCTTTCGCTGGCGACGGTGGCCGCGGTCGCACTGGCGCTGCCATTGATAGTGGGTCCGGCGTGGTTCGGCGGGACGGTGTTACTGACCGCGTTGCTCGGCCTGAGCCTGCCTGCTCGGCAGGCGCTGGTGGGGATAACGGTGATCACCGGGCTGTCCGTTGCGCAGGCGATGCTGATCGATGTGCCAACCGCTCAAGCGATTTCGGTTCCCTTGGTGACCGCGGTGGCCGGGGTGATCGTGGTAGCGGTGGTCCGCCAGGCTGCGCTGACCCGGGAACTCGCCGCGTCCCGGCGGATCGCCGAGCGCCTCGCCGGCGAGGCTGAGCGGCTGCGGCTGGCCCGCGAGCTGCACGATTCGGTCAAGCAGCAGGCCTTCCTTGCCGCGCTGGAGGTGGCCAGCGCGCGGTCCCGGTTTGGTCCGGACGAGCACCTAGACGCCGCTGCCGACGCGGTCGCGGCAGTACAGCGCCAGCTGGGCGAGGTCATCGAGCACGTGCGGCCACCACAACGACAGCTGGTCCCGGCACTGCGGGAACATCTCGCGCAGTGGTCCCGGCACACCGGGCTGCCCGCTGACCTCACGGTGCACGCCGCCGAGCCGCTGCCCACCGAGCCGCTGCTGCTGGTAGCTGTCGAGGCGCTGACCAACATTGCCCGACACGCCGGGGCACATCAGGTAGCCGTCACGCTCGACCGTACCGACGGCCAGGCCGTGCTCGAGATCGCCGACGACGGGCGCGGATTCAACCCGGAACGCACCCCGGCGGGTTAGGGACTACGAGGCATGCGTGAACGTCTGGTCGAGCGCGGCGGCACGCTGGACGTGCGGTCCGGCCGCAGCGGCACGATCATCACCGCGCATTACCCCGCCGCGTAGCCATGATCACTGTGTTGGTCGCTGAAGATCATCCGCTGGTGCGTCGCGGCATCGTGGGGTTCCTGAACACCCAGCCCGACTTGTCTGTGGTGGCCGAGGCCGCAGACGGCGCCGAGGCGGTGCAGCTGGCCATCGACCACCGTCCCGACGTCGCCGTCATCGACCTGCAGCTGCCCCGCATCGACGGGATAGAGACCATCCGCCGACTCACCCGTGACTGCCCCGGCACCAGGGTGGTGGTGTTGACCTCACATTCCACCGACGCCGACATCTTTCCCGCCGTGCACGCCGGGGCGCTGAGCTATCTGCTCAAGGAAGCTACGCCGGAGGAGCTAGCTGAGGCGGTGCGGGCAGCCTCGGCCGGCGAGGCGGTGTTGCACCCTCGGGTGGCGGCCCGGGTACTCGCCGAGTTGAGAGACGGCCGACCGGAGGCACCCAACGCGCTGCGGGACCTGACCGAGCGCGAGCTGGAGGTGCTGCGGCTGCTCGGTGAGGGCCTGTCCAACGCCGAGATCGCCAGGCGTCTGGTGATCGGGGACAAGACGGTGAAGACCCACGTCAGCGCAATCCTGATGAAGCTTCAGCTCACCGATCGTACGCAGGCCGCGGTGCATGCGTGGCGCCACGGCGTGCTCCGCCGGCAGACCGAGCGCTAACCCGCCGCGCGACCGATTCGCCAGGCCAAGACCGCGCACACGCTGGTGGCATGACTCGAACGACTCGCGCCATCCAGATCCTGACCGTGCTGCTCGTGGCGCTGACCATGGGACTCGAGTTCGCTCACGTCCTCGAGCTTGGCCCGCGGTTCGGCTACCCGCCGAGCTGTATGTGGCGCTGACCAACACTCTTTACCTCGGGTTCGGCACGGTCGGCGCCGCGATCTACGTCCTCTCGATCCCCGCGGCCGCCGCGCTCACCTGGCTCATGCGCCGCTGCGGGCGGATTACCGTGGCGCTGACCGGGGCCGCCGTGGCGCTGCAGCTGACCGCCCTGATCACCTGGCTGACCCTGATCCTGCCCGTCAACCTGAGGTTCCATGCGCTGGCGCCCGGGGAGGTACCAGCCGACTTCACCGCGCTCCGGGCGCAGTGGGAATACACCCACGCGCTCGGGTTCGTCCTGTTCACCGCAGCGTTCCTGCTGCTGATGACCGCGCTGCTGATGCGTCCGGCCGGCCAATCCCGGGCCGATGAGCCGTCCACGCAGCTAGTGGAGAGCGTCCGATGAGGCGGCTGCGGCTGGAGCTCGGTGTCCTCGTGGCGCTGCTGGTGTCGTTCCTCACCATCCCACTGCCAGTGCCGCACGTCGTCAGCGCAACGGTCTGGGCGGCGCTCACCTCCGCGCATGTGGCACGGCGTCGCCGGATCTACGCTGCCTTACTACGCTCTGGCCGCCGCCGGCGGGCGGTAGCCACCACAGTATTGATCGGGTGCGCTGGGATAGTGACGCTGTCCGGGTTTGCGCAGTGGGCCGGCGTAACAGCAGCGATACCCTGGCACGCAGGCAGCTCGACGCTGCTTGCCGTATTCGCCGCAGCGCACGCGGCCCGCCGGCTGTGGCCCCGTAGGACGCACATATCTGTGCGCAGGGGCGCGGTGAATGCCCTAGCCAAGTATGGCCGCGCCCGCGGCCACCACCCCGTCCACGAGGGTCGAGACCACCTCGATGTTGGCGATCCGATCGGGGGCGACGGCGCACGGGTCGTCGGCGAGCACGACGAGGTCCGCATGCTGTCCAGGCGCAATCGACCCCACGCTGTCCTCCCGATGGCACGCCCGCGCCGCCTCGACGGTCCAGGCGCACAGGGCCTCGCGGACCGTGATCGCCTCGTCGGGCCCGATCAGCTGCCCGCTCGACGTCGCCCGCTGCACCATGAACTGAATCGAGCGCAGCGGCGCAGCGGGCGTGACGGGCCGGTCCGAGCTGGCGACCAGCCGCACGCCATGGTCGAGGAATGACCGGCCGCGGTAGAGCCAGGGGGCGCGGCTCGGTCCCATGATCTCGGCGTAGTCGTCGCCGAGGTACCACAGGAAGTTGGGTTGCACGACGGCCGTCGCGCCGAGGGCGGCGAACCGGGGGAGCTGGTCGGGGCGGACCAGGCCGGCGTGCTCGATGCGATGCCGGGCACCCGGTCGCGGGTACTTCCGCTGGGCCCGTTCAAAGGCGTCGAGCGCGACGTCTACGGCGCGGTCGCCGATGGCATGCACGGCGAGCTGCCAGCCAGCCCGGTGCCCGTCAACGATCGCCGCGGCCAGCTCTGCCGGGTCGGCGTAGAGCTGGCCGGTGTGGTCCAGCCCGCGGTAGGGCTCGGTGAGGGCGGCCGTGCGGGCCATCATGCCGCCGTCGGCGAAGACCTTGAGCGCCCCGATCGAGAGTCGTTCCCCGCCGAAGCCGGTCCGCAGGCCCAGGTCCATCCCGCGTGCGATGCCGTCATCGGCGTGCGCGCCGAGCGGGCGCAACAGGTCTGCCGCGACCATCAGCTGGACCCGGACGGGCAGCCGGCCGCGCTCGACCGCCCGCTGGTAGGCGGCAAGCTCGACCGGGCTGTGGCTGATCAGGCCGCCGCCGATGCCGGCCTCGGCGACGCTGGTCACGCCCTCGGCGAGGCAGGTGGTCGACGCCGTGGAGATCGCCTCCACGAGCTCGTCGACGGCGTAGGGCTGGCGTAGCGCCCGCACGGCCGCCATCCCGGCTTCGGCGAGCACGCCGTTGTCGTGTGCGATCCCAGCGGGCAGCTCGTCAAGAACAGCACTGTTCACCACGCAGGCGTGCCCGGAGTCGTGGACGACGAACACTTTGTGCCTGGCAGCGATGGTGTCCAGCTCCGCCGCGGTGAGATGGCGTCCGAGCGGGCGCTGGTCGTAGCCGACGACGTCTACCCAGGACCCCGGCGGGTGTTCGTGGGCGGCCGCGCCGATCGCGGCGAGCACGTCCTCAACGTTGCGGCAGGGGGCCACGCTGGCGCTGCGGGCACGCAGGCCAGCCCAGGCCAGGTGCACGTGCGCGTCGACGAAGCCGGGCAGCACTGTGGCGCCCTGCAGGTCTACCACCCGGGCCGCTGGCAACGCCGCGGCGGCGTCGTCCAGCGCGACAACGCGGCCCCGCCAGATGCCGACCTGGTGCCCCACCGGGTGACGCGGGTCCATGGTATGAACGGTCGCGCCGACCAGCAGAAGATCCAGCACCGTCAGGCCGGTCAGTCTCGCGGGTATGAGGTCAGGTACCCGCCCATGCGGGTGAAATACTCCGCCGCGTCGAGTTCTCGGCCTTCGTCGGTGCGAACGCGCTCGATCAGCAGCCCGGGGATGCGCCCGCGCCGGGCGTCGGCACCGGCGACGATCACCACCCCGGTCCCCCGACGGATGACGATCCGGCCTGGCGTCCCGCCGATCGCGTCCTCGGTCACCGACGCCTTCAGGATCCGCAGCCGCTTGGTGCCGTGAAAGCAGTAGGCGTTGGGGTACGGATCGAGCTGCGCGCGCACGAGGTTGAAGATGTCACGCGCCGGCCACGTCCAGTCGATCCGGTTGTCCTCGTCACTGCGGCGGTGGAAGTACGACGCGGCACGCCGGTCCTGTGGGGTCCAGTCGGTGCGGCCTGACGCGATGAGCTGCAGTGCGTCGACGGTGATCGGCCCGAACATCTTCAACGTGCGGTCGAACAGATCAACGATCGTGTCATCGTCGGTGACCGGGGTGCGGCACTGTAACACAATATCTCCGGCGTCGAACTCGGAGTTCATCATGTGCGCGGTGACGCCGACCTCGGGCTCGTCATTGATCAGCGCCCAGTTCAGCGGGGCGAAGCCGGCGTAGCCGGGCAGCAGCGAATCGTGCACGTTAAGCGTGCCAAGCCGCGGGATCGAGAAGATTTCCGGCGGCAGCCAGGTCCGCCAGTTCGACACGACCATGATGTCCGCGCCGGTCGCGGTGATCGCCTCGCGGACCTCGGCGTCGTCGGCCCGGTTGCGGACCAGCAGCGGGATGCCGTGGTCAGCGGCGAGCTCGGCCACTGACTCGTTGAAGATCTTCTCGTAGGCGTTGCCGCTATCCGGGTGGGTAACGATCAGGGGGATCTCGTGTCCCGCCTCCAGAATCGCCTCTATTGTGCGCCGGCCCCAGGTCATGTATCCGAACGCGACGACGCGCATACCGGTGCCTCCTCGTCCCTGATGGGCCGCTGAGTAAGGTTAACCTTACCGACATGAGCGCGGGCGAGATTACCGGGGGGTCGATGCTTGCGCAAGAACCTTGGCTACCGCCGGGACCATTTCGTCCGGCGCGTAGGGAATGGACAACGGCGAGGGAAACCCCATCGCTGCCTCTACTGGGAAGGGTATCGGGATGTAGTTCCCGTTCTTGACCACGTTCAACTGCGAAAGAGCGGGTTCGACTCGAAGAATTTCCGGTCATCAGGGGTCTGGGCCGCCACGATCATGACCTCGGCATCCAGGACACCAAGGTTTTCCGGGCTGATCGGGGCCCGTCCAGGCTCGGACTCCGACAGTGCGGCAACCTTGGGCGAGATCGTCAGGCCCAACTGTTCGAGGAACGTTACTGACGCGTCGTCCCCAACGAGGGCCTCAAGCACGCCACCGGCTACGTAGCTAAAGCTAAAGGTCTTACCGGCGAAGGCAGGGTTGTCCGCGACCACTTGATTGATCTTGTTCTGGGTGTCGGCAAGGACCTGCTTGGCCTGCTCGTTACGTCCCAGCGCCTTGCCGATCAATTCGACCCGCTGCTGCCAGGTATCGCTGTCGGCACCCTCTATATAGGATACGGTCGGAGCGATCTGAGTGAGGTAGTCATAGGCGCAATGCCACTTAGCCTAAGTCGATCAAGCTGTTCGGGGTGTGAGTCGGCGGTGCGAGATGGTGGCTGGGGCGGGGTGGCGGGTGCTGGCGGGCTCACCGGGTTTCTTGATCCGGTAGTTGTTGTGCCGGGCTCGTTTGACCGCGCGGGGGCAGGTGCGTTCGCGGCGTGGTGGGATGAGCAGGGTGGCGATCAGCGCTACGTGGGCCGGGAGTTGGTCAGCCCAGTCCGTAGGGGGGAATGGTCGCCGTCCCGGTGGCGGTACGGCGGATCAGGCGCAGGGCCCGGGTGAAGGAGATCCGGTCGGGTCCAGATCGGCGGCGGCGGAGGCTTGGGCGGTCAGCGCGCTGATCGCGTGGTGGACGATCAGGTAGGCCCAGATTTCTTGGTAGGCCAGGTCCGGCAGCTTTGAGCGCAGCACCCGGCCGGGCCCGCGGAGGTGGGTTTTCAGCTGGCCATGGGCGGTTTCCTGTTCCCAGCGCTGGTGGTAGGCGGCAGCCAGCTCGTCGGCCCGGGCCCCGTTGTCTCCGCTGGGGTTGAGGATGGTGGTGAGTAGCACGATCAGCTCGCCGGTGCCGTTGCCGTCCCGGTCGGGCACCTCGTACTCGATCACCCGGGCCGGATGAGCCACCGGGCGCCCCTTTTCATCGACAGCGTCGGCCAGGCCGGTCGGATCGGCGCCGGCGGCCAACGCGGACAAGATGCGTTCCCGACGGGACCCGCGGATCGTGGGCTTGATCAGCACTGTGAGGTAGGTGCCGTCGTCCAACACCCGCAGCACGGGAAGATCGAGTTGGGTCGGTGCCCGCCACAACAGGGCCGCCCCGGTCGCCGCGGCGGCATCCCAGGCGCCCCAGGTGTAGGCAGGGTCGGCCGCACGGCGAGGTTCCTGCAGGTGCAGGTCCTTTTCCGTGCGGCCTCCCTCCGAACCCGGCGTACGAGTTTCCCCGTACCGGGCTCTCCAGTGACTTACTGCGTGATGGTGCGCGGCGGGCCCGAGTGGATGGTGTCGTAGCAGCTGCGACAGACGACGATCGTCTTTCTGCGTCGCTTGGCCATGAACCGCGTCCATTCGGGGTGTGGTCCGGGGCCTGCGAGGTCTGCCAGACGGGCGACGTGGTGCACGTGGATGTCGTTCGTGCTGGCGCATAGCTCGCACCTACCGTGGAGGAGGCGTGTGATCAACTCCCGGTGTGGGTAGGTGGCCCCGGATGGTGGGCGGTCGGTGATGACCGCTTGTTTCTTGCGTTTCAGCGGGATCCCGCCGAACCGTGCGACCAGTGGCTGCCTGCCCTGCCGCTCGACTCGTGGCCTCGAAGCACGTACGGATACCCTCCGGTGTGTCGATCTTGACCTTGTGTTTCTTGGCCATCTTCGACACCGTCGAGTTGTGCTTGGCGGCCAGGGTCCTGAGCATGGAGATTTCCATGACCCATCGCAGCCGGTTTAGCCGGAAGACGTTTCCGGCGAGCAGGTAGTACTGGACGATCCCCCTGTAGATGGCTCCGTAGGCGGAGACGATGGTGTGGTCGTTTTCTTTGATCCATGCGGAGCGGTGCGTGGGTTTACCGTGTTTGAGGTGGGGGGCGGTCTTGGCCTTGATGACATCGTTGGGCACCCGCAACCCGATCCCACCGTTGACCGTGCGACGGCCTCGGGTGATTCGGGTGCTGTGTTGGGTGATGATGTCGTAGCCGAGGAACCGTGCGGCCCGGGTACGGGCGTGGGTGATCAGGGTCTTGTCCTGGGACAATTCCAGCTTGAGGTCGTCGCGCAGGAATTGGGCCAGGCGCTCTTTGATCTCCTCAGCTTCGGCCTTGGGTCCGGTGAAACCGAGCAACTGATCGTCGGCGTACCTGAGGTAGCGCAGCCGACGATAGCCCGGGTCCGTCGGGTCCTTGCTGGACATGGCCCGCAACTGCCGAAGCAGTCGACGGGCCTCGGCGCGGTCGCCGCGCTTGCGGGCGCTACCCCGCCGTACCGCCACCCGGTGGTAGGCCGGGTTGGCCGCCCGGACCTCCCCCCGAGTGTAGGTGGGGATGA
The DNA here is from genome assembly GCA_030860695.1 of Actinomycetota bacterium. Taxonomy (GTDB): domain Bacteria; phylum Actinomycetota; class Actinomycetes; order Mycobacteriales; family Pseudonocardiaceae. The sequence continues at coordinate 18,026 of JALZHU010000092.1, forward strand.
GGACCGTCTCGACGAACTTGTCGAGGCGATTCAGATAGATGTTCGACAATATTGGGGATGCAACCCCGCCCTGTGGTGCACCGCTGTGGGTGGCATTCCATACCCAGTCCTCCAGGTACCCCGCGGTGAGCATTCCCCGTATCAGCCGCAGGAACCGACCGTCGTGGACCCTCTCCGCGATCATCGCGAGCATCACCTCGTGGTCTAAAGACCCGAAGCAATCGGCGACGTCAACCTCGATAAACCAGGTCGTCGCGGTCCAGGTGTTGACCACCTCGCGCAGCGCGGTGTGGCATCCCCGTCCGGGACGAAACCCGTGGGAGCGGTCGGAGAAGGTCGGCTCGTAATACGCTTCCAACAACAGGCGTACCACCTCCCCGACCAGCTTGTCCGACCAGGTCGGCATGCCCAGGGGGCGCATCTTCCCGTTCTTTTTCGGGTCGGGTGGGCCGCCAGCGAGGTGCCACTTGAGCTGGTCCTTTTCCGACGGCCTCCCGCCAAACCGGACATGATACTTTCGTGATCATCCGGCTTTCTAGTGATCATTTCGGTGTCGCGGTAGGT
>JALZHU010000093.1:0-13458 GCA_030860695.1 Actinomycetota bacterium
GATCAAACTCTCCATCAAACGCCTGATCACTAGCAACAAAAACCCAAACACAAAACAAACATGGCACCAACACCTCATCGACACACTGTTGAGTTCTCAAAGAACAAGCACACACCATCACCAACCATCGAAGCGATAGTTAGATCCGGGATGACTCACTCTGACGTAACCGGTCCCGTACTGGCCGACCTCAGGTGGAGGTCCGGTACAGGCCCGGCGACTCTTCAAGCTTACCAGCCGTCCGAGTCAAGCTCCCCACGGCCTGGCCTACGCCTCACCACCGTCAACGCGCTGAGCGTTTCGTCCATTCCGCTGCGGGGCGAAGCAGAAGGTACGGGCAGCGCACGGGAGAAGTCAAATCGGCGTGTCCGCAGGCGCCGGAGCGATCCGAGGGGATCACTGCACGCGTACGCCAGCGGTGTGGCGCCGACCACGTCGGAGCACCAACCATCTACCGGGCAGCAGATCAGACTCCGCGGGCGTCCAGCCCTCATCTCCGACCTTGGCGTTGTTCACCGACGCACCACCTTCGCGGACCGTGCGACGCGCAGCCCCCTTGCTGCTGGCGAGGCCGCTGGCTACCAGCAGATCGACGATCGTGGGCCGGTCGGCCAGGAGCACCTGTCCGGTGGGTGCCTCGGCCATGGCGGTATCCAACGTGCGCTCGTCCAAATCGCGCAGTTCCCCCTGCCCGAACAAGGCCTCGCTGGCCATGACCGCGCGGCGGGCCTCCTCCGGGCCGTGCACCAGGGCGGTGACTTCCGCGGCCAGCACTCGCTGCGCTTCCCGCGCGTACGGCCGCTCGAGGGTTTGCCGGTCCAGGTCGGCGACGGTCTCCCGGGGCAGGTCGGTGAACACCCTCAAGTAACCGATCACGTCCCGGTCATCGGCATTGATCCAGAATTGGTAGAAGGCATACGGGCTGGTTAGATCGGGATCCAACCAGATTGTTCCGCTCTCAGTTTTGCCGAACTTGGTGCCGTCCGCCTTAGTGATCAGCGGTGTGGCCAACGCATGCACGCCGCGCTGCTCGACCCGATGGATCAGGTCCACACCCGCGGTGATGTTGCCCCACTGGTCGCTGCCGCCGATCTGCAGGATGCAGCCGTACCGCCGGTAAAGCTCGAGGTAGTCCATCGCCTGCAGGAGTTGGTAACTGAATTCGGTGAAGCTGATCCCTGCTTCGGACTGCAACCGCGCGCTCACTGCCTCCTTGGCAAGCATCCGGTTCACCCGGAAGTGCTTACCTACGTCGCGCAGGAAATCGATCGCCGGCAGCGGCTGCGTCCAGTCCAGGTTGTTCACCATGGTGGCGGCGTGCGGCCCCGTGAAGTCGAGGAAGGGCTCGATCTGGGCTCGGATCCGGTGTACCCAGCCGGCAACGACGTCCTTGGTGTTGAGCACCCGTTCGGCGGTCGGCTTGGGGTCCCCGATCAGCCCGGTAGCGCCGCCGACGAGCGCCAGCGGCTGGTGGCCGGCGCGCTGGAATCGGCGCAGCGCGAGGATCTGTACCAGGTGGCCCATATGCAGGCTTGGCGCAGTGGGATCAAACCCGCAGTACAGCACGATCGGGCCGGCATCGCAGTCGCGGCGCAACGCGTCGAGATCGGTACTCTGGGCGATGAGCCCGCGCCAGCTCAACTCGTCGAGGATGTGCGCTCCCACCCCTGAATCATCCCGCATGTGCCTTAGGCCGGTTCCGGTGCCGACGGTATTCCGACACCGCCGGGCTGCCATGCACCCAGAACCGCCACGGTCGGTCCGGCGCGGCGGCGACGCCCACCCGGGGACCGGTGCGCACCTGATCGGCCGGCACTGGATCGCCGGGCAGGAGCCGCACCGGCGAAGTGGGGTCAGTGAGGTCCAGGCCGTTGTGCTCCCGGCGTAGCCCGAGCAAGGTCGCCAACCTGGCAGGGCCGCGAGCGAGTTCGGTGTCGGATCGCGCCGTGGGCCGATGCAGCCGCGCGGCGTCAAGGTCGGAAACGACTTCAGCAGCACGCAACAGCACCGCGCCTGGTTGCCCCTCGGGCAGGCAGGAGATGTTGGCGCAGAAGTGCATCCCGTAGATCAAATACACGTACAGGTGCCCAGGCGGGCCGAACATCACGGCGTTGCGGGCGGTGCGGCCCCGGTAGGAGTGCGCCGCCGGATCGTCGCCGCCGCGATAGGCCTCCAGCTCCACCAGGCGGACCACGATTTGCTCACCCGGTCGATCGGCGACCAGCAGGCAACCCAACAGCAGCCGAGCGGCCGGCAGGACATCGACGGCGAGGTGCTGGCGCGGCAAGGGCGCCCGCTCCACCGTCACTGCGCCACCCAGGCCCGGTGCTCGTCCGCAGCCTGCTGGGCGCGCTGAAGCTGCTCAACGACGCGCTCCGCAGCGGTGCCCCCATAGGCGTCCCGGGAGCCTATTGATCCGGCGACGCTGAGCACCCGGCGGACGTCGATGGTGAGCTCGGGATGGATAGCGGCGAGCTCCATTTCCGACAGCTCGACCAACCCCACGCCGCGGGATTCGGCCATCCGCACACACGCTCCGGCCGCGTGGTGGGCGGTGCGGAACGGCACACCCTGGCGTACCAGCCACTCGGCAAGATCGGTGGCCAGGGTGAACCCGGTCGGAGCCAGCTCGGCGAGCCGCGCGGTCCGGAAGGCCAGGGTGCCGATCATTCCGGCCATCGCGGGCAGCACCAGCTCGAGCTGATCCACGGAGTCGAACAGCGGCTCCTTGTCCTCTTGCAGATCCCGGTTGTACCCCAGCGGTTGCGCCTTGAGCGTGGCCAGCAGGCCGGTGAGGTTGCCGATCAGCCGGCCCGCCTTGCCCCGGGCCAACTCGGCCACATCGGGGTTCTTCTTCTGCGGCATGATCGAGCTGCCCGTCGAGTAGGCGTCATCCAGGGCGACATAACCGAACTCGGCGGTGGCCCACAGGATGATCTCCTCGGCGATCCGGGACAGGTCGACGGCCAACATCGCAAACACGAACGCGGCCTCGGCGGCAAAGTCCCGCGACGCCGTGCCGTCGATCGAGTTCTCCACCGGGGCATCAAAGCCGAGTTCGGCGGCCACCGCTGCCGGGTCCAGACCGAGCGACGAGCCGGCCAGCGCCCCGGAGCCGTAGGGCGAGACGGCGACCCGGGCATCCCAATCGCGCAGCCGCTGAACGTCGCGCAGCAGGGCTTGGACGTGTGCCCCCAGGTGGTGGGCGAGCAGCACCGGTTGAGCGTGCTGCAGATGGGTCCGTCCTGGCATGGGGGCATCGGGATGCGCCTGCGCCTGGTCGAGCAGCGCGTCGATCACATCCAGGGTGCCCGCGGCCACCCGACGGGCAGCATCGCGCAGCCACATTCGCAACAGCGTCGCGACCTGGTCGTTGCGGGAGCGCCCGGCGCGCAGCCGGCCGCCGAGCTCGGGGCCCGCGCGCTCGATCAGACCACGCTCCAGCGCGGTGTGTACATCCTCGTCCTCGGGCACGGGGACAAACGCGCCGGACTCGACGTCGGCGTCGAGGCGGTCCAGCGCGTCGATCATCGCATCCAGCTCGCTGTCGTTGAGCAGCCCGGCCTCGTGCAGCACGCGGGCGTGCGCTCGGGAGCCGCGGATGTCGTACCGGGCGAGCCGCCAGTCGAAGTGCGTCGAGGCGCTCAGCGCGGCCATCGCATCCGCCGGTTTCTCACTGAACCGGCCACCCCAGAGCTGATGGCCCTCGTCCGGCCGCGGGTGTCCCGCAGAACGCTGTACAAGCAGGTCTCGCGGTGCCGTCATGACAAGAGCTCCCTGCTAAGCAAATCTCGCTGTGCCGCGAGTTTTGACGGCAGTCCCCACAGCTGCACGAACCCCTTGGCCAGCGACTGGTCAAAGGTGTCGCCCGCATCGTAGGTGGCAAGGTTGAAGTCATACAGCGAATGCGCGCTGCGCCGTCCGGTCACCGTGGCCCGGCCACCGGCCAGCTCGATCCGGATCTCGCCGGTCACGTGGCGCTGCGAGTCGGCGATGAATGCGTCCAGCGCCCGCTTGAGCGGCGAGAACCATAGCCCGTCGTAGACCAGCTCGGTCCAGCGCTGGTCGACGCTGCGCTTATATCTAGCCAAGTCACGCTCGACGGTGACGGCCTCCAGCTCCTGGTGTGCGATGACCAAAGTGATCGCCCCTGGCGCCTCGTAAACCTCACGGCTTTTGATACCGACCAGCCGATCCTCAACCAGGTCCAACCGGCCGACGCCATGCGCGCCAGCCCGTGCGTTGAGCTGTTGGATCGCCTCCAGCACGGTCACCGGCGCGCCATCGATGGCAACCGGCGTACCAGACTCGAAGGTGATCACCAGCTGCTCCGGTGCCTTCCACTCGGTCGGATCGCTGGTGTAGGAGTACACGTCCTTGGTCGGAGCATTCCACAGGTCTTCGAGGAACCCGGTCTCCACCGCCCGTCCCCACAGGTTCTGGTCGATGGAGAACGGCGAGCGCTTGGTGACGTCAATCGGAAGGTCGCGTTCCTCGGCGTAGGCGATGGCCTTCTCCCGGGTCCACGCGTAGTCCCGGACGGGAGCGATGACCTGCAGGTCCGGGGCGAGCGCGCAGATACCGACCTCGAAACGCACCTGATCGTTGCCCTTGCCGGTACAACCGTGGGCGACGGTGGAGGCGCCATGGTACTTCGCGGCCGCCACCAGGTGCTTGACGATCAGCGGCCGGGACAGCGCTGATATCAGCGGATAGCGGTTCATGTACAGCGCGTTGGCTTGCAGCGCGGGCAGGCAGTACTGCTCGGCGTACTCGGCGCGGGCATCGGTGACGACGGCCTCCACCGCGCCGCACGCCAGTGCCCGCCTGCGGATGGTTTCCATGTCCTCACCACCCTGGCCGACATCGACCGCGACAGCGATGACCTCAGCTCCGGTTTTCTCGGCGATCCACCCGATCGCCACTGAGGTGTCCAGCCCCCCGGAGTAGGCCAGTACCACCCGGTCGATCATTCCTGCTCTCCTTTCGCCAGCGCCATGATCCGCTGTGCCAGCTGCTGCCCAGTGCGGGGTTCTCGGGCGACGACCAGGATGGTGTCATCGCCCGCGATGGTGCCGACCACCTCAGCCAGCGCCGCCCGGTCCAGTGCGCTGGCCACGAAATGTGCCGCCCCAGGTGGGGTGCGCAGCACTGCGAGATTCGCGCTGGCGTCAGCGGAGACCAGCAGCTCGGACAGCACCCGGGCCAGCCGGGCGGTGCCGCCTTCCATGGCGCGCACCGGGCTACCGTCCTCGGGGATGACATAAATTGGCGCACCGCCGTCCACACCGCGCAACTTCACCGCGCCGAGCTCATCGAGGTCCCGGGACAGCGTGGCCTGAGTGACCTCGATGCCCTGCGCAGCCAGGAGGGTGGCCAATTCGGACTGGCTACGCACGGCGCGGTGGGTCACTAGGTCGACGATGCGAGCCTGGCGGCTAGCCCGGGTGAGCATCATGCCGTTCGCTCCGTATCCAGTCGTGCCGGGTCCAGTCGTGCCGGGTCCAGGCGCGCCGGGTCCAGCAACCAGGCCAGCAGAGCCTTCTGCGCGTGCAGCCGGTTCTCCGCTTCGTCCCACACCGCGCTGGCCGGACCGTCGAGCACCTCGTCGGTGATCTCGGCCCCGCGGTGCGCGGGCAAACAGTGCAACACTGTGATCTTCTTGACACCGCCGCCGGACGCGCGCTCCAGCAGCTCGGCATTGATCTGTAACAACCGGAACGGGGTGACCCGGTCGAGCCCGTCGCTCTCCTGACCCATCGAGGTCCACGTGTCGGTCACCAGGATGTCGGCCCCATCGACCGCCGCGTGGGGATCGGTGAGCAAGGTGGCGCTCCCACCGGTCTCGGCAGCACGGTGCTTCGCCGCAAGCAGCACGCCGGGCAGCGGCTGGAACCCTGAAGGAGCGGCGATCCGGACGTGCAGGCCGGCAGTGGTGCCGCCGAGCAGCAGGGAGTGCGCCATGTTGTTCGATCCGTCGCCCAGGTAGGTCAGGGTGAGCCCGGCCAGGCGACCGTGCCGTTCCCGGATGGTTTGCAGGTCAGCGAGCACCTGACAGGGGTGGAACTCGTCGGTGAGTGCGTTGACCACCGGCACCCGCGAGACACTAGCCATGGCTTCGATACGGCGCTGCGCGTAGGTACGCCACACCACTGCGTCGGCGTAGCGAGACAGCACCCGCGAGGTGTCCTCGATGGTCTCCTCGCGATCCAGCTGCGTCGTGCGAGCGTCGATGATCACCGGGTAACCGCCGAGTTGGGCGATGCCGATCTCGAAGGACAGCCGGGTTCGCGTCGAGCTCTTCTCAAAAATGACCACGACGAATCGCGGGCCGGCCAGCGGGGTACGCCCGAGCGGGTCGGCTTTGAACTCATCGGCAAGGTCCAGGATTTCCCGCTGCTCGGCCGGGGTGAGTCCGTCATCACGCAAGAAGTGCCTGGGCATCGCTACTGCACCCGGTCCAGGATCGTGGGTAAGGCACTGAGGAACTCCCGCGCCTGGGCGTCGGTGAGCACCAGCGGTGGGGCGAGCCGAACCCGGTCTGGCACGGCCGGATTGACCAGGAAGCCCGCCTCCCGCGCGGCGGTGGCGACTTCGGTGGAGCTCGGCGAGGTCAGCCCGATCCCGATGAGCAGACCCGCCGCGCTGACCGACCCGACGAGTGGGTGGTGCAGTGCCGCGATCTCAGCGGCGATCTGCTTTCCGAGCCGGGCGGCGTGGTCGAGCAACCCGTCCGCTGCGATGGTCCGTAGCACGGCTAGCGCGGCCGCACAGCAAACCGGGTTGCCCCCGAGCGTGCAGCCATGCTGGCCGGGTTGCAACAGGTGCGCGGCGCGGCCGATACCGATGCACGCGCCGATCGGGAGCCCACCGCCTAAACCCTTGGCCAGGGTGACCACGTCGGGAGCCACACCCACGGACTGGTGGGCGAACCAGGTGCCTGTCCGACCGATGCCGGTCTGGACTTCGTCCAGCACCAGCAGCGCCCCATGCGCCGCGGTAATCTCCCGAGCAGCGTGCAGGTAGCCGTCCGGGGGGATCACCACACCGTTCTCGCCTTGCACAGGCTCGAGGAACACCGCGGCAGTGTCCTCGTCGACCACCGACTCCATGGCCCCAGGGTCGCCGTAGGGCACGAATACCACACCAGGCGGCATCGGTTCGAAGGGATCCCGCTTGGGGGGCTGCCCGGTGAGCGCGAGCGCGCCCATGGTGCGGCCATGGAAGGCGCCGTGCGCGGCGACCATCTTCCGCCGCCCGGTGCGTCGGGCAATCTTGAATGCCGCCTCATTGGCCTCCGCGCCGGAGTTGCACAAGAACACCCGTCCCGATCCGGTGGCGCCGAGCAGATCAAGCAGGCTCTCGGCAAGAGTGATCGCCGGCCCGCTCAGATACAGGTTCGACACCTGCCCAAGGGTGTTGATCTGTTCGGTGACGGCACGCACCACGGCCGGGTGAGCGTGGCCCAGCGCGTTCACCGCGACGCCGCCGAGCAGATCCAGGTAACGCCGGCCGTCCACATCCCATACTTCCGCGCCGGCACCACGGGCCAGCGCCAAGGCGGGCGTGCCGTAGTTGGCCATCAATGCGGCCTGCCAGCGCCGCTGCAAGTCCGCAGTAGGCATCAGCCGGTCTCCTTGTGTAGAGGCTCCTCTGGTGGGGGCTCCTTGGGCAGCACCATCGTCCCCACCCCTTCGGTGGTGAACACCTCGAGGAGCACGGAATGCGCCACCCGACCGTCGATGACATGGGCCTGAGGCACGCCGCCCCGCACTGCGCGCAGGCAGGCCTCCATCTTCGGCACCATCCCGGTGGACAGCCCGGGCAGCAGCCTCTCCAACTGCTCCACGGTCACCTGGGACAACAAGCTGGACTGGTTCGGCCAGTCGCTGTAGAGCCCTTCGACGTCGGTGAGCATGACGAGTTTCTCGGCTCCTAGGGCGACGGCCAGCGCCGCTGCAGCGGTATCAGCGTTGACGTTGTGCACCACGCCGTCGGTGTCCGGCGCTAATCCGGACACCACCGGGATACGCCCGGCATTGACGATGTCGAGCACCGCAGCGGGGTTCACCGCGACCACATCCCCGACCAGCCCCACGTCGACCTGCTCGCCGCCCACAGTGGCGGTGCGCCGGGCAGCGGTAAACAGGTGCGCGTCCTCACCAGAGATTCCGACCGCGAACGGACCGTGCGCGTTGATAAGCCCGACGAGTTCCCGACCCACCTGGCCGAATAGCACCATGCGCACCACGTCGATCGTCTCTGGCGTGGTAACCCGAAGGCCACCGCGAAACTCCCCGGCAATACCCAGCCGGTCTAGCATGGCGTTGATCTGGGGGCCACCGCCGTGCACCACGACAGGGCGTAGCCCGGCCAGCCGCAGGAAGACCATGTCCTGGGCAAAGGCCTGCCTGAGCAGATCGTCCAGCATCGCGTTGCCGCCGTACTTGATCACGACGGTAGCCCCGTGGAAGCGCTGTAACCAAGGCAACGCTTCGGCGAGCACGGCAGCTTTCTGCGCCGCCGTATCGATCTTCGCCGTTGTCTCGATGTTCGCTGTCATGACGAGTACGCGCTGTTCTCCTCGACGTACCCGTGCGAAAGGTCGGTGGTGAGCACGGTGACCTGCTCCTCGCCAAGATGCAGATCGATCTCCACGGTGATCTCGCGGCCGGACAGGTCCGCCTTAGAGCGATCGGCCGCCACCACGCCACCCTCACAGAGCAGCACTCCGTTGATCCGGATGTCCAGCGTGTCGGGCCGCACGGTGGCCGACGAGGCACCCACCGCGGCGGCGATCCGACCCCAGTTGGGATCGGAACCGAAAAAGGCGGCCTTGACCAGGTTGTCCCGAGCGACTGCGCGGGCCGCAGCGAGGGCGTCAGCGTCGCTGGCCGCGCTCCGGACGGTGACCGCGATCTCTTTGGTGACGCCCTCGGCGTCGGCCTGCAGACTTTTGACCAGCTTATGGCATACCTGCTGCACCGCGGCAGTGAACTCTTCCTCGCCGGGCGTCATCCCCGAGGCGCCGGAGGCCAGCAGCAGCGCGGTGTCGTTGGTCGAGCAGGTGCCGTCGATGTCCAGGCGCTCGAATGTCTCGCTGGTGACGCAGCGCAACACTTTGTCCAGAGTGGTCTCATCAACGGCGGCGTCGGTGGTGAGCACGCAAAGCATGGTGGCCAGACTCGGCGCGACCATGCCGACTCCCTTCGCAAACCCGCCCACCGTCCAGCCCGCACCGGCGACCGCGGCTTGCTTGGGGACGGTGTCGGTGGTCAACACTGCGGTGGCTGCGGCCAGGCCGGCTTCCGGCGATGCGGCCAATGCCGCTGCGGCCGTGTCGACTCCGGACAGCACTAGGCCCAAAGGCAGCCGCTCGCCGATCAGTCCAGTGGAGCACACGGCGACCTCGGCCGCCCCACAGTTCAGCACCGTGGCGACCCGCTCCGCGGTGGCATGGGTGTCCTGGAACCCGCCAGGACCGGTGCAGGCGTTGGCTCCGCCGGAGTTCAGCACGACCGCGCGCAGCCGTCGCCCGGTGAGCACCTGCGCTGACCACAGCACCGGTGCCGCCTTGACCTGGTTGCGGGTGAACACCCCGGCAGCCGCCTTGGCAGGTCCGTCATTGACCACCAGGGCCATATCCAGAGCACCACTGGCCTTGATTCCGGCGGCTACACCGGCCGCCCGGAACCCGGCGGGTGCGGTGACGCTCATCGCGGTGTCCTCCCTGCTGGTGTCAGCGCTATCCGGGGGCTATTAGGGGGCGATTCCCCAGGCCATCAGACCAGTGGTCTCGGAAAGCCCCAACGCGAGATTGAGGCACTGCAGCGCCGCTCCCGCGGTGCCCTTAGTGAGGTTGTCGACCGCACCGACCACGACCAGCCGGCCGGCGTCGGCGTCCACTGCAACCTGCACCTGCACGGAGTTGGAGCCCTGCACGGCGCCAGTAGCCGGCCAGCGGCCCGGCGGCTGCAGGTGCACAAACGGTTCCGTGGCGTACGCGGCGTGATAGGTGTTGCGGGCCAGCTGCTCGTTGACACCTGGGCGCAGTGTCGCGGTGCAGGTGGCCAGGATCCCGCGCGACATCGGCGCCAGCACCGGGGTGAACGACACGGTGACCGCCTCGCCGGCGACACTGGTCAGGTTCTGGATGATCTCCGGGGTATGCCGGTGCGCGCCGGCCATCCCGTAGACGCTGGCCGAGCCCATAACTTCCGAAGCCAGCAGGTGTGGCTTGAGGGCACGCCCGGCCCCCGACGTGCCGGACATCGCGGTCACCACGACATCGGGAGCGATAAGCCCAGCCGCGAGCGCCGGAGCAACCGCGAGGCTGACTACCGTCGGGTAACAGCCGGGCACCGCGACGCGGCGGGCTCCGCGCAGCTTCTCCCGCGTTCCGGGCAGCTCGGGCAGCCCGTAGGGCCAGGTTCCGGCGTAGTCGCTGCCGTACCAGCGCTGCCAGGCCGCTGGGTCCGCGAGCCGGTGGTCAGCTCCACAGTCGATCACCACGGTGTCCTCGGGTAGTTCGGCCGCCAGCGCGGCGGAGTGACCGTGCGGCAGAGCGAGGAACACCGCATCGTGCCCAGCCAACCGCTCCGCCGTCGTGTCGCACAGGATGCGCTCGGCGAGTGGGATGAGATTCGGGTGGTGCTCGCCCAGCCTGCTTCCGGCGTTGCCACCCGCCGTCAGCTCGCCGATCTCAATGTGCGGGTGACCGAGCATCAACCGAAGCAGCTCGCCACCCGCATACCCACTCGCCCCCGCCACCGCAACCCTGAACCGCATGCGAATGATTATGCATCTTCACGCAAGAAAATTCAAAGAGTGAGGCCGCGGCTATCCGTAGTCTGGGATTGGAGTCCTCAAGCTGAACACCCTGTCGACCAAGCGGCGCGTGCGTTGCTCGCTGGATGGCATGCGATCAGCTGACCCGCTACAAGCCGTGCCTCGCTCTTTACTCGGCCAACCAGCGGCTGTGGCGTGCCGGTCTGCTTGTTAACTCCGCGATTCGGGCGTCAGCGACGGCGAGGTCAGCTCGGCACCTTGCAAGATCCGCGGCAAGACGCGCCACCTCTCACCGTTCGTTGTTCAGGGCATCGGTCAGCGTAACCCGTTCGATGTCCCACTTCTTCTGCGAGGCCTCAAAGCGGGCGTGCATCTTGTCCAGCTCGTCACGCACCGCCTTCTCCCCACCTTGAAGGGTGGCGATATAGCTATTCGCGCTATCCAGGGCAGCTGAACCAGATGTGGCGTCGAGGTTACGCAGCTCGCTGCGGCGCTTGAGGATGAAGATGAGCAGCTGAACGAATCCACCACCAGTGGCGATAGCGGCGACTTGGAGGATGAATCGCAGCGTTTCACCGGACAACGTCGTCGACCTTTGGAGTGACAGCGGCCAGTGTGACAACACGTCGAACGGTGGCCAGGGCTACCGCAAGGAAGCCGCTACCCGCCACCGCTCCAGCGAATCCGAGACCGAGGAGCACGCCGAGGCCGTAGATGCCGCAGCCCACGGCGAGCAGCGAGAGACCAATTGCCTCGACCAATGAGCGTCCGCGGGCAATACCGACGATAGTGGTGACCCCACCGGCGAGCAGCGCGACGCCCATGGCACGGCTTACGGTATCGGCTGCGATGGTCGCCAGCGCCCGTGAAACCTCATCGCCGTAGATCACAGCGAGCGCGCCGGGGAACGACAGCACGGCCGCAAGCACAACAGTGAAGGGGCGGTGTACCCAGGCCAATTGGAGCCGCCGGATCGCTGATCTCATTCCTGCACCCGGAGGGCCACTACGGGGGCAAGCCGGGGACCAACGGTCGCTTGAAGCGATCCAGTGACCTCATTGCGACGTAGCGGGTCAGCCACGTCGTGAGTGGGGTCATCGAAAGCCATAGCACTCCGTTCGTCAGAGGAATTAAGTCACTCTATGGCACGTTCCATGACACCGGGTCACCGATATGCACCGCCAAGCGCGCCGCGCTCCACCGTCTCTGGCACGTTCTCAGCGTGCGGCCTCTCACAGGCCCAATACTCACCCTAAGCCAGCACGGATGAGGTCGCGCCAGGCTGTGAACGACACCCGGGAGAAGAGCACAACACGCCAGGCTTGGGGTTACGAGCGCAGGGTGGCACCGTGAGTCTTGATGGCGGCGGCGACTGCTGCGTCGCGAGCGGCGCTGGCCTCGGCGACGGTGAGGGTGCGATCCGGGGCCCGGAACCGCAGCGCGAAGGCCAGGGACCGCTTGCCTGCACCGATCTGGTCGCCGGTGTAGACGTCGAACAGGCGCACGTCCTCCAACAGCTCTCCGGCGCCCCGGCGCAGCGTGGCGGTCAGCTCGGCGGCCGGCACAGTAACGTCTACCACCAAGGCGACGTCTTGTAGCACCGGCGGGTAGGGCGACACCACGGGTGCGGGCCGCCGGTCGGTGAGCGGCAGCGCGTCGAGATCCAGCTCCATCGCACAGGTCCGCGGCGGCAGACCCAGCGCCTCGACCACCGCGGGATGCAGTTCGCCAGCATGCCCCACCGGGCGGCCGTCCGCCCTCAACTCAGCACACCGGCCGGGGTGCCACGGCGGAACCTGAGCAGCGCGCATCTGGAGCTCAACGTCGGCAGCATGCCCGACCACTCGTGCGGCCTGCACCGCATCCGCCCAGGTCACCGACCGGCCAGCGCCCCACCAGCCGGGTCGCTCCCACTGCCCAGCGAGCACGACGCCCACGTACAGCGGCTGAGCGGGTAGCGCACCGATCAGGGCGGCAACTTCGGCGTCGCTGGGTCGGTGGTCCACCCCCACGTCCGGCATCGCAGCGGCACCGGCGCGCGGCTGCACGACCGGGGCCATCCCGTAGAGCGCCACGTCGCGCTGCCCGCGGGCAACGTTGCGGACCAGGGCCTCAAGCAGGCCAGGCAGCAGCGTGGTGGCCAGCTGGTCGCGGTCGGACTCCAACGGATTGAGCAGCGTGGTGGTGTGCCGCCGGGGATCGTCCTCGGGAAGGCTGAATGCGTCCCACGTGCCGGCCGAGACGAATGGGCTGGGCAGCACCTCCACATACCCTGCCCCGGCTAGCGCCCGGGAGATCGTCCGCCGGCGGCGCTGCTTGGCAGTGAGTCCGCGCCCGGGCGGTGCTGGCGGTAGCTCGGAGGGGATGGTGTCGTAACCCTCCAGCCGCAGCACCTCCTCGACAAGGTCGGCGGGCTGGGCCAGGTCAGGGCGCCAGGACGGTGGAGCGGCGGTCACCATCGTGACGCCATTGACACTGTCAACTTCCACCAGGCAACCGATTTGGGAGAGCCGGCGGACCGTGGCGCCGCGCTCGTAAGGTCGCCCGGCCACTTGATCCGGTAGATCGATCGGCATCACCACCGACGCCTGCCCCGGGGGCGTGCCGACGTCAGTGCGGCCCGGCACAAGCTCTCCACCGCCGTAGCGAGTCAGCAGCGTCGCGGCGAGC
>JALZHU010000093.1:13468-18458 GCA_030860695.1 Actinomycetota bacterium
GGGCAGCATCCACCCCGCGCTCGAAACGCCGGGCCGCCTCGCTGGGCAACTTGTGCCGCCGGGCGGCACGAGCTACGGAGGCCGGATCCCAGTTCGCTGCCTCCAGCAACAGGCTGGTGGTCTGCGGATCGACCTCGGTGCTCTCCCCGCCCATCACAGCCGCCAGCGACACCGGACCACTGCTGTCGCAGATCACCATGTCGTCCGGATCCAGCTCCCGGCAGACCCCGTCCAGCGTGGTGAGTTTCTCGCCCTCGGTGGCCCGGCGAACGACGAGATCGCCGTCCAACTTGGCGGCGTCGAAGGCATGCATCGGCTGCCCGAGCTCGAGCATCACGTAGTTGGTGACGTCGACCGCCAGCGAGATCGGCCGCATCCCGGCCAACTGCAACCTCCGGCGCATCCACCAAGGAGACCCGCCGGTCGCGTCCACGCCCGACACTTGGCGGACCACGAACCGGCGGCAGCCCTGCTCGTCCTCGATGTGTACCGGCCAGCTGGCGCTTTCGGTCTGTGGCACCTCGAGCAGCCCGGGATCGCCGTAGGGCACGTCGAACGCGATGGCCAGTTCGCGGGCCAGCCCGCGTACTGACAAGCAGTAGCCGCGATCCGGGGTGATCGCCAACTCGATCACCGCATCATCCAGGCCGAGCAGCTCGACGGCGCCATCCCCGGCAACCGCGGCTTCGGCCGGCAACACTATGATCCCGGTGTGGTCGTCGCCGAGCCCGAGCTCGGCAGCCGAACAGAGCATCCCCTCGGACGTCCGGCCGTAGGCGGTTCGTGCCGCGATCGCAACGTCACCTGGCAGCACCGTGCCAGGCCGCGCCACCACGACCAGATCCCCCACGGCGAAGTTAGTGGCGCCACAGATGACTCCGCGTGGTGCCGGCTCGCCGTCGTCAACCAGGCAGTATCGGATCGGCTTGGAGAAACCGGTCAGCTTCTCGATCTCCTGCACCCGCCCTACCACGAGCGGCCCGCTGACCGGGCCGAGTTGGTGCACCGCCTCGACCTCGAGGCCGGCCCGCACGAAGGCATCGGCGATCTCCGCCACGGTAGGGGCGTCGCTACCCTCGGGGAGCGCAACGTGATCGCGCAGCCAGGACACGGGAACGCGCATCGGCTCAGGCCTCCGTTCCGAAAGCGCAGGTGAACCGGACATCGCCCTCGACCATGTCACGCATGTCGGCGATGCCGTTACGGAACTGCAGGGTGCGCTCAATGCCCATGCCGAAGGCGAAGCCGGAGTAGACCGCGGTGTCGATCCCGCAGGCACGTAACACGTTCGGATTGACCATCCCGCAGCCGCCCCACTCGACCCAGCCCGCGCCACCCTTTCGCTCCGGGAACCACACGTCCACCTCGGCTGACGGCTCAGTGAAGGGAAAGAATGAGGGCCGCAGTCGGGTCCGGGAACTCTGGCCGAACATCGCCCGGGCGAACGCGTCCAGTGTGCCCTTGAGATGCGCCATGGTGATGCCCTCGTCTACCGCAAGGCCCTCGATCTGGTGGAAGACCGGGGTATGGGTGGCGTCCAGCGCGTCGGTACGGAACGTCCGTCCCGGGCACACCACGTACACCGGTAGCTCCCGCTCCAGCAGGGCGCGTACTTGCACCGGGGAGGTGTGCGTACGCAGGACCATGCCGGATCCCTCGGGCGCGACGTAGAAGCTGTCTTGCATGGTCCGGGCCGGGTGGTCCTTGGGAAAGTTGAGCGCGTCGAAGTTGAACCACTCAGCCTCGAGTTCCGGACCCTCGGCGACTTCATACCCCATAGCGATGAACACGTCCGCGATGCGCTCGCACAGGGCGGTGATCGGGTGCCGGGCGCCAACGGGAACCCGATCCCACGGCAGTGTGACGTCGACAGCCTCCTCCCGTAGGGTCCGGGAGTCCCGCTCGGCCTGCAGTGCTGCACGGCGCTGGTCGAAGGCCGCCTGCACGGCCGTGCGGCTGGAGTTGAGCCGCTTGCCGGCCTCGGCGCGGGCTTGGGGTGGGAGTGCACCGATCTCCCGTCGAGCGATCAGCAGCGGCGACCGCTCCCCCAGGTGGGCGGGTTTGACCGCGGCCAATTCCTCAAGGTCGGCGGCCTTGGCGAAAGCTTTCTCAGCGTCCTCGACGGCCTGCGCTAGCGCTTCTGGCGCCAGCACGGCGACCTGCTTGGGGTCGTAGGCGTCGTTGGGTCCAGACATAGGGATGGAGACTCCTGGGCGTCCGGCGGGCCGCGACGTCGGGCGCCTGCCGTGGCCGGTATGCGGTCAGTTCTGGGCAGATCCTAGGTGATCCGGTCCGGGAGCAGGCCGCCGACGGTGCGCCCGTGCGCTGGCATACAGGCAGACCGCCGCCGCACTAGCCAGGTTGAGGCTTTCCGCGCGCCCGTGTAGCGGGACGGCGACGGCGTGGTCAGCGGCCGCGAGCAGCCCGCGGTCCAGCCCGTGGGCCTCGTTGCCGAACAGCCACGCGGTCGGCGCCGCCAGGATTCCGGCGTCGACCACGTCATCGAGGTCGCGGCCGGTGCCCGCATCGGTCGCCAAGACCTGCAACCCGGCCTGCCGGCACGCCACGACGGCCTGGTGCGGATCGGGCTCCACGCCCAACGCCACGTGGAACAAGCTGCCGGTGGAGGCCCGCACGCATTTGCCGTTGTGCGGGTCGACAGCATCCCCGGCGAAGAGCACTGCACCTGCCCCGGCAGCGTCGGCCACCCGGATGACCGTGCCCGCATTGCCCGGATCGGCGACCTCTGCCAGTACCGTGACCAGCCGGGTACCGCGCAGCGCGTCCGCCGCGGGCCGGCCAAGCGCGGCGCAGACCGCCACCATGCCTTGCGGAGTGGCCGTCTCAGACAATCCCGCGGCAGCCCGCTCGGTGATGAGAGATACCTGAGCGCCGGAAACCTCGAGCAGCTCAGGATGCCGGGTAGCGGCACGTTCGGTGACGAACAGCTCCAGCACCGATCCGTACTTGATGGCCTCCCGGACGGCTTGAGGGCCCTCGACGAGGAACCGCCCCGCGCGCTCCCGGTCCCGGCGCCGGAGCAGTGCACGCGCTGCCGCGACCCGGGGGGTCCGTTCGGTATATGGAGCGTTCGGCTGGGCCGGGTTCGCTGCGCTCAGGCGGCGTCGCCGTCCCGGGACGCCGGGGCGCTCGCCCCCCGGCTGCTGGGCAGGTTGGCCTTGGCAACCTTGACCAGCGCGGTGAACGCGGTGGGGTCGGAGACAGCAAGCTCGGCGAGGTTCTTGCGATCTACTTCGATCTCGGCGATACGCAGCCCCTGGATAAGCCGGTTGTAAGTCATCCCGTTCTGCCGCGCGGCGGCGTTGATCCGGGTAATCCAGAGCTGCCGGAAGTCCCCCTTGCGCGCCCGCCGGTCGCGATAGGCGTACTGCATCGAGTGGAGAATCTGTTCCTTGGCCTTGCGGTAAAGCCGGGAGCGCTGGCCGCGATAGCCACTGGCGGCCTCCAGGATGCTGCGGCGCTTCTTCTGGGCGTTGACCGCTCGCTTGACGCGTGCCACTGATTCGTCCTGTCGGTCTCGGGGGCGGGATGGTCGCCCGGGGTCGGGTTCGGAGTCCAGGTCGGGATAAGCGGGCGGTCAGCGACCGAGCAGCTTGCGGATCCGCTTGGTGTCCTGCGAGGCCACTTCGACCACCCCGTCCAGTCGGCGGGTGATCCTGGAAGACTTCTTCTCCAGCAGGTGACGCCTGCCGGCGCGCTGCCGCAGCAACTTGCCGGTAGCGGAGAGCTTCACACGCTTCGCAGTGCCCCGATGGGTCTTGTTCTTCGGCATGTCCGTCCTCGTCCTGCCACCCGGACGGGCGGCGGTGATCTGGGTGGCCCGGACGGACCACCCCGATGTCACTGTGGCCCGGACGGGCCACCGAATGTCACTGCACGGGCCGTTACTCCGCTGGCTGTTGCGCCGGCTCGGTCGCACCCCGATCCGCCTTGGCTCCCCGTGGCTTATTGCGGTGCGGAGCCAGCACCATCGTCATGTTCCGGCCATCCTGCTTGGCAGAAGTCTCCACGAAGCCAATCTCCGCCACGTCGTCGGACAACCGCTGCAGCAGCCGGAAGCCCAACTCCGGCCGGGACTGCTCGCGGCCCCGGAACATGATGGTGACCTTCACTTTGTGTCCCGCATCGAGGAACCGCACAACATGACGCTTCTTCGTCTCGTAGTCATGAGCGTCGATCTTGGGGCGGAGCTTCTGTTCCTTGATGATCGTCATCTGCTGGTTGCGGCGGGACTCACGGGCCTTCTGCGCGGTCTCGTACTTGAATTTGCCGAAGTCCATGAGCTTGCAGACCGGTGGACGGGCCTGCGCCGCAACCTCGACCAGGTCGAGGTCCGCTTCCTGAGCTAGTCGCAGGGCGTCCTCAATGCGGACGATGCCGACCTGCTCACCATTCGGACCAACTAACCTGACCTCGGGAACGCGGATGCGTTCGTTGATGCGTGTCTCGACGGTGATGTGGCCTCCTCGGTCGTCATACCTGCGGCGCGACCGAGCGTGCGGGCACCCTGCCCATGGACACACCCCAGACGCAACGCGGCCCCGCATGCCTCCCGGCGTGCGGGGCCCGCAGATCCGACCGATCGACGCCGCCTGTGTCTGTCAACACAGCACAACGTAAACGCCGGAATCCGCCTAGGGATTCCGGGACCGGACCCGGCCGCCTCGCGGCGGTTCGGGTGGGAGTGGGCTCCACTTGCCGCCTCCGCCGGAGCGGAAGCTGGTCGCGCCGGACATCGTAGCAGGTGCGGCGCCCCATGAGCAGCACCGCGCACATCCCCACCGCCCCTCCAGCACGTCCCCTCCCTCGCTTCGTGATCAATCCTGTTGTTCCCGAGCAAGGCTCAGCCTGGATCCACCGTGCGGATTGTGACCGAGGGCGTGTCATAAGAGGGGAAGTGCCCTTTGGCCTGGGAAGATCGGAGTTGCTGACGCCCCGATACCCGTCGTCGAAAGGGCACCTCGTAGAT
>JALZHU010000011.1 GCA_030860695.1 Actinomycetota bacterium
CGCGGCCGCGGTCGCGCTGGCGGGCGCGGCCCGGCGGTGCGTGCCGCTGGCCGCTGACGGGGACCGGTTCGCGCTGGACCTCGACGCGCTGGCCAGCGCGATCACGCCTGCCACCCGGGCCGTGCTGCTCAACAGCCCGCACAACCCCACCGGCACGGTACTGCGCCGACCCGAACTGGAATCGCTGGCGGCCCTCGCGGTTGAACACGATCTGTTGATCATTACTGACGAGGTATACGAGCACCTGGTTTTCGAGGGAGCACAGCATCTGACGATAGCCACGTTGCCTGAGATGGCGCAACGCACCCTGTCCGTCTCCAGCGCGGGCAAGACGTTCAGTGTCACCGGCTGGAAGATCGGCTGGGTGTGCGGGCCCACGCACCTGGTGGCTGCGGTACGGGCGGCCAAGCAGTTCCTCACCTTCGTCGGCGGGGCACCGTTCCAGCCGGCGGTGGCCCACGCACTGCGCGCCGAGCATGACTGGGTGACGGCGCACCGTGCGGCGTTGCAGGACAAGCAACACCGGTTAGCCGCTGGGCTTCGCGCGGCGGGGTTCGGGGTGCGCCGATCGGAAGGGACCTACTTCATTTGCGCAGACGTCCGGCCACTCGGGTACTACGACGGCTTGCAGTTCTGTCGGGACCTGCCCGAACGCGCCGGTGTGGTGGCGGTACCGGTGCAGGTCTTCGCTGATGACCCGGCGCCCTGGCGGCACTTGGTGCGCTTCGCGTTCTGCAAGCGGGAGGAGGTGCTTGACGAGGCGATTGCTCGCCTTGTATCAGCGGCCGTTGCGGTGGGGAAGCCCCGTGACGATCGCTACTGATATTACGAACAGCGGTCACAGCATGTAGTGTGTGGTGGCGACTGTCCGGGTGGACCGGATTAGGCGGAAGGGTTGAGGGGGACCAGTGGCCGCCATCCCCGATACAGGTGGCGCGCGCCGCGCGCACTGCGGGGTGAGCCGCGCACTGTTGCGGGTGGTCGTGCTCGGCGGACTGGTCGTTGCGGGATGGCTACTGGGATCAGGAATCGGCCAGGCAGACGAGGACCTGGAGCAGCCGGGCACAGATTTGATCAGGTTGGTCGAGGCCGCACCGTCCGATGGGGCGTCGGTCAGCCGGCTCGGTGTGCCGCCCGCGATGGGGTCGACTGTCAAGAAAGTGCTGTCTGCCGCCCCGATACAGCGGCTGCCTGTCCCACCGTCGGCGAAGGCCGGCGTGCTGAAGCCTCTGGCCCCAGTCCTGGCCCCGGTGACGCGGCCCCTATCTGGGCTCTCACCGCCTGCACCCGCGATCCAGTTGGGGGCACCGGTCGACCAACCCGCAGCGGTCCCACCAGCCGCACCCGTCGTTCGGGTGGCGGTCGCAACCGCACCTGTGCCCGCTCCTGGGCCCACTGCCGTGCCCACCATGGTGGGTACCGCTCCGCCCGCCGTTGGAGCCTGCGCTGCTGCTCATCCCGCTGCGGATCCCTTGGCTGAGTTGCCCGCACTCGGCAACGAGCCAGCGGATCCAGTTCCGGTTCCGATGAGTCCACCCGGAACCGCCACAGCGGCATGCCTGCTCGGCAGCTCCGGGGGCGGTATCAGCACCAAGAGCACCCCGGACGTCGCGGTGACTGACAGCTGGGCGATGGCAGGCCTTGCCTCGATGCATCGCCTGCTGTCCCTCGGCGCCGACGACTTCCCACGGTCGCCTGCTGGGCAGCCCTCCACCTCACCGGACTGATTTCACGACACCCGGGTGGCGTCGCCGTTGCCGGCGACCGGTCCCGCTGACCGGCTTTGCCGATCTCAGGTTGACCAACGCTGCCGCAATAAACCCCCGATCTGTCCGACCGCGCCCGGGCGGATCGGGTCCACGGCCCCGGCGTCGCGTTGCCCCCGTGACGCCGGGGCCCTTGACGTCGTTGCCCCTTGACGTCGGCTCTGCTTAGCCCGAGGGCAACGGTCACCCATCACTATCCACGCCGGCCACTGTGACGTTTCTTGCTCCGATATGTCTTCATGTGGGGGTGTAGAGGTGTGTCAGGGCGTGCCCTCGGTCGGTGGGCGGGGGCGTGAGGGCCAGGCTGAGGCGCGCCAGTCGGCCAACCACGCATCGGTGGCAATCGCCGGGAGCAGCAGGGTCCATGCCTCATTAACCCGCTGCCATAGGTTGTGGAGATCGTCCCCAGCGTCGCAGATCTGCCGGTGGCCGGCTATCAGCGCGACGATTTGCCGGGCCGCCAATGCGGGCTCGACTCCTTCCCGGAGCAGGCCGGCCTGCTCCGCCTGAGTCAAAAACGCGAGAGCGTCGCGTTCTCCTAAGCTGTAGTATTCGCGGGTGCCCGGCAGGTCGTTGAGCAGCCGCGTGCCACCCCTGGCGATCGGGTTGTCGATTAGTCGCGCGATTACCTCATCGACGAGCGCCAACAGCGCTGAAAGCGGGTCAAGCCCGCGGCCACTGACTTGCACGCGGAGATCTCCCCATCGCTGGACCATCTCGGCGATGACCGCTCGCGCCAGGGCTTCCTTGGAGGCAAAGTGGAAGTACAGGGCTCCCTTGGTCCCGCCGCTGTCGGCCAACACGCTGTCCAACGAGGTGGCGTGGTAGCCGTTGCGAGCGAAGTGCTCGGCGGCGGCGGTCAGGATCGCCAGCCGGGTCGCCCGGGCCCGCGGTTGCAACTTAGCCCGGCGTGATCGGGCGTTGCTGTCGCCGGCTCCGGGTCTTCGCGGACCGGTGCTGGACATGACGCTTCGAAGTTACTCGCGAGTTGACAGGGCTGCACTCAGTCTCAGGTGGCGGGGCAAACACACCCACTGGTATGTTTCGTTGGCGTTCCCGCCTCCGCTAAGAGAGACACTCTGTACGCATTGACTCGTGTGGGGGTCCCGCGGGGGGTGTGGTCGCCCGGGGCGGTAGGGACGACCGTCCCGGGCGACCGCGAATGACTTGTTGGCCCAGCGCGACGATCTCCTCCATACCCGCGGCCAGCTTCTCACAACCGGCGTGATTGATCACTACGCTCAGCATCGACGTCCTTCCTCAGCGACATTTCGTCTGATTGATCATCGAAGATGATTACGCCCTGCCGTCGATAAGGTCCCGCCTTCACGACTTGGAGCTATCTCCAGCGTCTTCGGATGACACCGATTCGTGCTAGGCACGCATTACGCCCAGTATGAGAGACGTGCCCACCATCACCCTGAACAACAACGTACAGATCTTTGTAACCACCAAGCTGTGGAACTCCGATCACGGCTACGAGCAAGCGCTGTGCGCGTTCGACACCAGCGCGCGCCGTCTGGGCCTGGACACCGTGGACCTCTACCTCATTCACTGGCCGGTGCCCGCCGCGGACCGGTATGTCGAGACGTGGAAGGCGCTGGAGAAGCTGGCCGCCGACGGCCGGGTGCGGGCAGCCCGGATGCGGGAGAACCTCGACGTCTTCGGCTTCGAGCTGTCGGCCGAAGATCTCTCCGCAATCGCCGCCCTAAACACCGGCAAGCGGATGGGCCCAGACCCCGCCACGTTCGCCCTGACCTGATCTGCCTATTTCTCCGCATTCAGCGGACTTAGCAGAGTTATCAGGGTTCCGGTAACTCCGCTAAGTCCGCTGAATGCGTGTTCAACCCTGGACGGAGGTGAGCGCGCCGAGTAGCGCGGTCACTGGGCGGTCTTGAGCATTGTGGCCCATGAGACCGATGCGCCAGCCGGCGCCGGCCAGCGGGCCTAGACCGGCACCGACTTCGATGCCGAAGTCTTCCCGCAACGCTTTGCGGGCGACGGCGTCCACCACGCCGTCAGGCAGTCGGACCGCGGTGAGCTGTGGCAACCGGTGCCCTTGCTCGGCGAACAGCTGGAAACCGTGCTCGGGCAGGGCCGACTGGAGGTGCTCGCCCGCCCGGGCGTGGCGCTCCCATACCGCCGGGAGGCCCTCCTCCAACAGCCGTCCCAGCCCCGCGTGCACCGAAGAGACGAGAGTGGAGCTCGCCGTATGGTGGTAGCGCGGCGGATCGCCCTGGTAATAGGCGTCTAGCAGGCTCAAGTCCTGGTAGAACGAGCAAACCGGCCGTTCCCGATTCCTGATTTGCTGTACCGCTCGCTCAGACAAGGTCACCGGTGCGATTCCCGACGGTGCGCCCAGGCACTTTTGGGTCGCCGAGTAGCAGGCGTCGACGCCCCAGGCGTCTACTTCCACCGGGATCCCACCCAGCGAGGTGACGGTGTCGACGACCAGCAGCGTGTCAGTGTCCTGCAAATCGCGCAGTGGGGCGATGTGGTTGCGCACCCCGGTGGAGGTCTCGGCGTGCACCACCGCGACGAGCCGGGCCTGCGGCGCCTGGCGCTGGGCGTCAAGCAGCTGTTCGGGGTCCAAGGCCCGTCCCCACGGTGCATGCACGGCCTGCACCTGCGCGCCCACCCGGCGAGCCACCTCGCATAGCCGCTCGCCGAAATAGCCGTTCACCCCGATGATGGCCAGCTCGCCCGGTTCGAGCAGGCTGGCTAGGCACGCTTCCATCCCCGCCGACCCGGTACCGCTGACCGGGAGGGTGAGGCGGTTGCGGGTACCGAAGACGGTCCGCAGTCGTTGCGTGGTGTCAGCCACCAGGGCGAGGAACTCCGGGTCCAGATGTCCAAGCACCGGCCGGGCCAGCGCCTCGATGGCCTCGGGGTAGGGGTTGGACGGGCCTGGCCCGAGGAGGAGGCGATCAGAGTGCACAGCCGGATCTTGCCACGTCTTGTCGTAGCGTCGCTGGCCATGGACAGCTTGCGCAGCGTGCAGCTGTGGCCGGTCGACACGGTGGCCGTTGCGGTGGTGGACGCCTCCGGTGCGATGGTGGGCAGCCACGGTCCGCAGGATCACCCGTTCCAGCTTGCCTCGGTGACCAAGCTGCTCTCCGCTTACGCAGTGCTGCTGGCGGTCCAGGAGGGAGCGTTGGACTGGGACCAACCGGCCGGGCCACCTGGCGCCACCGTGCGCCACCTCCTCGCGCACGCATCCGGGCTGGCGTACGACACACAGCGGGTCTCGGCGGCTCCGGGAGCCAAGCGGGTTTACTCCAACACCGGGTTTGACGTGCTGGCCGACGCGGTGGCGTCGTCGTCCGGTATCCAGTTCGCGGATTACCTGACCGAAGGGGTGTTCCAGCCGTTAGGAATGTCCTCGTCACGGCTGGCGGGCTCCGCCGCTGCCGGCGCCGTGTCCACCTGCGCGGACCTGGCCCAGTTCGCCGCGGAACTCCAGGCGCCGAAGCTCTTGGCGCCGCAGCTCCTGGCTGAGGCAACCCAGGTGGCCTACCCCGGCTTGGACGGGATGCTGCCTGGCTACGGCATGCAGCGTCCCAACGACTGGGGGCTGGGGTTCGAATTGCGGGATCACAAGAGTCCACATTGGACAGGGAGCCGGAACTCGCCGGAGACCTTCGGCCACTTCGGGCAGTCCGGGACTTTCCTGTGGGTGGATCCGGTCGCTGGCGTGGCCTGCATCGCACTCACCAACTGCGACTTCGGTCCGTGGGCCCGCGACGCCTGGCCAGTCTTCAGCGACGGCGTGCTCGCCGAACTGGTCAGGGAATACCGGTCAAGTCTGCCGCAGATCGACTAACGTCCCGATCTCGGCTCGGCGAAAACGTGGCATAGTGCGCCCAAGCCCGTATTTTCGCCATGCACGGTCGACGTGATGGGTCATGCTCGAGTGGCGGCGACCTGGCGGGCCATCCGGGCCAGGTCCCGCGTGTCGAACCCGGGCCGGGCCTCCAACGCCTCCGCCAGTGCTACCAGCCGCTTGCGGGCCCGTACCGAGCTGAGCTTCATCACGCCAGTGATCGCGCCGTGCGCCAACTGCAGACCGTCGCCCTCACCGGTCCGGACATGGATTGTGGCCAGCACGATGCCGGATCTGGTGCGGCCAAGCCGACTGTTGCCCTCCCAGCGCCGTACCGACGCTGCGGCCAGCGCCTCGGCGACGCTTAACCGCCCGCGTTCGAGTTCCAGAAGCGCGGCCACGCCGTCCAAGTCGCCGGTGGGGTCCGTTGGAGTGGGCTGCCACAGCTCCCGTGCCTTTGTCAGCTCCCGGTAGGCGGCTTCCGGCTCCCCGAGCGCGGCGAGGGCGGTCGCGGAGTCGGCCTGGGCCCATGCCTGTACAGCCGCGCGCCTGTGGTCTTCCAGAGGGATCTGCCATGCCTTGACCGTGCGAACTGAAGCATCTTCAACCCGTCGTTCGGGTGGCCCGCTTCCACAGTGGCGAATCCAGCGAGGATTAGGGCGTGGGCCTGCAGGTAGGCGTCACCGGCTTCGGCGGCCAGCTCCAGAGCCAGGGCGTAGTGGTACATGGCTCGGTCGTAAAGACCGGCGTCCGACCCCGCCCATCCGGCGTGGATCTGCAATTCCGCCACCGCTGCTATCAGCGCCCGCTTGACCGACTCGGAACCCGAGACGCCAAGCAGCCGGCTCGCCCACGCTACGGCGACGCTACTCAGCTCCGGGTCGATCCGTGAGCTTTTCCGGTTTCCCCCAGTCGCCGGGTCAGGTCTCGGACCTGCGCGACGTGCACCTCAGAAAGCCGGGACGGCAGCAGTGGCCGATCCGGCGTCGCGCCGGGCAGCTCCAGCAGCTCGCCGAGGTTCTTGACCGGGGCGCCGAACGCGGTGACCGCGCCCAGCGCAAGCAGGTGCCGGCGCAGCATTTCCGCGCTCACCCCCTTCTGGGGGTCGGCGACCGTAACCTCCTCAGGGTAGGCGCTGCCGGGCCCGTACCAGGTGCCGTCGGGTCCCCACCAAGACAGACCCATCATCTCCGGCGGGATGTCCAAACCCCTGGCGATGCGCCGCAGCACCCGGTGGTTCTCCACTCGGCCACGGCATCCGGAGAGGATGTCGGCCACTTCCGACTGCTTCTGTCCGGTGCGCGCCGCGATCTGCGTTGCGAGAGCCCGCCATGCTCCTGGAGCAGCCGGTACAAAGCCGCGACGTCCCACGCGGCTAGGACCGAGCGCATGTCATCACGCTGGTACAGGGCGGAGTCAATCGGATCAGGTCGATCGTCGCTCGTCGCTTCCTTTGGTGAATGTGGTTGAACGCACCGCAGCGTTCCGGCGCCGTTAGAGCAATGATCGGCCCAGCCGGCGTGACGGCGCCCCGGCTCCCGGGTGGCGAGGTTATCCAGCGATGGCTGACCAGATGCGCTACGGCGGTGCGAGTGCGTTGAGTCGCTCCGCCAGCTGCAACAGCGACGCCGACGATAATCCCCATGTCAAACAATTCGTGCCTGAGTTTTGACGCGCCGCGTATGCCGTCGGCGAGGATGAACGTGCCGATCATAGCGAGCGCAGCGCGGACCGCGGCGACTGGTTCGCCGGCACGGGCGAGGAAGGCCTCGACCTGATTTCTGGTGAGCGGCTGAATGGTGAGCGTTCCATATGTCCGCAGCGGATCCCGCAGCCGTTCGTAGTCGGCCGTGCGGCAGCACACCACAATGCGGGTGGCGCCCCGCTCGGCGGGGAAGTCATTGATCGCCGTAACACACGCTTGTCGGTGCTCCTCGGCCACCTCGTCGAGCCCATCTAGCAGCGGGGACAAGCTGGTCAGCGTTTAGCCAGGTGCGGACCTGGGAGGCCGGAATCTCATACCGGGCGGCAAGCTCGCGGACGATTCAGTCGCCTAGCGGTTCCCGGTGCGCTGCCCACGAGGACAGTGTGCGCAAGTTTGACGAGTACCAGATTTCCTCGCCATACTGCGTAGGCGCTACTAGCGCAGTCTGCGTGGCTGCTCCGTTGAGCGGCCGGGGCCGCCTTCGGGCGGCCCCCTTTTCATGTTCTGGGAGGGCGGATGGATCGCTGCGTGGTCTTGGTCGATGCGGGCTACCTCTACGCCGAGGGTGGAAAGCTGTGCTGTGGCACTGCCTCCCGCTCACATTCGGCGCTCCAGCCGTCCCTGGCGGTGGACTTGCTCCGGGCGGTGGCCTTGCGGACCACCCAGCTGCCTGTGCTGCGGACCTACTGGTACGACGCCGCCCGCGACGGGATTCGTACCCCAGGAGCAGCGCGAGATTGTTGAACTGGCCAATGTCAAGCTCCGCCTTGGCCGCCTCAATAGCACCAACCAGCAGAAGGGGGTCGATGCCCTGATTTACCGCGACCTCATCACGCTGGCCCAGCACCGGGCTATCAGCGATGCAGTGTTGCTTAGCGGTGACGAAGACCTCCGTGAGGGAGTACGGGCGGCTCAGGACTACGGAGTTCGTATCGTGCTTGTTGGCATAGCTTGCGCCGGCGGCAAGCGCAACAACCAGTCGGAGGAACTCGTTCTCGACGCCGATCACCTCGTCGTTCTGGGTAAGCCGCAGCTTTCGCCGATGTTCGCCCTCCGCTCCCCCGTTGAGAATGGAAGCCCCCAACATCGTCCAGTCATAACGACGAACAAGTCGACGGCCGGAACCTCGGCCCGTGGAGCTGCCGCCGCCTTCGCGAGACAGTGGCTGAGTGCGGCAACTGACGCGGAAATCGCGGACCTGCACGTCGGACGGCCGCGCATTCCCCGTCCGCTAGACGTCGAACTCCTCGCCTCGGTGGAGCAAGCGCTGAATTCGCCGTTGCGCGACGACGACACGACTCGGCGGGCCGCCCGATCGGCGTTCTGGGGCGTGATTGACGGGGCGGTGAGGCAGAGCACGCCGTCCGACTGACCCGCACGACGTGCATCTGCGCTCACGGCTGCAGTAATTGGAAGTGGGCGCCCTGGTCGTCGATGCACTCGGCGATGCGGCCGTAGGGTTGCTGCTGCGGCTCACCGGCCTGGCCACCGTGCTCGCGGACCGCAGCGAGCGCGGCAGCGAGGTCGTCGACCTGATACACCGGCTCGATCGCGGGGTGTACTGCGCCGCCGTGCATCCCGGCTGGCGGGTAGGTGCCCTCGATGTGCCAGCCGTCCTCGACGCGGCCGGGCACGAACGTCCAGCCAAGAACGGCACTGTAGAATGCCCGGGCCCGCTCGGTGTCCGCGACCTCGTATGTGAGGTAGGCAAGATCGCCATGCCGGGAAGTGGGTGTTACGGCCGGTGATGAGGAGATCATCCAGCGGTGCCCGGAGGGATCGACGACGACAGCGTTGCGGCCGTAATCGTAGTCGGCGGCAGCCCGCTCCAGCCGCGCCCCCGCTTCAACGGCGTCACGCACGGTGGTATCCACTGCGCCCGGTTCGGACACTCGCAGATACAGCGACTGGCTAGCGCCACCACGGGTTCGCGGGGACAGCAAGTCGATCTCGGGGAACTCGTCGGCCAGCATGAGCACCGAATCGCCGATGGCCAACTCGGCGTGCCCGATTCGGCCGTCCTCCATCACGATCGGTTCACCGCGGCGCTGGGCGCCGAAGGCCAGCTCGTAGAAGTCCAACGCGCTGCGGGCGTCATTCACGGCGAGGTAACAACCGAGTGTGTGCTGCGGGGTCTCGACAGGGCTAGTCATAGATGCTCCTTCCGGGGCGAGCAGGGCGCGCTCCAGCCGGGAGCGCAGCTCGGCGGCGAACGACGGGTCGGGATCGACCTGCGTGATGGGCTGGCGGAGGGCGTTCAGCGGATCGGTCATCACATCCCCTCCGGGTCCTCGTAGGCCGCGCGGAACGCGACACGGGCGCGAACCAGCAGTGCCTCGGTGGCATGCACGGTCCGTCCGAGGTACTGGGCGACCTGCGCAACCGGCAGGCCATCGAGGTAGCGCAGGGTGAGCACGGCGCGGTGGTGCGGGCCCAGCGTGTCGAGCACTTGATGAGCTACCACGGTGTCGATCTCGACGTCCCATGGGTCTTCGGTCTCACCGCCAGCGGCGTGCACCAGCCGAAGACCACGTTGCTCACGCTCGGACCGCCGCCAGTGGTCGGCGAGCTTGTGCCGAGCCACCCCGACCAGCCAGCCGATGGTGATCGGTGGCGTCGGCTGCCGGCGGGCCGCACTGACCGCCGCGAGAAACGTCTCTGCCGTCAGGTCCTGGGCTAGCGCGCGGTCCCGGCACCGGGACAGCAGGTACCCGTGCACCTGCGGTAGCGCCGTATCGTAGATCTCTAGCAGTCCGAGCGCCGGGTCCGGCCGCACCCGTGGTTGCTCGCTCACATCCTCATCGTCGTCGCGGGAGCCGGTTTTCCGACGGCCGCCACCACGGACTACTTCATCCGATATCACTCAACTGCGACCACGCCTGCGACCATGGCGCCGCCAGCACCGCCGCCGCTATGACGAGCGCCGAAGGCAGCCGCAGGCGACCAGCGAGTCCGACACGGCGAGCGAGCCAGCAGGGCCGGGCGGTGGGCTTTCGCACGGTCGTCGCGGTCACGCGTGCTCCCTATCTGTCTGCTGACCTACGGGTTCGTGAGCTTGCCAGCCGGTGGTGACCGAATCTGGTGTCGAAGGCTCACGCCTATGGCTCATGAGATCGCGCGGCGCATGTCCAGCCGCTGAGCCAGCGAGATGGCATCCAACGGGGCACGCACCTTGGCGTCATTGTCGAAGTAAACGAACACATCCCGCGGCAGCATGGGCGCGGGCGGGGCAATGGTGTGTTCCGTGCGGGGGCTCGCACCAGCCTGCCAGCCGCGGATCCGCTCGGCCCAGGTGTCGAGTGCCTCGTCGGTGTAGCCGCTGACGTAGAGCTCTGCATCGCCGTGCAGCCGGACGTAGACGAAATCCGCGGTGACGTCCTCCAGGTAGGGCCAGGTGCTTGGGGTGTCGGCCACGACAAGGGCAACGCCGTGCGTGCGGAGCAACTCGATCAGCGCCGGGTCGCAAAAGCTGGGATGGCGCACCTCCAAGGCGTGCCGCACCGGGCGGTCGACATCGGTGCTGGTCCAGGCGCGACCGTCGAGCCGCTGGTCATGCCGTTGCGCAAGTGCGGCGGCTTCGGCGGTGCTGCGCGGCAGCAGATGGAGGAAGCTGTTGAGCCGGTCTGGGTCGAACACCACGGTGGGCGGCAGCTGCCACAGCAGCGGGCCAAGCTTGGCGCCCAACGTGAGCACCCCGGAGGCAAAGAAATTCGCCAGTGGGGTCTGGACGTCGCGCAGCTTCTTCATATGTGTGATGAATCGGCCGCCCTTGACCGCGAAGACGAAGTCGGCAGGTGTCTGGGCCGCCCAGGACTGGTAGCTGGACGGCCGCTGCAGCGAATAAAACGAGCCGTTGATCTCGACGGTGTTCAGCAGCCGGGATAGGTACTCCAGTTCCCGGCGGTGCGGCAGCCCAGGCGGATAGAACGTGTCCCGCCACGGGGGGTACACCCACCCGGAGGTGCCCACGTGAATGGCGCCATACACCATTACCCACTCACGAGCACACGGCGCCCTCCGCAGCAGAGCCCACCAGCCGGGCATACTTTGCCAGCACACCGCGCAGCGGTCGCTGAGCGGCCTTCCACACCCGCTGGCGCTGCGCTAGCTCCTCGGCGCTGACTTGCAGATTCAGCTCGCGTCGGTGCATGTCCATCACGATTATGTCGCCGTCGCGGATCAGCGCGATCGGCCCGCCATGCGCTGCCTCGGGGGCTACATGCGCAATGCTTAGGCCGGTGGTGCCTCCGGAGAAGCGCCCGTCGGTGATGAGCAGGACGTCATTGCTCAAGCCAGCACCCTTGATCGCGCCGGTGACCGCAAGCATCTCTCGCATTCCCGGGCCACCCCGTGGACCCTCATAGCGGATCACCACCACGTCCCCGGGCTGCAGATCGGGGATGGCATCCATCGCGGCCTGTTCACCGTCAAACACCCGCGCGGTCCCCTCGAAGCGGGTCGAATCGACGCCGGCGGTCTTCACCACCGCGCCCTCCGGGGCCAGCGAGCCGCGCAGAATGGTGATCCCCCCGGTCGGATGGATCGGGTCGGCGAGACTGTGCAGGATCTTGCCGTCCAGGTCGGGCGGGTCCAGCTTGGCGAGGTTCTCGGCAACGGTGTGCCCGGTGACGGTCAGGCAGTCGCCATGCAGTAACCCCGCTCCCAATAGCGCCTTCATCACCACTGGCACGCCACCGACCTGGTCGACGGAGGCCATCACGTGTGCGCCGAAGGGCTTAACGTCGGCGAGATGCGGCACCTTGTCGCCGACCCGGTTGAAGTCGTCCAACTCCAGCGGCACGCCGGCCTCGTGGGCGATGGCGAGCAGGTGCAGCACCGCGTTGGTGGAGCCGCCGAAGGCCATCACCACCGCGATCGCGTTCTCGAACGCTGGGCGGGTAAGGATCTGCCGTGCGGTGATCCCGCGGGCAATGAGGTCCACCACCGCGCTCCCGCTGGCCCGCGCGAACCCGTCGCGACGCCGGTCCACCGCGGGCGGGCTGGCCGAGCCGGGTAACGACATGCCCATCGCCTCGGCCGCACAGGCCATCGTGTTGGCGGTGTACATGCCGGCGCAGGCTCCCTCACCGGGGCAGATCGCCCGCTCGATCACGTCGACGTCGGCATGGCTGATCAGACCGCGGACGCACGCCCCCACCGCTTCGAAGGCGTCGATGATGGTGACCTCGCGGTCATCCACCCGGCCGGGCAGGATGGTGCCCCCGTAAAGGAACACCGCCGCCAGGTCGAGCCGGGCGGCGGCCATCAGCATGCCGGGCAGGCTCTTGTCGCAGCCGGCCAGCAGCACCGTCCCGTCCAGCCGCTCGGCTTCAACCACGGTCTCCACCGAGTCGGCGATCACCTCGCGGGAGACCAGTGAGTAGTGCATCCCGACGTGTCCCATGGAGATGCCGTCGGAGACCGAAATCGTGCCGAACTCCATCGGGAAGCCTCCGGCCGCGTGCACACCCTCCTTGCTGGCCTTGGCGAGGCGGTCCAGGGACAGGTTGCATGGGGTGATCTCGTTCCAGGATGAGGCGACACCGATCTGGGGCTTGGCGAAGTCGTCGTCGCGCATGCCGACGGCGCGCAACATGCCACGGGCTGCAGCCCGCTCCAGCCCCTCGGTCACATCTCGACTACGGGGTTTTAGGTCTGGCGCGTCCATGCCCTCAGTATGTTGGCCCCCCGACATGGAGACATATCGGGGCTATCAAGCACTCGGTAATCCCGATATGTCTCCATGTCGGGGGAGTGCGTTGCGGAAGGCGTTTAGGGCCTGGGTGTTGAAGAGGACGAAGCGGGCTTCGTGGACGCGGGTGGGAGTGTTCTGGACGGTGGTCAGTGCTATGCGGGCGGCGTCGTCCAGTGGCCATCCGTAGACGCCGGCGGACACCGCAGGGAAGGCGACGGTCTGCGCGCCGAGCTCGTCGGCTACCCGCAGCGATTCCCGATAGCAGGAGGTGAGCAGGTCGGAGCGGTCTTCGGACTTCGTGTACACCGGTCCGACGGTGTGGATCACCCAGCGGGCCGGCAGGTCACCGCCGGTGGTGGCGACCGCTTGGCCGGTGGGCAGACCGTCCGGGTAGCGGCTGGCCCGCAGTTCCCGGCATTCCGCCAGGATCGCCGGCCCGCCACGGCGGTGAATCGCGCCATCCACGCCACCCCCGCCGAGCAGTGAGCTGTTGGCGGCATTCACTACTGCGTCGACGTGCTGCTCGGTGATGTCGCCCTGCACCAGGGTGATCTGTGCTGCCATTGCCTCAATCTAGTCACCGGTCGGTGTGGCAGACTCGTGCACCTACGTGCACGCCATGCGCTAAAAGGAACACGATGAGTAGCGAGATCCCGTGCTCCGCCGCCAGTGATACCGGCAACGTGCTGGATGGCACGGCGCTGGGTGCGCTGGTCAGCGGGAAAGGCGCGGTTGCCGGCTTCTCGATCAACTACGAGCGCGTCCCGCAAGCCATCGCCGACCTCGAAGAGGCCGCCAGGTTCTTCAGGGACCAAGCGGAAACGGCGCTACGCCTTGCGAACATCTCAGCTCCTGGTACCGATGGGGTCAGCATAAACGCGGTCGTCCAGATCGGTAAGTGGGCCTCGGATAGCGGTACAAACAATCTGTACGCGACGCTTGTCGCGGGCGCTAAGCAGCTTGATGACCTGGCGCACAAGTTTCGGGAGGATTTGAAGACCTATCTGCAGATCGACGAGTTGAACATCCCAAAGGCTAGCCCTGGATTGCCACTATGAGGATCAGATTCGCCGCAGGCATGATCGCCGTCGGATCGGCGATCATGCTGGTGGGTTGTGGCAGCACGGGTGCGGCACCGGAGCCCGTCCGACCGAGTCCTATGGAGGCAGCGAGCCCGATCCCACCGGTCGAGAACCCGCGCGATGTCGCGCCTCTGGCCCGTCGACCGTGCGAGTTGCTGACATCCCAGCAGGCTGCAGCGTTCGGACTTGATCTACCACCGAAGCAGTACGACGCCGCGCTTGGCGATGTGGCTTGCAAGTGGACGAGCACCACACGGGACCGGCGGACATTTCGAACGGTTTATATCAGCACGTTCATCAACAACTCGACCTTGGAAGTCGTCTACCACCGGGAACATGGCCACCCATTTTTCGAGCTCACTGAGATCGCTGGCTATCCCGCGGTCGTCACGAGATCGAACCCAGACTTGCCACACTGCAACGTTGATGTCAAACCAGCAGAGCGCCAGAGCGTCTCGGTGAGCTACGACTCAGAAACATTTAATAACAACCCGCAGCAGGCGTGTGAGGTGGGTAAGCAGGTCGCCGCGGCAGTGCTGATGAATTTGCCGCCGAAGAGTTGAGGGGACGCAGCGATGGGGACGGACTTCAACTACGACGACACCAGCCATCAGGTCATCTTCGATCACATCAACGGCGGGTCGGGGTCGGAGTCGCTGCAGGAGGCCAGCCGGGCGTGGCAGCAGCTGGGCGATGGGATTGGCTTGGCCGGCAAGTCCTACGTGGAGAGCGCGATCAGCAGCACTCTCGCGAGCCGAGAAGGCGCGGCGGCAGAGGCGGCAATAGCTGCCATTGGCGCGATGTTGCCGTGGATGGATGACGTCGCGCTGATCGCAACCACCGCAGCGCAGCGGGCGCAGGGCCAGGCCGACTACTGGGTCACTGCCAAGAACAGCGTCCCGCCGGTCCCGCCTGCCCCGAGATCGGCTAGCTTTTTCGGTGATCCCGCTGAGTGGTTCGTTCAGAAGATGGACTGGTTTCCGGGGCTGACCACTGAGGAGGAGAAGGCCCAGCAGCGCCAGCAGGACGCCGCGGAGCAGGCCCGGCAGGCGATGCGGGTGTATCAGGCCAGCTCCAATGGCAACATCGAGCCGGCACCGGCCTTCACCGCGCCGCAGGCGTTGGACGGCAGTGTCGGGTCGCTACCGCTGACCGATCCCAGAGTCGCCGCTTCCGGTGCCACCTCCTCGGCGGTGGAGGGTGGTGGCGCACCGGCCCATCTGCTGGCGGCTCATCAGCTAGCGGCTCATCAGCTAGCGGCTCATCAGCCGGCAACTTATCAACCAGCTGCCTACCAGCCGGCGGCCACGGTGTCACAGCTAGCCCAGGGCGGGCACGCGGGGACGCCAGGCAGCGTCGCGGCGGGGTCAGGTCAGTGGGCCGGCAACCCGACAGCAAGCCAGGGCATGCCCCCCGGCGCGCTGCCGATTGGTGCTGGGTTCCGCGACAGCGCCACTGAGCGAGGCCCGGCGAGGCCAGCACCTCTGCCCGGCGCAGCGGGGGGAACCCGCTTTGCTGGTGGCGGCCGAGGCGGTGGAGCAGGCCACGGCGGGTTCGGTCCCCGACCCAGCGCGGAGTTCGGTCCCCGACCTACTGTCAGTGCGCAGCCCGCCGCCGAGGGGATGAGCAGCGCCCGCAGCGGCGCCGGTTCGGTCGGCGCGGCGCGCGGTGCTGGCGGTATCGGGTACGGAGCACCGTTCGTCGGAGCCGCCGGCCAGCGCGGCGAGCTGGACCGCGAGCACCGCAGCAAGTACCTCCTTCACGACGATTCGAACGCGATCGTCGGTGACCTGCCGCCCACCGCACCGCCGGTGATCGGCGAAGATTACTGAGGCCGGGAATCCCGTGCGCGGCGCCACGGTCGAGCTGACCCACGAGGAGTACCGCACGGTCTGGCACGCCCTAGGCCTGGGGACCCGGCACTGGAACATGGACCTGCCTGGCCTCCCGGAGCTGACCGAGCAGGAGCGGCGGGCTCAGGTCGGACATACACTCGATGGCTTGCGAGCCCGTGGGCTGGCCGATCAGCGTGGCCTGGCGCCAGCGTTGGAAAACTCGCTGCGCCTGCTGGCCAGCCCGGTGCGCGAGATCAACGGATGGGTGCAGACCGGGACTGTTCAGGCGCGGTTGCTAGCCGGATCACGGGGCGAGTGGGCAGTGCTAGCGATGCTCGACGAGCATCGACTGGTGGTACGCACCGGCCCGGCCAGCGAACTGTGCACCGCGGTCGCCCGGCAGCTGCCGGACCGCCCCGCCGGCGCGGGATCGTCGGTGTCGGTCCCCTCCGCGTTGCTGGCGCGACCGGCCCAAGACGGCCAGCCCGGGCTTACCGGGGAGCAGCTGGAGAACCGGCTGGTCCACGGAGGGGTCAAACCCGCCGACGCGCAGTCCTTCGCGGCTATGGTGTGCGGACCCAAATTAGGCGGGGGGAAGTTTGGCGCCGCTCGCCGTGACCGCAACGGCACGCGGCACTCGGCGGGCGTCGCACTGGTCTATCTCGCCACTGAGCGTGGTGGATACACCCTGCAGCCGCTGCGCGGTCCGGACGGCTCGGCGTGGACCACCCTGGCCCCGGCGGCCCTCGCGCAGGTTGCACAGCGCATCGGCCAGCTCCTGGACAGCGTCCGCACCGGCTGAGGTCTGCTCACACCCGGTTAGAGCGGGAGCGCGATGGTCACTCGACGGGCCTGACCGAGTCGATCGGGTGGCCCGGGTCCGTGTTTGCAAGGCTTCCTTAGATACAACACGGGGAGGGGACACCCGGCCGGTATCGGGCCAAACGCGCAAGCGCTGACCTGGCTTAGGATCCCATTTCCATGAAGACGCAGGTACCACCGCTCAGAGGTGTGCTGAGTGCTGCGACCCAACGACGCTCTTACCACGGTGATCCTGAACCGTGCTGATGACAGTAGACCGGTGTGTCTGTACGGATACGACCTGGATCAGTTGACTGAGCACGTCGGCCGGATAGTTAGCACGTTGCCCGACCGATGCCGGATGTTCTACGCCATGAAGGCCAACAGCGCCGAGCCGCTGCTACGTGCGCTGGCCCCCCTGGTCGCTGGCTTCGAGGTGGCGTCCATCGGCGAACTGGCTAAGGCCCGCACGGTGGACAAGCACATTTCGCTCCTCGTGGGGGGCCCGGCCAAGACGGAAGAGCAGATCGCGCAAGCACTGACGCAACGGGTGACCCGATTCCATGCGGAGAGCGTGCTCGAGCTGCATCGGATCTCCGCAGTGGCGGGCCGAGCCGGGCACGTCGCTGACGTCCTGCTTCGCGTCAACCTCACTGGCCCGTTCCCAGCAGCCACCCTGTCCATGGCCGGCCGGTCCACCCAATTCGGCATCGACGAGGCAATCCTGCCCGAGGCGGTCGAGACCGCCCGGCGGCTACCCCACCTGCGGTTGGTCGGGTTTCACCTGCACTCGTTGTCTAACAGCCTGTCAGCCGACGCTCACCTTGAGATGCTTGACCTGTATCGACGCAGGGTGACCAGCTGGGAATACGAGTTCACGCTCGCCTGCGAGGTGGTGAACTTTGGCGGCGGTATCGGCGTGAACTACGCAGACCCCGCCGAGCACTTCAACTGGCAGCGCTTCGCCCAGGGGCTAGACCGGCTGGTCGAGCGTTCCTTCCCACCACATTGGCAAGAGATCGACTTCGAATGCGGCCGCTTCCTCGTCGCGGCGTGCGGCTACTACGCGGTCGAAGTCCTGGACATCAAGCGCAACCACGGTGCGAGCTACCTGGTCGTACGCGGTGGGACTCACCACTTCCGGCTACCCGCGTCGTGGCAGCACAGCCACCCGTTCACCATCGTTGCGGTCGACCGCTGGTCATTGCCGTGCCCGCGCCCGGAGGTCCACGACCAACCCGTGACGGTGGTGGGTGAGCTGTGCACCCCCAAGGACGTTCTGGCCCGTGACGTCCTGGTGCCCCGCGTACGCACCGGCGACGTGCTGGTCTTCCACTACGCAGGAGCCTATGGGTGGGATATCTCCCATCACGACTTCCTCAGCCACCCTCACCCGGAGCACGTCTTCCTGCGCAAAGACATGCCTTGACATAGGCAGCAGCCGCCGCCCATCGATGTCCGAGAGTCGCTTGTCGGTCCCAGCGCCTGCGTTGTGCTCGGCGATCGCGATTGCGAGCGCAAGATTGGACGGCCCGAAGCCGACACCGACCACGTCGAGGACCTCTTGGCCCGGCTGTGGCCGGGTGGATAACGCGTACGCCATCGTCATCCTTTCGAACACTCGAACGACTCTTTGCAAGGTCAACACGGAAGGTAGGCTAACCTCACAACAATGACCAAACGCCTCAAGGCCTAAACGGCCCAAACGGAGCACCTAGTGGGGACGTTGGTGGTATGCCGGGTGTCCGCTCCGGGTCAGCGCGCACCAGCTACGGCTGCTCTGTGACAGGAATGGCGAACCGCTGTAGCGCTAGCGCTGGTAGCTGGCGCCTCAGTCCGATCGCCGTGTTGATGTGTGGGTTCGGTGGGATCGAGGTGCACAATCGTGCACAATGACGTCTTAGTGCGGGCCGCGACATGGCGGATCACGCCGCCAGCGACCACCACCGATGAGGAGCGATGGCTGACCACGAGCCTATGACGGATGTCGCGTGTGGGGACCCGGAGCTGTCCCAGGAACTTCGAGACGCGCTCACGCTACTGCGGGACCGCAGCGACAACGAGCACTTCAGCACCCTGGTCGATGACGTGCTCGCCGGACGGTGCAGCCTTGTCGAGGCATCCAGCACGGCAGCGTTCAGTGACGTGGTCTTCGCGCGTATCGCGCAGGAGTTCGCTGGGCTGACCGAGGACGAGAAGCGAGGTCTCGCCGCACAAATCGACTCATCCGGCGCCGCATCAGCGTCCTGCAGCACGCCATGCGCTGGCTGCTCCGGGGTATGCGCGGCTCTTCGCGGCTACGCGGGCCAGTAAAGGGCTGAGGTTTGTCCGGGACACCGCACGGGCATGAGCTGTCCATGCCGCGTCGGTTCCCGGCCCAACTCCCGCTCGCCATCGCAGTGGCCTTGCCGGGTGCCTACCTCGGGGCTGCGGACTATCTGGGGCTGTCGCATCCCCATCTGCCTGCCCTGCTGGCTGCGCTGGTGTTCGGCGTCGCGATCATCGGTGCTGCGTTCGTGCTGTCCTGGGCCGCCGAGGCCGCCCAGGTCGACGTCAGTGCCGGGTTTGCGATCGCACTGCTGGCGCTGCTCGCGGTGCTGCCGGAGTACGCCGTCGACTTCGTGTTCACCTTCCAGGCCGGCCAGGTGTACGAGCAGTACGGGTCCTGTGTACCCCCGCCGGGCGGGAGCAATCCCTGCTCGCTCGCGCTGGCCAACATGACTGGGGCAAACCGGGTGCTGGTCGGTGTCGGCTGGCCGCTGGTCGTGCTCGTCGCCAGCCTGGCCGTACTGCGAGCCCGCCGGCGCGGCGGTCACGACAGCCCGTCGACTCATCCGGGCCGGGTAGCGTTAGCCCCGACGATGTCAGCCGAGGTCGTGTTCCTCGGCATCGCCACGCTATACTCGCTGACCCTTCCGCTGCGGCAGAGCCTCACGCTGGTTGACGCCGCGGTCCTCGTGGCGATCTTCGGGGGGTACGTCTGGCGGCTGTCCCAGCAGCCGGCTCACAAGCCGGTGCTGGCCGGGGTCGCGAAATGGGTAGGGAGCAAGCCGCGCAGACCACGGCGAGGTTGGGTAACCGCGATGTTCGCGCTGGCTGCGCTGCTCATCTTGTGCACCGCGGAGCACTTCGCTGAGGGTCTGGTGGCCACCGGCGGGCAGCTCGGAATCGACGAGTTCCTACTCGTGCAGTGGGTGGCGCCACTAGCCAGCGAGTCTCCCGAGCTCATCGTCGCCTGCCTGTTTGCCTGGCGGCTCAAGGCGTCGGATTCCCTCGGCACCCTGCTATCCAGCAAGGTCAACCAGTGGACACTTCTGGTCGGCACGATCCCGCTGGTGTTCGCGCTGTCGGCGACGACAGCCGATGGTCTGCCGATTGATACCAATCAGCGCTTCGAACTGCTGCTGACGGCCGCCCAGTCGTTGTTTGCGGTGAGCATCCTGGTGGACCTGGGCCTGACGATCTGGGGAGCGTTGGGGTTGTTGGTGTTGTTCAGCGTGCAGTTCGTCGCCAGCTTGACGCTGTCCCCCGCGGGCAACCAGACCGTGATCATCGTGCTGACCGTCGTATATGTAGCGCTGGCCGCCGTCCAGTTCATGCACAGGCGGCGCGACACCGCTCGGATCGTGCGCGACGGGCTGATCACGCGATTTCCCGAACTGGCGAAAACGCCCCGCTGAGGGCGCCGGATGGATCCGCTATCTGCGACCGCTGCGGATGTTTGGTCGAGCTCCGGGACGGGCAGGGCTAGCTGGCGAGAACGAAGTAGCGCAGCCAGAGATAGGGCGCCGCGATGGC
The DNA here is from genome assembly GCA_030860695.1 of Actinomycetota bacterium. Lineage (GTDB taxonomy): Bacteria > Actinomycetota > Actinomycetes > Mycobacteriales > Pseudonocardiaceae. Next base: position 20,506 of record JALZHU010000011.1, read on the forward strand.
GATGGTCACTGCGGTGACGACCAGTCCGTACTTGGTGAACTGCCAGAAAGAGATCGGCTTCCCGTATCGTTCGGCGATGCCGAGCACCACGACGTTGGCCGAGGCGCCGACGGCGGTGGCGTTGCCACCGAGATCGGCACCCAGGGCCAGCGACCACCACAACACTTGGGCGGAGCCGATGCCACCATGGGCTTGGACCAGATCGGCGACGACCGGGCTCATAGTGGTCACATAGGGGATGTTGTCCACGATTGCGGACAATCCGGCGGATGCCCACAGCAGCACCTGGGAAGCCAGCAGCAACTGGCCTTCGGTGGCATCGACCGCTGCGGTCGCCAGCTTGTCGATCACGCCGGTATTGACCAGCGAGCCCACCATGACGAACAGCCCGGCGAAGAACACCAAGGTGGGCCACTCGACATCCTTGGCGACCTCCTCGGCGTCAAGCCGGGATGCCGCGAGCAAGACCAACCCGCCGACCATCGCCACCACAGCCGGTTCCAGGTGCAGCACGGTGTGCAACACGAACGCGGCGGTGACCGCGGCGAGCACGACCAGGCTCACCGTGAGCAGCCGCACGTTGCGGATTGCGTCGCGCTCCCGCAGCGTCATGACCGCCTCGGCGCGGGCCGGGTCGTAACCGAACGCGTGCCGGAACAGCCACCGGCACAGCCCGATGAACACCACCATCAACAGCACAACCAGCGGGGCCAGGTGGATGAGAAAGTCGTTGTAGGACAGCCCGGCGCGGCTGGCGATGATGATGTTCGGTGGATCGCCGACCAGGGTGGCGGTGCCGCCGATGTTCGATGCGAGCGCCTCCGCGATGAGAAACGGCGCCACGGGCACGGCGAGCCGCTCGCAGATCAGGAGGGTCACCGGCGCAATCAGCAGCACGGTGGTGACATTGTCCAGCAACGCCGACGCCGCGGCGGTGACCAGGACCAGGATCACCATCACTCGGAACGGGCGGCCCCGGGCCCGTTTGGCTGCCCAGATCGCGACGAACTCAAACGCCCCGGTGCGCTGCAGCACGGCGACAATGAGCATCATCCCGAGTAACAGAAAGATGACGTTCCAGTCGATGCTGGACTCTTCGGAGAAGAAGGCGCGCTCGGCGTTGGTGGCGCCGATCAGCAACATCAGCACCGCACCACCCAGTGCGGCCGCCACCCGATGGATCCACTCGGTGGCGATCAGCACGTAGGCGATGACGAAGATGGCCACCGCCAGCCAGGCAACGGTGGTCACTGAGCCAGCACGCGATCCAGCAGGGCGTCGAGCGTGATGGCTCCGTGCAGTGCGCCGTCTGGCTCAGCGACGGCCACCAAGGGGATTCGGGTGCGGGCCATCAGCGCGGCCACTTCCAGCACCGTCGCATCCGGATCCACCACCGGCAACTCCCGGTGCTCCGCAGGCAGCGACTCGGCAACCGTGCGCTCACCTAGCCCACGCAGGAACACGTCCGCCGCCGCCTCGTCGATCACTGCGGCTAATGTCGGATCGTCCTGGCAGTAGCCAGGCACCGCCAAGCGCAGCACCTGGGTGCCCGACAAGATCGTGGAAGGTCGTCCGCGATCATCAACGACGATCAAACCGGGTAAGTTCTGCCCTGCCAACAACCGGGCGGCGGCAATGACCGGGGTGTCCGGCCGGACGGTGGGGTAGGGCGAGACGAGATTGGCGGCGCGCAACGACTGCTCCCGTCAGCTAGGCGACAGCTACTCCGCCGACCAGGATTTCCGGCACACCAAGACAACCGTACCGGTATCTCGTCTCGACGGCCCGTTCACTTGCCGGCGTCGCCTTGTACCCGTCTGGGTGCTCGGTGGATTGCACGTTGACATCAGCGGCGGCGCTGATCACGGAACCGGGAGGGCGTGGTTCGCGTCGTAGTGGCGCATCACGGCAAGTGGCGTAGGGAAACACTGAGCGCGCTCAATGGAGTCGAGTAGAGGTGGCGATGAGTCCACAAGACAGGCGGGAGCAGCTGGTCGCGCGCAACGCCGCGATGCGCCAGCAGGTGGATTCGCTGCTAGCGAGCGAGTGGGATTTCAGCAAGACGGCGGATGCCGGCATCTCCGGGGCGGCGGCGGGTCTCGCCGGTGGCGGCGCCGGCTTGGGTAGCGGCGCGTTGGGCGGGACCGCCGACCGTCACCAGGAGCTGCACGAGACCTGGCACAGCCCGCAAGACAGCAAGTACACGGCAGCAGCGCGCCCGCCACCACTGCCCCAAGCCCAGCGGTCAGATGCCGGGGGAACACCCAACTGGAGTAGGTTTCCCGCTCACGTCTGGCCGGCGGATCGGACGCGGACCGCGCCCACCCAAAAGATCTTCATCCGTTCGGCGAACGTGATGGCCGGCTGTGGCGAACGTACCCAGGGGTCGCATCCGCGGCCCACTCCACCCGTCCGAGGGGGATGACCATGCGCAAGTCGTTGAACGCCCGTCTCGTCACATTTTTCACCGGCGCCGTGCTCTTGCTGTCCGCTTCAGTAGCCTGCGCCCAGCCGGGACCCCCCGGTGAGCCCGCCGCTGAGCCCCCTGGTGAGCCTGCCGCTGAGCCCCCTGGTGAGCCTGCCGCTGAGCCCCCTGGTGAGCCTGCCGCTGAGTCTCCCGGTGCGCCCGCCGCTGAGCCCCCCGGTGAACGCGGCGGCGGCCAAGGTCAGCCTTCCCTCGACATCATCGGCCTAACCGATGACAACAGGCTCGTCCAGTTCTCCTCGGACAACCCCAGTCCCCGGGAAACTGGCACGATCCGCGGCCTCGAAGGCGGCGACACACGGCTGGTCGGCATCGATTACCGCATACAGGACGGGAGGCTGTACGGCGTTGGTGACCGGGGCGGTCTCTACACCCTGGAGCCGAACGGCCAGGCAACCAGCGTGGGACGACTGACGATCGCCCTGGAGGGCACGAACTTCGGGGTCGACTTCAACCCCGCCGCCAACGCGCTGCGGGTGGTCAGCGACACCGGGCAGAACCTGCGGCAACCGTTCGCTGCGACGCCACTGCCGGCGACCGTCGCCGACACCCAACTGAGCAACCCGCCAGCCGCCCCGCCGGCCACCGGAATTACCGCTGCGGCATACACGAATAACGACGCCGACCCGAACACCGCCACCACGCTTTACGACGTGGACACCACGGCGGACCAAATCGTGATCCAGTCGCCGGCCAACGCCGGGCTGCTCGCTACCACCGGCAGGCTCACCGTCGACGCCGCTCCCACCGCCGGGTTCGACATCTACAGCGTGGTGCGTGGCGGCTCGGTCGCCGATCAGATGGCCTTCGCCACGCTGCAGGTTGCGGCCAATACGGGCTCTACCGGATCGTCTTGTTCTCCGGTAGGGCCGAGCTAATCGGTCCTTTCGGCCGCAACGTGGTTGACCTGGCGATCCCAGTTAACCAGCCCTGACCGCGGCTGCCACTGAGGTGGCGGTGTCGTGACGTGCGGGCGGACAGCCACGGTCTTTTCAAGATCGCATTGGAGAGCCGCCGGTCCAGCTCGGCGGTGTTGCCGCCACCCTGCTCACCACTGAACGGTGATCGGGTCGACCTGGGTCTCACCCCATCGGATATTGTTCGATGTACCAGTTTCAAGCACCGGGAGGGCGAGCAGTGGGCCAGGTGATGAGCTGGGTTCCGGAAGGGGTGGATGTCTCGCTGCCCAGTGCCGCCCGGATGTATGACTATCTGCTGGGCGGGGGTCACAACTTCGATGCCGACCGGAGGCTGGCGGCCCAGGTCAGCGCGGTACACCCGGGCTGCCATGACATCGCCCGGCTCAACCGTGCCTTCCTGCGGCGGGTGGTGCTGGAGTTGATCGACGCCGGGGTGCGGCAATTCCTCGACCTCGGATCGGGCATCCCGACCGTCGGCAACGTGCATGAGATCGCGCAACAGGCCGACCCCGAGGCCCGGGTCGTGTATGTCGACCGCGATCTGGTCGCCGTCGCCCATTCCGAGCTCATTCTCCGTGGCAATGACCGCGCCGGCGTCGTGCAGGCTGATCTGTGCGATCCGGACAGCATCCTGACCTCCCCGACCACCCGCCGGCTGCTCGACCTGGACCAGCCCCTGGGGTTGCTCATGGTGTGCGTAGTCCACTTCGTCCCGGACGAAGCGGACCCGGTTGGCCTGATCGGCCGCTTCCGCGACGCGCTCGCCCCAGGTAGCTATCTGGGGTTGTCCCATCTCACCGCTGATTCCGCTGCAGTTGAGATGAAAGCGCTGGTCGAGGTGATGCGTGGGAGCAAGGATCCGATCCACCCGCGCAGTAAGGCGCAGATCGCCGAGATGTTCACCGGATTCGGGCTTCTGGAGCCCGGTCTGGTCAGTGTGGCCGACTGGCGCCCCCACTCGCCTGGCGACGGCGGCGACCCGCCGGAGCGGGACCAGGTTCTTGCCGGAGTAGCTGTCAAGCGGTGACATCGTGAGTGTCGTTCCCCCTGCCGAGTCCGGTCTGACGGTGGCCGAGCTGGCTCGGCAGTGGGCTGCAGTGGTCAGCCGGACCACGTACCTGCCGATATCCGGGAAGGAGGTTGAGCAGCTCCTGGCACGGCTGATCAACCGGCTGGTGACGGCGGTGGCCACACAGGTCGATGAGCAGGCGGCGATCGAGGTGGCTGCCGAGCTGGTCACGCACGATCTCATCGGGTTGAGCAGCATCAGCCGCAGCATCGAGATCCTCGGCAACGGCCTGCCGCGGCTGGCGGAGCTGCAACACGTCGACGGGCGCGACGCTGCTGTTTTGCGAGTGCTGGGGGCATTGGCCGGCGGGTACGCCGAGGCACGTCGACAGCGCACCCTCGACGAGCAAGACCAGGTCATGCAGGCTCTGCTCCGGGCAAAGCTGGACGCTCAGCGTGAACTACGGGTCAGCGAAGCACGGTTCCGGCAGATCTTCTCCGAGGCGCCGGTGGGGATCGCGATCAGCGACCTCGACGGCACGCTGATCGCCGTCAACCGCGCATTCGCCGGCATCGTCGGCCGTGCCTCGGAAGACCTCATCGGCGCCGCATTGCCGGAACTGTTGCATGCTGAGGATGACCCCACGCTGGGCGCGGCTTACCGTGGGCTCATCAGCGGTAAGGCGACCCAGTTCCGGTGCCGAGGCCAGCTGACCGGCGACAGCGGCGAGGTCGCCTGGGCTTTCCTCGCGGGTTCACTGCTGCGCGACCCCGAGGGGGTGCCGACCCATCACATCATCACCGCAGAGGACATCACCGAGCTACAGCTGCTGCAACAGGTACTCGCCGAGCAGGCACTGCACGACAGGCTGACCGGGCTACCCAACGAGCATTACTTCATGTCCCACCTCCAGGATGTGCTGGAGGGCGCTGATCCGTCGAGCATGGTGACGGTATGCCGGATAAACCTAGACAGCTTCTCGGTGATCAACGACGGGATCGGTCGGAAGGCCGGCGAGCTCCTGCTGTGCTCGGTTGCGGCGCGGCTACAGGAACTCGTCACCGGTAAGCGGGCGATGGTGGCACGGATGGGCACCGACGATTTCGCAATCCTGATCAAGGATGGCATAGACAGCCGGGACCTCAGCCAGTTCGCTTCGACTATCAACAGTCGGCTCCGCGAGCCGATCTACCTCGACAATCAGGGGATCGCGATCTCGGCCGGCGTCGGCTTGGTGCACTGGCGCGCTGGTGGGGTCTCGGCGGCTGAGCTGATCCGCGCTGCGGACGCCACCTTGCACCGGGCTAAACGCAGTGGTAGCGGGCAGTGGAGTCTCTACGATGCCCAGGCTGACGTCCTGGAGCGGGAGTGTTACCGGTGGGCCGCGGAGATCTCGGGCGCCTGGGAGAACGGCGAGATCACGCTGCGCTACCAGCCGGTATGCCGGCTGGACAGCGGGCGGATCGTCGCGATCCAGGCATCACTGCGCTGGGACCGTACCGACGGGATAGTGATGAACCATGCCAAGTGCCTCTTGTTGGCCCAGTACACCGGGCTGCTGGGCCCCCTTGGGCGCTGGATGGTGCAGCAGTCCTGCTGCATGCAGCAGATCCAGAGGTCAAATTTCCGCGGCAGCGGAGCACCGCTGCTGCGAGTCGACCTCACTGCACAGCTGAGCCAGGACCCCGATCTCGTCGCGGTGGTGAACAACGCCCTGTCCGCCGCCGGCCTGCGGGCCGAGCAACTCCGAGTGGGAGTGCCGCTGTTCGCCCTGGCGAGTGGCCGCGGCGACGTGGTGGACAACGTGCGTGTGCTAGCGGCTCTAGGCGCCGAGGTGGTGCTGCTCGGCGCCACCACGGCCTTGGCCGGATACCTGGGCTATCTGGAGGAACTGCCGGTGGGAGCCGTCGAGATCGCACCAGACACCGTCGCGCTGGTTGCCCAGCGACCCGCGGCCGACTCGCTAGTTGCCCGTGCTGTGAGCCAGGCCATCCCGCTCATGCACCGCGCTGGCGCCACGGTGATCGTCCCCGATGTGAACACTGCGGAGCAGGCGCAGTGGTGGCGTAACGCCGGGGCGGACACCGCCTGGGGAGACCACTTCGGCCCACCCGTGCCGGACTCCGAGCTACCGACCCTCCTAGCCAACCTCTAAACCCTCTGCCATGTAGAGGCACCGTGCCGCGCTGTCCGGTGATGGACGTCGAACGGTTCTCCGCCGCGCTAGGCGAGCATGGGAGCCCGCACAGCATGCACCGGCGCTGGACACACCAAGTGAGGGATGAGCCTCGCTAGGCTTGGTGGATGTGGATCTGCTGCTGGCAGCACGCCAGTTCGAGGCTTTCGGGTTATCGCACGCCGTAGTGATTGTGGTGCTCATCGTGGTCGCAGCCGTGCTCGTAGTCCTTGGCCGGCGGCATCGCGGCACCCCCACCGAGTGGCGATTGAGCTGGACCTTGGCGGTCGTGTTCGCCGCTTTCCTGGTGCCGGTGCAGGTCTACTGGCTGTTGCCTGAGCAGGTGGGGCTCAAACATTCGCTGCCGTTGCAACTGTGCGATCTGGCAGCGATGGCCACCGTGTGGGCGTTGTGGTCGCACTCCTCGACGGCGTTCGCGTTGACCTACTTCTGGGGTCTGACACTCACCGCGCAGGCCTTCGTCAGCCCGGAGCTGAACGGCCCGGACTTCCCGTCGCTACAGTTTCTCTCATTTTTCGGCATGCACAGCCTTGTGCTGTGGGCGGCGGTCTACCTGACTTGGGGGGTGGGGCTGCGGCCGGACTGGCGCAGCTACCGGGTCGCGGTGTTGGTCACGATCGGCTGGGGGGTGGTGATGTTCGTGTTCAACCACGTCGCCGGGACCAACTATGGCTTTCTCAATTCCAAACCCCAGGCAACGTCGCTGCTGGACGTGCTGGGTCCGTGGCCGTGGTACCTGCTTTCCGAAGTGGTCCTCGGCGCCGCGGCCTGGGCATTAATCACCTGGCCATGGGTACGGCAGCGGGCCCCACGTGATGTCCACGCCGCCGCGCGACCGACCGGATGACCCGGTACTGCCGAGCCCGACAGCAGCCGAGCTCGGCAGCCAGCCGTGGCCAAACAGCAGACTGATCGCCTTTCTCGGCCCGCCAACCGTAAGGGACTGCGACACTGGTCCAGTGGACGATCCGGTACGGCTGCGGGTCGCGTTTCCGTGTCAGCACGAGGATTGCCGGCGCGCGGCGGCGATCGTGGAGGTGATCCGACGAGGGCAGCTGTACATCGACGAGGAGCAGGACATCATCTACCGGATCTTTCCCGAGGCGCAGGGCATGATCCGGATCACCGGTTTCCTGCCGTACACGAGTTTCTCCACCCGGGTATCCAACCTCGCCGCAACGGTTGGCGCGGTCCGCGCCGTTGACGCGGCCGCGCTACACGCACTGGACCGGACCTGGGTGCCGTTCTACTGCCACCACTGCGACCGCTCGTTCTGCGGTGAGCACTGGGACCTCAAGCCCACTTTTGATTGGGGCTTTGACCACTACTCAGGTACTTGTCCGGTAGGGCATCCGCACTTCATCGATCATTGCTAGGTGCACTTCCGCTACCGGCGCCGATGGCCTTGGCGACCCCTCTAGCCTGCGGGCTTAACCGTTTGGCAGCGTTGGCCTCCGTTGGCCGTTTGCGGACACCTTGCGGACTAGCTGCGGACCGACGGAGATCATTTACGCTGTCGCGTGTGGACTTCGCCCGCCACCCGGCGCGCGGGGCTGGGGCGGGGATCTAACTTGGCCCGGCGCTAGCCTGGAGACACCTCCTCGCCGAGGTGCACTGCCCCGGGGCGACGGTCCCGGGGCAGCGGCGGGGGGCCGGCGAGGAGAGGGGTCCGTGACGGACGTCGATGAGGCGCAGTCTATTGGCGCGCGGGCGCGCATGATCCGGCGTCGCCGCGGGTTGAGTTTGGACGTGGTTGCCGGACTGGCCGGAATCAGCAAGCCCTACCTGTCCGCGCTGGAACGCGGACAGCGCGGGTTCAATCGGCGCGGCCTGATCGAGGACTTGGCCGGGGCGCTGAGCTGCTCGATGGCCGACCTGACCGGTCAGCCGTACCTGGCGCCAGACCGAGCGAGCGCTGACGCCTCAGCTGCCATGCCAGAGATCAGCATGGCGTTGAGCGACATCACCCTCGATGACGTACCCGATGTGCCTGCTCGCCCGATCGAGCAACTCGCGCGGCTGATCGATCGGGCTAACGATCACTGCGACCAGACGCGCTACGCATTGTCCGGGCGAGGGCTCGGAATGCTGCTGACCGAATTACACGTGCACGTCGTTACAGGCAACACCGAAACCCGCCGGGCGGCGTTAGCCACGCTGGTGGAAGCCTGCCGCGTTGCCTTCGGCACGGCAAAGAACGTAGGGCGGCCCGCCACCGCGGTGCTGGCTGGGCGGCGCGGATACGACGCAGCCCAGAGGCTCGGCGAGCCTGCCCTGATCGGATTCGCCGCACAATATCGGGCTATCGCGTTGATGAGACAGGGTGCGCGCGACCGAGCGGCGCAGCTGCTCACCACTAGTATTGATATGCTGGCCGGGCAAGCGGACCCCACCGCGCCGGATCCGTCGACTGCGGAAGCCTACGGCATGTTGCACCTGTCCGCGGCATTGAATAATGCGCGGGCGCATCGTACTGCGGATGCACGTGATCACCTCGCCGAGGCGGAGACGATCGCTTGCCGTACCGGTGAGCGCAACACGATGCGGCTGCATTTTGGGCCCACAAACGTGGCAGTCTGGTCAGTCGCTATCGGTGCAGAGCTGGAGGACGGGCCGGCGGCCTATGACCGGGTAACCGCACACCCCATCAATGTGGATGCACTGGGCAGCGCAAACCGAGTAGCAACTTTGCATTTCGACTTCGCACGCGCTCTCTCGCAGGCCCAAGGTACTCGGGACGCCGAAGCGATCCGCCACCTGGACCGCGCCGACCGCATCGCCCCGGTGTTGATCCGCAACGATCCGGTTGCTCGGTCAGTACTGGCTGATTTAGACCGCCGGACGCGGCGCCGGGTGTGGGAGCTGGATAGCTTGCGTAACCGTTTCGGCGTCGGCGCACAGCGTCTCCAAAGTGGAGACAACTAGCGTCGATCTCCCGTCACGGTCGTCAACCATGACCAACGGGACCAACGACGCACCAGCGGCGCAGGCGACCGGCAATCGTAGGGTGATCCCCACTACCTGCTCGCTGCACGGCGGCTGCAGGGGTTTCACCAACCTAGTGGTCTCTCAGCGCGGCGGAGACATCGTGCTCGATCCGCACGCCACCGGTGCCTGTGTGCTCAGGCTCGATGAGGACGCGGCCAGCGTGCTGCGCGACCTGCTGACAGAGTGGCTAGGATGAACGACCCGGAGAGCCTGGACGTCGGCAGCCAAATTGAGCTGCTGCTGGAGCGCGTGCACCAGGCGCGGAGCACCCGGCTTGACGGTTTCTTCTTCGACGACGGCGAGCGGATCTGGCACGGGGCAACCGGCGTCGCCGTCGCGCTGGACGCGCTGGTCGAGACGGGGTATCTGCACCTGCAGTCGATCCGGCCGCCGGAGCTGGAGAACTCGCCGCGGCTGGAGGACCATGTGGGCCTGACGGTCGCCGAGCGAACGCGGCGGGGTCCCCGCCCGGTCCCAGATCCTACGTGCGGGGCCGGGGCGGGGATCTCACTCGGCCCGGCGCTAGCCTGGAGAAACCTCCTCGCCGAGGTGTACCCGCCCCGGGGCGACGGTCCCGGGGCTTCGGCGGGGAGCTGGCGAGGAGAAAGCTGTCGTGGACGCTGACGAGGCGCGGTCTATTGGCGCGCGGGCGCGCATGATCCGGCGTCGCCGCGGGTTGAGCCTGGACGTGGTCGCCGGGCTGGCCGGGATCACTAAGGGATACCTGTCGATGTTGGAGCGCGGACAGCGCGGGTTCAATCGGCGCGGTCTGCTCGACGACCTGGCTCCTGCGTTGGGCTGCTCGGTGGCGGACCTGACCGGCCAGCCGTACCTACCGGCGGATCGGGACACCGCCGACGCCGGGGCTGCCCTGCCAGGTATCGCGCTCGCTGTCTATGAGTACACGTTGGATGATCCGGCGGACCTGCCGGCGCGGCCTGTCGATGAGCTCGCCGCAGGGGTCGCGCAAGCCCACGCCTACCTCGACGAGGCGCGCTTCTCGCTGGCCGTACGGGGCCTGGGCACCCTGCTCACCGAGCTGCATGTGTCCCCGCCGCTACGGGCGACACCGACAGCCGCAGAACGGCGCTAGCGGCCCTTGCGGAGGCTTGCATGGTCGGAACAGCCACGGCGCGCCACCTCGGTCGCCCCGAGCTGGCCATACAAACGGCGCGGCGCGGCTACGACGCCGCCAGCGCTCTCGGTGACCCCGCGCTCACCGCACAGCTAGCTGCACAGCGTGCCCTCGGGCTGACTGGGATCGGTGCTCGCCGCCGAGTCACCGCCGTCCTCGACGAGGCACTGGCCGCGGTCACGCCAGTAGCCAATCCCACCGCGGCCGACACAGGCGCTGCCGAGGCTGCTGGCGTGTTGCACCTGACCAGCGCCTGGCACGACGCCCAGCAAGAAGGTCGTGACGGCGACGCGGATGCCCACATGCGCGAGCTGCCGACCTGGCCAACGCCACCGGGGAACGCAACTCACTTCACATGCATTTTGGTCCCGCACACGTGGCCGCATGGGGGCTGGAAGTCGACGTCGAGCTCGGTCGCGGTGCGGCCGCTGCCGAGAGGATTAGCGACGACGTGCCTCGCCTGCTCGACACGCTAGGCTCTCCGAACCGACGTTGCGTGCTGCACTTCAACTTGGCCCGAGGCTACGCGCAAGCCGAAGGGGCGCGCGACGCCCAGGCGCTACGACATCTGGACACCGCCGACCGGATCGCGCCGCAGGGCATCCGCAACGTGCCGGTTGCCCGCGAGGTTCTCCTCGACTCGACTCGACTCGACTCGACTCGACTCGACTCGACTCGACTCGACTCGACTCGACCTCGACCTCGACCTCGACCGCCGGGCGCGGCGTCGGGTGTGGGAGTGGATAGCTTACGTAACCGCTTCGGTGTTGGCACCGGGAATTCACGTAGCGTGAACAACTAGCGTCGATCTAAACCACAGCGCGATCGGTGCGCGCGCTCGGATGATCCGCCGCTGTCGCGGGTTGAGCCTGGACGTGGTGGCGGGTCTGGCGCCGCTCTGAACAGCCACGAGAGATCCGCAGCCCTGTATTTCGATCTGGCTTGGGCACGGGTGCAGGACGAAGCGCACCGCGATGCCGAGGCGATCCGGCACCTGGACACCGCCGACCGTCTGGCCCCGACCCGGATCCGTAACGACCCGATCGCCCGGGACCTGGTGATCACCTGGACCGCCGCGCTCGGCGCCGGATCTGGAAGCTGGACTCGCTGCGTAACCGGTTCGGCATCAGGAGCGCCCGACCTTTACGGAATGTCAAGACCTAGGTCGATCTAGATCTCACTCCAGGCACTGCGGGAGTGGCTCGCATAACCGCGCCCGTCGATCGGGTACAGCGGGCCGCCCTCGACTGACAGAGGAACCCAAGTGACAGACGCGCAGCTACGATGACTGACATGACCGACGAAGGCGCCAACACGGCCGGCGAGCTACCCCGCGTGCCGACTCCCCGCCGACCCGAACGGGAGGTCAGGATCCGCGAGCTCCGCAACGCAGGCAGCGTAATCTCCGAACTCGCTAGCGCCGGGGCGATCGGACGCGTGACCAACAGTGGACGCCTGGTCGGGTGGCTGGTCCCGGCAACACCGTCCGAGCAACGGGCCGAGGAACTCCGCGCGCAGGGGCGACTGCGCCATGGGCGCCCCGGCGGACTCGCCGGTCACCGCCCGCTGCCACGCCGCGACGACACCGCACCGCTGAGCCACACCCTCGATGAGCAGCGCCGCGCGGACGACCGGTGATCTACCTCGACTCGTCGGCGTTAGTCAAGCTTGTTCGAACGGAGGACTGCTCAGATGCCCTGCAAGCCTGGATCGACCAGCGCGCCGACGCACTGTTGGTGACTTCCGCACTGGCTCGCGCGGAGGTGCTGCGGGCCGTTCGGCGCAATAACCACACCGACTCCGGTGCGCTGATCGATCCTGTGGCTTTTGACGCGGAGTTGGTTGGGGCGACCGAGGTGCTCGGCTCGATCGCCCAGATTGCCATCGACGACGCTATCCTCGACCGGGCAGGCGGCCTCGCCTCTCCGATGATCAGAGCACTGGACGCTATCCACCTCGCCTCGGCAACGGAGCTCGAGCCCGCTGAGCTGATATTCGTGACCTATGATCACCGGCTCGCTGCCGAAGCCGAGGGCATCGGACTCACGGTCATTGCGCCGGCCACCCAGTAGCGTCTGCAACTATGAGCCAGGTCGGGGCGATCACCGCGCTGTTCGCGATGTCCAACCGGCTCGCGCACCTGATGGCGCTGTGACCCAACGACGAGTTCTTCACGATGGGCCGCGCGCCGCGCTAGCCAGGCACGGGCCGGTCCTGGGCCAGCGCGTCGAACAGCCGGGTGGCTTGCTTGCGGTCCCACAGCACGCCGGAGGAGCCGTCGCTGACCGGACCGAAGCCGGCGATCGGCACCGTCATGGTCACCGCGTCGCCGCCAGCCAGTGAGCGCATCGCCCAACCGAGCCTGGCCAGGTGCCAGACATGGTCGCCAGTGCCGACGGTGACCACGTCCGGGGCATCAGCGGCGAGCGAGCCGGCGCGGAACGGATTGAGCAGCACCGCCGGGCTGCTGGCCTGGCTGATCAGCGCACCGAGGAACTCCCGCTGGCGCACCACCCGGTCCAGGTCACCGCGGGGCGACTGCCGGGTCCGCACATACCCCAGCGCCTGCGGCCCGTCTAGTACCTGGCAGCCGGCCGGGATGTCCAGTCCGGCCAGCGGATCGGAAATTGGCTCGGTGGGGCACAGCTGCACGCCGCCGACGTCGTCAACGAGGTCGGCGAAACCGCCAAAGCCGATCTCGGCGTAGTGATCGATGTGTACTCCGGTGACTCTCTCCACGGTCTGCACCAGGAGGGTGGGGCCACCCAGAGCAAAGGTGGTGTTCAGCTTGAGCCGGCCGTGGCGGACGACCGGGACCGAGGAGTCCCGCGGCAGGCTCACCAGCGTGGGCTGCGCATTGCTGGTGAGCGCGGGAATGTGCATCAACATGATCGTGTCAGTGCGCTCGCCGCCTGCCGCGTCCTCGTCGCCGGTCGTCAGCTGGGCCGCCTGGTCGGTGGTCAGGCCGGCCCGGCTATCCGATCCGACGATCAGCCAGTTAGTACCTGGGGTGTCCGCGACCCGTCCGGGGTAGTCGGCTAGGGCATCGGAACGCCGCAACGACCGATCGACGTACCCGGCGACCCCGATGACCACCAGCGCGAGGACGCCGAGGATCGCTGCCAGGATGCGCCCTAGGCGCCGCCGACGTCGAATCGAGCGCCGCTGAGGACCTTGAGGAGGGCGTCGAGGAGGGACAGGTCGCGGGGCCGCGGGTCGATGCGCGGCGGGCAAGCGCTGGGTTGCCTGCCAGGACGGCCCCTGATAGCTCACCGTTGGCCTCCTGTGGGTCGGCCCCCTGCGGTCGCTCCGGCGAGGATAGCCGTGCCGAGGTCGGGGCCTGGGAGGCGATTGGAAGCTCCAGACCTGCTGACCGGCATTATCGATCAAGTGTAAAAATGCCTCCCCTGCGTCGGGGAGGTAGCGATGAACCGCTTGAATCGCCAAAACTTGGCGGACGCCGCATTCGATGTCGTGCTGCGCGGTTACGGCAAGCGGCAGGTGGACGAGCGGTTACGGTTTCTCAGTTCCGAACTGGCCGCCGCGGAAAAGGCACTTCTGGCGGCTACCCAACGGGCCACGATCCTGGAGGAGCTGAATGAAGCCCGCGCGGCGTCCGGCGGGGAGCCGCTAGGCGACTCCAACTTCGGCGCGCGGGTAGAGAAGATTCTTAAGTTGGCCCAGGACGAGGCTCGGGAGGTTCGCAGTCAGGCTGAGGCAGCGGCGGCGGCGCTCATCGAGCAGGCTCGGACGGAGGCCGCCGAGCAACGACGGCAGACCGAGCAGCAGATCGCCGCCTGGCGCGCCGAGGCCAACCGGCGGGTCGCCGAGCAGGACAGCGAGCTACAGCGGCGTTCCGCTGAACTCGACAACGCTCACCAGGAGCTGGAGCGCGAATCTGAGCAGGTCTGGATGCAGGCGCGGGCTGAGGCCGACCAGATCCGCAAGGCGGTCGCTCACGAGGCGGAGGAGCTGTTCAAAGCAGCCCGAGCAGACGCCGACGAGGTGTGCAGGGTGGCCCGCGTCGAGGCTGAGCAGCTGCTGACACATGCCCGCACCGAGGCGGATCGGCTAATAGCTGCCGCGACTGACACCGCGCAGCAGCGGGAGCGGTCGAGTGCACATGAGCTGCATCAACTGTCCAGGTTGCACGAGGAGATCAACGCTGACCTGTACCGGGCAAAGGAGGCGCTGGACAGCCTGTTCGGGGCCAGCCCTGGGGCATTCCTGCCGAGGCGGTGCCAGGACGGGGCGCAGTCCGCCCACTAGGCCCGTACGGTGTGACGATCGCCGTTGCTCGTGCGAGGATGCGGGTGGAGTGATTTGTCGGGGTCGACTCCTGGCAGGGATCGACATCCCGGAGCCACACCGGGCGGGGGTGCCACCGCATTCGTCATAAATGGAGCGGGGCGTAACACCAAGGAGATACCACATGCCGTCCCGAAATCGCGCATCGTCACGCTCCACCCCTGCTGCTAGGCCACCCGTGGGGGGCCTGTTGGTTGGGGGTCGCACGGCCGGCCCCACAATCGGCGCTGCGATGGACGTCGATGGTCAGCACACCCCGGAGCAGGTGATCGCCGGGCTGCGTGCCACCAGCGAGGGTGAGGATCTGGCCCAGCTGCTCACTCCCGAGGGGCAACGGGTTTCGCATCCACAGTTTCACCTGGAAATCTCGCCGGTGGAGATCCAGTCGCTGTACCGCGACATGGTGCTCGTCCGCCGGGCCGATCGGGAGGCCAAAGCCTTACAGCGGCAGGGCGAGCTCGGTCTCTGGGCCCCGCTGCTAGGCCAGGAGGCCGCGCAGATCGGTGCCGGTCGTGCGATGGCCTCGCAGGACATGGCGTTCCCGTCCTACCGCGAGCACGGTGTCGCGTGGTGCCGGGGGGTGGATCCCACCGAGGTGTTCGGCATTTTCCGCGGCACCGACCAGGGTTCGTGGGATCCGATCAGCACCGGGCTTCAGCTGTACACCATCGTGGTCGGTAGTCAATGCTTGCATGCCACCGGCTATGCGATGGGGCAGCGATTGGACGGGAAGGTCGGTGACGTCGAGACCGGTGAGGCCACGATCTGCTTCTTCGGCGACGGTGCCACCTCCCA
This sequence comes from Actinomycetota bacterium, assembly GCA_030860695.1. Classification (GTDB taxonomy): domain Bacteria; phylum Actinomycetota; class Actinomycetes; order Mycobacteriales; family Pseudonocardiaceae. The sequence continues at coordinate 36,343 of JALZHU010000011.1, forward strand.
GGGCGACGTGCATGAGAGTTTTGTCTGGGCCGCCGTCTATGACGCACCGGTGGTGTTCTTCTGCCAGAACAACCAGTGGGCAATTTCAGCATCGCTGGACCGTCAGACCCGGGTGCCGCTGTATCGCCGGGCTCGGGGCTATGGCTTTCCCGGGATCCGGGTGGATGGCAACGACGTGCTGGCCACCCTGGCCGTCACCCGCTGGGCCTTGCGGGAATGCCGCACCGGCAACGGCCCGGTGCTGATCGAGGCGTGCACCTACCGGATGGACGCGCACACCACCTCCGACGACCCAACCCGCTACCGGCTCGCCGACGAGTTGGAGGAATGGAAGCTCAAGGACCCTCTTGAACGGGTTCGGGTTCACCTGGTGCGGCAGGGGCTGGCGGAACCGGAATTCTTCGACGGCCTCGCCGCCGAGGCCGACGAGCTGGCGATCCGGCTGCGGAACTACTGTACTTCGATGCCCGCCCCCGGCCCGGAGCGGATCTTCTCGAAGGTCTACGCCGAACCGTCGCCTCAGCTCGAGGCGGCCCGTGAGGACTACCTGGCTTACCACGCGTCGTTCGCCGATGCCGGGGGTGCGCACTGATGGCGGTCACTGGCGCGCCGCAGACGATCACTCTGGCTAAGGGCCTCAACCAGGGCTTACGGGCCGCAATGGAGGCCGACCCCAAGGTCATCGTGATGGGCGAGGACGTTGGCCGGCTCGGCGGGGTCTTCCGGATCACCGATGGTCTGCAGAAGGACTTCGGCGAGCAGCGGGTGTTTGATACCCCCCTGGGCGAGTCCGGGATCATCGGCACCGCGGTCGGGCTCGCGGTTCGAGGCTACCGCCCGGTCTGCGAGATCCAGTTCGATGGGTTCGTCTTCCCCGGCTTCGACCAGATCGTTTCCCAGCTGGCCAAGCTGCACTACCGCTCGCAGGGCAAGCTACGGATGTCGGTGGTGGTGCGCATCCCGCACGGCGGCGGTATCGGTGCTGTCGAGCATCATTCGGAGTCCCCGGAGTCCTACTTCGCCCACACCCCGGGACTCAAGGTAGTGGCGTGCTCTAACCCGGTTGACGCGTACTGGATGATCCAACAGGCAATCGCCTGCGACGACCCGGTGATCTTCTTTGAGCCCAAGCGGCGGTACTGGGACAAAGCGTCGCTGGACCTCGCGGTGGCGCCCCTGCCGCTGTTCAGCTCGCAAGTGCTGCGCTCCGGTACGACGGCGACGGTAGTGGCCTACGGGCCGATGGTCCGCACCGTGCTGGACGCCGCGACCGTCGCCGAGCAGAGCGGCCAGCACCTGGAGGTGATCGACTTGCGTGCGCTGTCCCCGCTGGACCTTGCGCCGGTGTTCGACTCGGTGCGCCGCACCGGACGGTTGATCTGCGTGTCCGAGGCGCCCGGCGAGGTCTCGCTGACCGGCGAAGTGGCCACCCGGGTGTCGCAGGAGTGCTTCTACTCGCTGGAGGCGCCGGTGCTGCGGGTGACCGGGTTCGACACCCCGTACCCGCCCGCGAAGTGCGAGGAAGACTACCTGCCCGACCTGGACCGGGTGCTCGACGCCGTCGACCGCGTGCTGGCGTACTGACCACGATGGCTCGTATCTTTGCGCTGCCCGATGTCGGGGAAGGACTCACTGAGGCGGAGATCCTGCGCTGGCACGTCGCACGCGGGGACACTGTCACCGTCAATCAGATCATCGTCGAGATTGAGACGGCCAAGGCGGTTGTCGAGCTACCCAGTCCCTACGCCGGAGTGGTCAGCGAGCTGTTCGCCGAACCTGGCGCCACTGTGGCGGTAGGAGCCCCCCTGATCGCGATCGAACCCAGTCCCAGCGGCGCTAGCCCGATTGACACCATGGCCTCGTCGGAACCCACCCCGGCGGACACGATCCGCGAGGAGCCTGGCGCGCGGATCGCCACCATGGTCGGTTACGGCCCGCGGGCCGCGACCGTCACTCGCCGGCCGCGCAAGACTGTCTCGGCTCCGGCTACAGTCACTACCGCTCGAGGACTCGTCCCGCTGGCCAAGCCACCGGTGCGCAAACTGGCCAAGGAGCTGGGGATTGACCTTCGGACAGTGCTCGGCTCAGGACCCGGTGGGGTGATCACCCGGGAGGACGTGCAGCGCGCCGCGGAGCCTGTTGGTAACGGTGCTGGGTCCGTCACTGGACGGCAGCGCCGAGTGCCGGTCCGCGGCGTGCGCAAGGCCACCGCGGAGGCGGTGGTGTCCTCGGCGTTCACCTCGCCGCACGTCACAGTGTTCCTCACCGTCGACGTCACGCCGATGATGGAGCTGCGGGCCCAGCTCAAGGGCCAACCGCAGTTCCGGGACGTGAAGCTCACCCCGCTGGTGTTCGCCGCTCGAGCGATGTGCCTAGCGGCGCGGCGCACCCCGGAGGTCAACGCCAGCTGGGACGAAGCAGCAGGCGAGATCGTCTACTTCGACTACGTGCACCTCGGGATCGCCGCGGCCACCCCACGCGGGCTGGTGGTACCCAAGATCCGCAATGCCGATCGGATGTCGCTACGCGACCTTGCCATCGCGCTGGACGAGCTGGCGACAGCTGCACGGGAGGGACGCACTGCCCCGGGCGACATGCTCGGCGGCACGATCACCATCACCAATGTCGGGGTCTTCGGGGTGGACACCGGGACCCCGATCCTCAACCCTGGCGAGTCGGCGATCCTTGCCTTCGGGGCGATCCGGGACATGCCGTGGGTCGTGGGCGCCGCTGTGGTGCCCCGCAAGGTCTGCCAGCTCGCGCTGGCCGTCGACCACCGCGTAGTCGACGGCCAACAAGCCTCCCAATTCCTCGCCGACGTCGGCGCCCTCCTCACCAACCCCGCCCTAGCTATCACCTACTGACCCCTTCTCCCGCCTTCAGCAGGCTCAGCGGGGTCATCCGCACCCCCTTTACCCCGCTGAGCCCGCTGAATGCAGACACGACGGCGTCGCAGCTTGCCGGGTCCCGTGATCGCTTGATGGGGGACTGAAGTAACGGGAGACCCTGCGTTCGCGACAAGAGAACCAGGGTGATCGGTCCGATCTGCACGCAGGGGTGAACGATCTGGGGGTGGGTGAGGTGACAGGACTCGGGTGGCGGCCCGGCCTCGGCATAATGACCGGTGTGATGCCACAGGATCAAGCCGGCATGTGGACCACTCCCGACGTCAGCCCCAGTGGGGACGTCGAGGTCGTAGCGCGCGAAGATCCTGGTGCCGAAGCACTGCGTGCGTGGGACCTGCTGGTGGACCGCGCACCGGGCACGGACGTCACACAGTTCTCCGTGTGGGCGGGATTGCGTGGACGGGTCGGCTTCACCCCGCTTTACCTGCTGGCCTACCGCGCCGGTGAGCTGGTCGGTGGAGCACAGATCTTGACCCGGCGGGTGCCCCTGCTGGGCCAGGTGGGTTACCTCCCTTACGGCCCACTCGTGGCGCCCGGCGCCCCGGCTGCCGATGACGTCCGCCGCGCACTCATCGACGCCCTGGTTGCGCTGGGCCGGCGGCGGCTGCGGATCCTGTTTATCCAACCGCCCGAAGGCGACCACGACACCAGCAGGGAGTTGCTCCGGCGCGGGTTTCGCCCATCGTCGGCCGGTATTGCGCCGCAGGGTTCAATCCGGATCGACCTAACAACCGACCTGGCGGAGATCCGCAGCAGGTTCGGTAAACGGCTCAAGTCATGGACGAACCGGTGGGAATCCCGTGGTGTCACGGTCAGGGCCGGGGACGAGCGGGACATCCCACTGCTTGCCGAGCTGATGGCTAGTTCGGCGCAACACCAGGGCTACAAGCCGTTGCCGCTCGACTATATGACGGCGCTGTACCGTGAGCTGGCCGCCACCGGGCATGTCGTGCTGTACGTCGGCGAGGTGAACGGCACGCCGGTCGCAGCCGATTTGATGACCGGATGCGGCGACATGGTTCGAGGTCGGCTGTCCGGGTTCGATCGCTCCGGTGAGGCGGCGCGGCTGTCCGTGCCGGCCGCGATCCGATGGGAAATGATCAAGTGGGCCAAGGGACAGGGGTACCGCTGGTTTGACTTCGGTGGGTTACGTCCGAAAACCCTGGATGCGCTACTGGACGGCCAGGACCACAGCACTGACACGTTGCCGACCGCCGACCAGCCCAAGCTGACCTTCGGGGGCACCGCGTTTCGCTACCCTCCCGCGGTCGAGATGATCAGACCTGCGGCCCTTCGGACCGCTTACGACCTGGTCTGGCACTCCGCGGCCGGCCGCCGGTTGTTCGACGAGGTGCAAAGCCTGCTTCGCCGTGGCTCCCGTTGGCGCGGCACGGGGGTGTCCTCGCGGTAGCAAACGCAGTCGCTCGCCGTCAATCAGGGAGGCGGAAGAGAAGGTATGAAAATCGTGTGTGTTGGCGGCGGACCTGCGGGCCTCTATTTCGCCATTTCCGCGAAGTTGCGCAATCCAGGTCATGATATCACCGTTATTGAGCGCAACCTGGCCGGGGTAACCTACGGTTGGGGTGTCACATTTTCTGATGGCCTACTCGATGCTCTCTACCATAACGATCCAGAGAGTGCGCAAAAAATATTCGACAGTCCCGCCTCCTGGGGCAACCAGGAAGTGCATGTCGGCACACAGCGGGCTCACCTCGGCGGATATGGGTTCGCCATCGGTCGCAAGTATCTACTCGATATTTTGGCTCAACGAGCGCTGGCGCTCGGCGTCGATGTCCGGTTCCAGTGCGAGGTCAAAGATCTGTCCGAACTCGCTGACGCTGACTTGATCATTGCCAGTGACGGCGCGAACAGCCGCGTGCGTAAGCTCCACGGCGATCACTTCCAGGCCTGTGCCGACGTGAGCCGAAACAAGTACGTCTGGCTTGGCACTCACCGGATTTTTGATTCCTTCATGTTCGCATTCGAAGAGACGGCGGCCGGCTGGATCTGGTTCTACTCATATCCTTTCAATGCCGACACGACTACCTTCATCGTCGAGTGCTCGCCGGAGACCTGGAAGGGACTCGGCTTCGATGAACTCGGGCCCGATGAGAGCATCAAGCTGCTGGAAGCCATCTTTGCGCGCCACCTCGACGGTCACTCACTCATGAACCCGATGCGCGATCTCGGTAAGATTCCATGGCTCAACTTCACACGTATTACCAACACAGTCTGGTATCATGGCAATGTTGTCCTCATGGGCGACGCGGCGCACACCACGCATTTCTCGATCGGATCGGGTACCACGCTTGCGATGCAGGATGCGATCGCGCTCGCCGAGAGCCTGGACGCCCACGATGACCTTCAGGTGGCCCTCAAGGATTATGCAGGCAAGCGCCAGGCGGCGATAGCCGATCTACAGCGCGCGGCCAAGAGTAGCACCGAATGGTTCGAGAATGTCCCGAGCTACATTGACCAGCCGATCACCCAGTTCGCCTATTCGTTATGGAAACGCCGCGGGCATTATCCATTATGGCGTTATCAGCTTCACCTGGCCACTCAGATTGCGACGCTGCGGAAGTTGCGGCGGTCGATCAGTGCCGTCAGACACGGGCTTCGGGCCCGTCGACGGGTGAGGCTCGCTGAGATCCATCAGAGCGTGTCTCCAGCGAAGGGGTCCGACCTGACTGTCCTAAGCTGAGGACGGTCACAGCGGTTGGGGGAGTCAGGAATGAACATCGTCTGTGTCGGAGGTGGACCTGCGGGCCTGTACTTCGCCGTCTTGGCTAAGCTCCGCAACAGAGGTCACGATATCACCGTTATTGAACGCAATCCGGCTGGAGTGACATACGGCTGGGGTGTTGTATTCTGGGATGATCTCCTCGACAAGCTCTATAGCAACGACCCCGTTAGTGCCCGAGAGATACACAAAGTTTCGGTCCTTTGGGGCGGTCAGGAAGTACACGTCCGGGGTGAGCACACGGCCTATCTCGGTGGATACGGTTACAGCCTCGGTCGCAAGCGGTTGCTCGACATCCTGGTTGACCGTGCGAGGGGGCTCGGTGTCGATGTCCAATTTGAACGCGAAGTCAAGGACCTGTCCGAATTTCCGGAAGCAGATCTGATCATCGCTTGCGACGGTGTAAACAGCTCGATGCGGGCCTTACATTCCGGCCACTTCCAGACCGATGTTGAGGTCGGCCGCAACAAGTACATCTGGCTTGGCACGCACCAGGTCTTTGACTCCTTCACCTTCGCATTCGAAGAGACGGCTGCCGGCTGGATATGGTTTCACGCTTATCCCTTCGACGCGGAAACCAGCACCCTGATCGTCGAGTGCTCGCCGGAGACTTGGGCGGGTCTTGGCTTCGACGAACTCGAATCCGATCAGAGCGTGAAGTTGTTGAGCGAGGTCTTCGAACGTTACCTGGATAACCATTCGTTGATTAACCAGGCTCGGGGCGTCGACAAAGCACCGTGGCTCAACTTCAGGCGCATCAGCAACAATAACTGGTACTGTAACAACGTGGTACTCATGGGTGACGCCGCACATACCACACATTTCGCGATTGGCTCAGGCACCAAACTGGCGATTGCGGATGCGATTGCACTTGCCGGGAAGTTGGAGGCCTACGATGACCTCACGTCAGCACTCCACGCCTATCAGGAAGATCGCCGGGGCGCATTACTCACCGTGCAGCACGAGGCGCTAAACAGTACCAAGTGGTTCGAAAATGTTCCGCGCTATATCGATCAGCAGGCGACCCAATTCGCCTATTCGTTGTGGCGACGCCGTGGGCATTACTCATTGTGGCGTTACCAGCTTCACCTAGCCACTCAGATTGCAGCGCTACGGAGATTGCGCCGATCGTTAGGTGCGGCGAGGAGGGGACTGCGAGCCCGTCGACGGGCGAAGCTGGCGCAGACCCATCAACATGTCTCTGCGGCCAGGTACGCGCCAGAATAGGTGTGGGCTGCGGTGTGGAGCTTCGGCGGAAGTGACTGCCTGATGCCCATACCGCAGCGACGAGGGCACGGGGCGTGGCGACGAAGACCAGGCATACATCAAATCCCAAACCCCGCGGAAAGGCATAATAAGCTACTTGTCCTTCAGGGCAAACTGGGAGGATGCGGTGACCCGGGTAATCTCGTCGCCACGACCGGTGCCGTGCCAGCCGACCAGCGCGAGCCTGGGTTTAGCTTTCGCCTAGCGATGTATCGCGGTTGTCCGAATTCTCGCATTGTCCGCATCCTCCTCTCGGGACAGTAGCTTTGCGTACATCTTGCTCGAGAGAAACCTCGCATGCTTGTCCAGGATTCCCCAACGCCCGGGACGCTGTCATCATCTCCACCGGCCATCTTCCACGTACCCCAGGCCATGCACTCCCGCTAGATTAGATGATGCAGCACCGGAGGTTTCTACATCTGTGGGATGACGGCGGTCGAAGCGGAGAGGTCACCGCTCATGAGCGAGTTTCAGGGCCATCGATCCCGGTTCGACCGATCCGCCCGTCGTTGTGCACCGTCCAGCCGTCGGGGAGGAGAACCTTGCGGCTGGTGTTCACCGTCATCCCTCCGGTACCGGGACGAACAGGATAAGGCAGCTGGCAACGGAGGTTGAGGTCGCTGTGGAACACGGTGCGTCGCAGGTCCACGGACTTGTCGAACATGCTGTCCGCCAAGCTCACCGGTCCGTGGAACTCTGAGGACAAGAAGACGGCTCCTTGCTGGAAGTGGGCGCCCTCGAACGAGACCCAGTCATGTGCGGTCAGGTGGGGGAAGTTGCTCCGACCGCGAAACACCGCGTGGTCGCATTCCAGCCTGCCGTACGACACGACGCGGGTCAGCCATGCATCGCCGTTGATCTCACTCGCAGTGAACCGGGTGGTGCCGTACAGCTGCGCATCACGCAGCACGAGCTGGCCGATGGCCTTGCCGGACAGGTCGATGTAGTCCAGCAGCGCGCCGGTGAGATCTAGATTGGGGAGCGTGCCACGTTCCTGGTTGCGGTCGGGCAGCAGCTCACCGATCACACGCTGCGCCGCCAGCCGGACTTGCCTTTCCCGGTCGGCGTCCTGCTCGTCTACCGGTTCCCACTGGGGACGTTCACCCGTTCGGTCTTGTACGTAATCCAGATGGTCAAAGGGGCGGCGCAGGTATGAGCAGACCACGTCGAGCGCCGTCTGGGCGTAGGACGGCCGGCTCCGTGCCAGACCCGCCAACGCATGCACCGCACCGACCCGGACCTGGTCGGCTTCGTGCCCGAGAAGCTCGACTGCACGGGCGAACCGCTCGTCGGCCACACGCTCCCGATCCTGCTCATTGCTACGCCGCTCTAGCTCGTGGCGAGACTCCTCCACCTTTCGCCGGCGGTCGTTGAGCCACAGGGCGTACAGGGCGATGACCGCTGCCGACACCAGCCCACCTGTCCGAATGGCGTCAGACTTCGAGGTTGTCGGATCAAGCGATAGCAGCAGGGTGGTGACCACGCCGAAGAGCGCCAGCGCTAGCAGCATGGTGATCATTAGCCACCGACCGTCCCAGCTTCCCCTCATTGCGCGAGGTTCTCCCTTCGTCCTCATATCCTGTTGCAGGTAGTTCCCCAACTCGCGATCAACACCCCGCCGCGTCGGGAGTGTCGGCTTGATCGTGCCGAGAATTCGGTGATCATGAGTCGGCGTGTCGCGGGAACCGCTATCCATGCCGTGGTGCTGATCGGGGATGCAAGTGAAGATCCCACCGCTTCCCTACCCACGACGGCGATGAGCACGGTTGTCGCATTTGCGGGAGGCCGTCTCACTGCGATCGGGTGGGCTACCGGAACGGGAGGTACTCGTCAGGGATCGGGATGCCAAATTGCTCGCACAGCGCCGAGACGTCGGCCCAATCGGTCGCGTCGACGTCGTAGCCGGTGTGGAACGGGATCAGCCACTTCGGTGTGATACACGCCACGGGGCGGCCGTTAATGGTGCCGGTTCCGGTCAATGCCTCTGCGGGATAGCACTCTCCGTTCTTCGGCGGCCCGTAAACGCCAGCTCCGGTGTCGTCGAACGCGATGACGTGGAAGTCGATCTCATGTCCGGCCTCGTCGCCAAGGACGAAGTTCCAGCTGCGAGTGTCGTCACGCGGGACTAGGGTGTACCCGCGGTCGCGCAGGGCGGCAACAGCCCTCGACACGTCACACTCTTCGATAACGATGTCGAGGTCACCGTGAGGTCTCATCTGGGAGCCGAGGCAGGCGTCCCCCGCCCAGCCGCCATCCAGCCAGATGCGAATGCCGAGAACGTCCATCAGGGTCAAGAATCCGCAGACATCGTCCGCGGTCATCTCCGGCTTGCTCACGTCAACGAGTGTGCCTAGCGTATGTGCATTCCGGAAATGGCGCGGGCGATGGCGAGTTGTTGGATTTGCTCGGTGCCTTCGAAGATGTCGTAGACCTTGGCGTCGCGGTGCATCCGCTCCACCGGGTAGTCCCGGCTGTAGCCAGCACCGCCGAGGATTTGCATGGCTCGCTCGGTGGCCCACACCGCGACCCGACCAGCCTTGAGTTTGGCCATCGATCCCTCACCTGCGGTGAATTTCTCACCGGTCTTGCCCATCCAGGCGGCCCGCCATGCCAGCAGGCGAGCGGCGTCGATCTCGGTCTTCATATCCGCCAAGGTGAACGCGATCGACTGGTTCTCGATGATCGGCCGGCCGGACACCACCCGCTGCTTGGCGAAGTCCAGCGCGTACTCATACGCCGCGCGAGCAATGCCGACGGCCTGGGCGGCCACGGCCGGCCGGGACAGCTCGAAGGTCAGCATGGCGGCCTGCCCGCCCCCTCCGCGGTTCTCGCGGGCCCGGGTCAGCCGCTCGACCAGGTGTTCCGGGCCGCCGAGCAGGTTCGCTCCAGGGATGTGCACGTCGTCGAGGAAGACGTCTGTGGTGTTGGAGGCTCGTAGGCCGTGCTTGCGCAGCTTGCTGCCGGCTGCCAGCCCGCGGGTACCGGCCGGGATCACGAACGTAGCCTGCCCGCGAGACCCCAGCGAGGCATCCACCACCGCTTGCACGACATAGACGTTGGCGATGCCGCCGTTGGTCACCCACGCCTTCTGGCCGGTGAGTATCCACTCGTCACCAGCCTCGTGGTAGACCGCGCGGGTGTGCATCGCTGAGACATCCGAGCCGGCGTGCGGCTCTGCCAAGCAGAAGGCTGCCACCTGGGGTTCGCCAGCGTCCCCGAAACACTGCGGCATCCACTCGGCGAGCTGGTCAGCGGTGCCAGCGGCGAAGATTTCCGCGACGGCCAGCGTGGTGCCGAAGATCGCCATGCCGATCCCGCCGTCGCCCCAGAACAGCTCCTCGTGGGCGATCGGAAGCGACAGCCCGGTCTCGTCGGCCCAGAAGTTGGCTAGTGTCTCGAATCCGTATATCCCGATCTTGGCGGCCTCCTGGAGGATCGGCCAGGGAGTCTCCTCGCGCTCGTCCCACTCAGCGGCGGCCGGACGGATGACGTCGTCTGCGAAGCCGTGCACCCAATCCCGCAGGTCGCGGTGCTCCTTACTCAGTTGCAGGGAGAACATCTGCTCACGCCCGGGGCATGTCGAAAAGCAGCGCCGCGAACTCCGCGGTGGACAGCACCCTCGGATCGATGTTGTTGGCGTCCACCATGGTCACTCCCATATCTACTCATCAGTAAGGTTACGATTCCGGTAAGTAAGCTTGCAATGGTGAGCCCGCCCCCGCCGCCCCGCCGGCGGCTTCCCCGGCAGGTGCGCGAGCGGCAGATTCTGGATGCGGCCGTCACGGTGTTCTCCCGGCAGGGCTTCCACCTGACCTCAATGGATGACATCGCCGAGGTCGCCGGGGTCTCCAAGCCGACGATCTACGCTTACCTTGGCTCCAAGACGATCTGTTCATCGCGTGCATCCGCCGGGAGGCGCAGCGGCTGATGGAGCTGATCGCCGCTGCGGTGCCTACCGGGCTCACCCTGGACGACGCTCGTTGGGCGACGATGCACATACTCGGGCGATGTCCATCGCGCATGCACTGGTCGGGGCCGCCGAGGCGTTGTCGGACTGGGGACTTGAGCATCCCGAGGAGACACCGGACGCCCTGGTCAATCGGTTGAGGGACATCGTGTGGACCGGTCTCGGGCACCGGGATCGCGACACTCGTTCGGGCTGATGGTGCCGGCTAGGTGGGGGCGACCGTCGGGATTGTGCACCGCGACGTTCCAGCTGTTGCCGGTGGCCGCCATGAGGCTGACCTGCACGGTGGACGGCAGCAGGGCCGGGCGACCAAACCGGACATCCACTGTGTAGGCCCGGGGCAGGCGAGGACCCAGCGCAGCGAGAAATCGTGCCATGGTGTACATGCCGTGTGCGATGGCTCGGGGAAAACCGAACAAGCGGGCGATCAAGCGGTGCAAGTGGATGGGGTTGCAGTCCCCGGAGACTGCTGCATAGCGCCGACCGACATCTTCGGCCAGCCGCCACACCGCCGTCGGCTCCGGCGGTTCTGCCGCTGCATGGCCTTCACTGCGGCGCTGCTCCTGACCGTTGCGGCGCAGGTAGGTGCTCTGCTCGAACCACACCGGTGCACCGTCCACAAGGGCGTCTGTGATCACTACGAACTGGGTGCCTCGAGGGTGGGCACCGAGAGCGGTGGCGCGGACCCGCAGCGTGAGCAGCTCGTCGGCGCAGATTGCGCGGTGCGCAGTGATCCGGTTGCCGATGTGTACCAGCCCGAGCGCGGGGAACGGGAAATCCTGACCGGTGATCAGCCGTAGCGCTAGCCCAAAGCCCAGCACGTGTGGGTAGGTGACGGGCAGCCGGTCGGACAGGGCAAACCCACAAACCCGGGCATAGGCCGCCAGATGGTCACGATCGACGGCGTACCCGGGCAGCACTAACGCGGTGTCCGGCAGCTGCTGGGATCGCCGGGCCCAGGGCAACCCGCTCAGCGCCGCCTTGACGAACAGCGGCGCCGTCGCGGGTGGCGCGCTCAGCTCGATGGTGGCCAACCTCAGTCGCTCCCCATAGTCACGCTCCCAGCAGGCTCTGCCCGCATACTCTGACGACTTGGCCGGTGACCCCGGCTGAGGCGGGTGCCGCCAACCAGGCCACTGTCTCGGCAACGTCGACCGGCAGCCCGCCTTGGGCCAGTGAGTTCAGCCGCCGGCCCAGCTCGCGGATGATCAGGCGGGTCCGTGCCGTCATCTGGGTCTCGATGAACCCTGGGGCGACCGCGTTGACGGTGATGCCCCGCTCACCCAGCACCGCGGCCTGCGCGCGGGTCCACCCGATGACACCCGCCTTGGAGGCCGCGTAATTGGTCTGGCCGGCATTACCCCCGATACCGGCGATCGAGGCCAGACCGACCACGCGGCCGCCGCTGCCCAGCGCCCCAGAGTCCACCAACGCAGAACTGATCCGCTGTGGCGCGGCGAGGTTGACGTTCAGCACGGCTTCCCACTCCGCGTCGCTCATCCGTCCCAGGGTGCGGTCTGCGGTGATCCCGGCGTTATGCACCACCACGTCCACTCCACGACGTAGCTGGCCGGCGATGCGCTGCGGGGCGTCCGTTGCGGTGATGTCGCACTGCAGCGCGGTACCACCGATCCGGTTGGCAACAGCCGCGAGCGGGTCGCCTGCCCCTGGCACGTCCAGGCAGACGACCCGCGCGCCGTCCCGGGCCAGCGTGGTCACGATCGCTTCGCCGATGCCGCGGGCCGCCCCAGTGACCAGCGCGACCTGCCCACGCAGTGGCTGCTCCCAGTCGATGACCTCCGGCACCGTTGCCGGGGCAACACTGATCACCTGCCCGGACACGTACGCGGAGCGGGCGGACAGCAGGAACCGCAGGGTGGACTCCATGGCGGTCTCCGCACCGGCCGCCAGCCTGATCAGCTGCGCGGTCGCGCCGTTGCGCACCTCCTTGCCCACCGAGCGGACGAAGCCCTCCACGGCGTACTGCGCGGCGGCCTGCGCCGGGTCGGGGCCCGGCTGCGCGCCGAGCACGATCACCCGGCCGGACGGGCGTATCAACCGGATCACCGGATGGAAGAAGTCATACAGCTCCCGCAGCTGGGTGACCCCCGTGATGCCAGTGGCATCGAACACCAGAGCCGCATAGTTCCCCACGGGGTGCACCGGGGCATCCAGGTCGGCCAGTAGCGCATCGAGCTGCTTCCCTGCCCATCCGCCCGGCGCGGTGCCGAGCAGCACCGGCCCGTCGAGAACCGGCCGACCGGGGGTGTGTCGCTGCAGCTGGGGCGGGTCGGGTAGGCCGAGCTGTCGGACCACGGTGCGCCCCAGCGCGGACCGGGCGAAGGACTGGTAGCGATCAGCCATGTCACCTTCCCTACCCGTCGGTAGCATCACTGGCAAGTGCCTCCGGTTGGCGCCAACGGGGGGCTAGAAGGGAGCAGCCATGACCCGCGCCGTCCGCCCGGTCACCATCCTCGGAGGTAACCGCATCCCCTTCGCCCGGTCCAACAGCCACTACGCGCAGGCGTCCAACCAGGACATGCTGACCGCCACGCTGGACGGCCTGGTCGCCCGGTTCGGCCTGGCTGGACAGCGTGTGGATGAGGTCGTCGCGGGTGCGGTGCTCAAGCACAGCCGGGACGTTAACCTCACCCGCGAGGCCGTACTGGGCAGCGCGTTGGATCCGCGTACCCCCACCTACGACGTGGCGCAGGCGTGCGGCACCGGGCTGCAGACCCTGATCGGTGTCGGCAACAAGATTGCTCTCGGCCAGATCGACGTCGGGATCGCCGGCGGCGTAGATACCACCAGTGACGCGCCGATCGCGGTCCATGAGGACCTGCGGCGGGTGCTGCTGTCGGTCAACCGGGCCCAGTCGTTCGGCGCCCGGCTGCGGGCACTGGGTGGGCTGCGGCCGGGCCAGATTGTCCCGGAGATCCCGCGCAACGCCGAACCGCGCACCGGACTGTCGATGGGCGAACACGCCGCGGTGACCGCCAAGCACTGGGAGATCTCCCGGGCCGAGCAGGACGAACTCACCGTGGCCAGCCACCATCGGCTGGCTGCCGCCTACCAGCGCGGCTTCTTCGACGACCTGGTCACCCCCTACCTGGGGCTGCGCCGGGACGAAAACCTGCGCCCGGATACCTCCGTCGAGAAACTCGCCCAGCTGAAGACGATCTTCGGTTCGGACACGATGACCGCGGGTAATTCCACGCCGCTGTCCGACGGCGCTTCGGCGGTGCTGCTGGCCAGCGAGCAGTGGGCCGCCGAGCACGACCTGCCGGTGCTCGCGCATCTGGTGGACGCCCAGACCGCTGCCGTCGACTTCGTGCACGGCGCCGACGGTCTGCTTACCGCACCGGTGTATGCGGTGCCGCGGCTACTTGCCCGGCACCGGCTGGGCTTCGCTGACCTGGACTTGATCGAGATCCATGAGGCGTTCGCCTCGCAGGTGCTGGCCACGCTCAAGGCCTGGGAGGATGCCGAGTACTGCAAGCGTGAGTTGGGCTTGGACGCCCCGCTGGGCTCGATCGACCGGCACAAGCTCAACGTCACCGGCTCCTCACTGGCAGCCGGGCACCCCTTCGCTGCGACCGGCGGGCGGATTGTGGCCACCCTGGCGAAGCTGCTACACGCGCATGCGGCCGACGCCGGGCGCCTGACCACCGGGTTGATCTCGGTCTGCGCCGCCGGTGGTCAGGGCGTTGTGGCGCTGCTGCGCAGCGCTTCGTGAGTGGCAAACCGGGTTCTACACTCACGAGTGGCCACGGTTGGCGTGTTGTCGTTCCGGCTCGGTGCGGCGGACGGGGTGTCGGTTGCCGCCGCGCAGTGGGTCGCGGTGCTGCGCCGGCTGGGCTGCCAGGTGCGCACTGTCGCAGGAGCCGGCACCGCCGACCGCTTGGTGCCTGGATTGGCATTTGACACCCGCCGCCCGGTCCGCCGCGGGGATGTCGAAGCGGCGCTTCGCGACGTCGATCTCGTCGTGGTGGAGAACGTCTGCTCGCTGCCGGTGAACCCGCCGGTGACCGAGGCGGTCACGCAGGCGCTGCGGGGGCGGCGGGCGGTGCTGCGCCACCACGACTTGCCCTGGGAGCGGGAGCGTTATGCTCACCTGCGCGGTTGGCCACCCGACGACCCCAGCTGGCAACATGTCGCGATTAGCCAGCACAGCGCCGCGGAGCTGGCCAGACGCGGCATCGACGCGACCGCCCTCTACCACGGCTACGCTCGCACCCCGCCCCGCGGCAACCGGTTGGCCGGCCGAGCCGCGCTGAGCGTGGCGCCGCAGCAGCGGCTGCTGCTACAACCCACCCGGGCGATCCCACGCAAGAACATCGCCGCCGGGATCGCGCTGGCTCAGGCCATCGACGCGGTCTACTGGCTGACCGGGCCCGCCGAGGAGGGCTACGGTCCGCAGCTCGCCCGCCTCCTGGCCCAGGCCCGGTGCCCGGTCCGCC
>JALZHU010000373.1 GCA_030860695.1 Actinomycetota bacterium
ACTCGACGCAGTCGCCGACGAACTCAATAACCGTCCACGTCAGACACTCGGCTGGCTCAAACCAACCGAAGTTCTCAACAAATTCCTGGTCGAGGCTGGTGGTGCATTCACCACTTGACACCGCCGCGTGAGCAACAGCGACAGACCAGCGAGACCTACGGAGAGCCCGGTGCTCAGTAATGGGCACGCCGGGTTCGGGAGGCGGGCCGAGGAAACGAACCGGCCGAAAGACCGGTACCGCGCCTCGGTCCGACCTCACCACCAGTAGTGCCGCAAGTTCGGCCAGACCTACGCTGCTGGGCTGCGTCGGCGTGGGCCACTCCCCGGGGACAAGTGGCACCTCGATGAGGTGTTCATCAGGATCAACGGCCGGGTCCACTACTTATGGCGTGCTGTTGACCAGAACGGCGCCGTGCTGAACATCCTGGTCCGGTCTCGGCGTCACGCCCAGGCCGCGCCAGGTTCTTCCGCAAGCTGCTCGAGGGCTTGCGCTACGTACCGCGCGTGCTGATCACTGACAAACTGGCCAGCGATGGGTTGCTCGTTGCCGGCTGATGTCCGGTGTGGAGCATCGCCGCTCGAAGTATCTGAACAACAGGCCGAGAACTCCCACCAGCCGTCCCGGCAGCGGGAACGAGCGATGAAGGGCTTCACCTCACCCAGGCATGCGCAGCAGTTCCTGTCGGCGTTCAGTGGGATATCGCCGCACTTTCGCCCTCGCCGGCACCAACTCACCGCCAGTGCCTACCGACATGAAATGACCGCTCGCTTCGCCACCTGGAATGAGGTCGCCGGTCTATCTACGGCAGCTTGACCGAGGCACCCGAGTAGATCACAGCCCGGCTCCGAGGCGTGCCACCACTCTCGACACCCAACGAGTTGACAACGCCGCCTCGCGTGCCCGACACCGTTTAGGTGCAAGTTGTTGGCATCATGGCCACCGAGCGCACCGCCAGCCAGTCGCCGATGCCCACCGATCCGGTCGCGGCTATCGTCGAGGTCTACGAGTTGCCGACGGCCGCTGGGTCGTGCAACGACGTCTCTTCTCGTGTGCCGCTAGGACTCTGCTTGGACTGGCGTCGGCTTGGAGGCCGGTTGACCGGTGTTGCCCAGCAGCGGCACCGAAGGTAGCCGGTGCGGCGGGTCCATCCAGGTCATTGTCTTCGACCGAGGTGTGACGATGCGTGCGAGGCGCGCCGAAAAGGATCATACTGACCCTCCAGGCGCATGGAGGGAGTAAGGGGCATGGGCGTTCTTGGATGGATTGTTCTGGGGTTGATTGCGGGCGCCATCGCCAAATTGATCATGCCGGGTGATGACCCCGGGGGCATCATCGTCACCATGTTGTTGGGCATCGTCGGGGCGGTGATCGGTGGGTTCCTCGGCAGCCGCATCTTCGGAATAGGACTGCAGACGTTCTGGAACCTTCAGACCTGGATCGTAGCGATCATCGGATCACTCATCCTCCTGGTTATCTACCGACTCATCGCCGGGCGTAGAGCAGTCTCGCGCTGACAACCACTCGGTGGACCTGCTGCGTTAAGGCGAAGGGCGTCCTCGCCATCCACCGCTGTGGGGAGGCAGGCCCCTCAGGTACTTGGAGAACCCGTAATAAACGGGACATCCGAGGCCTGCTACGTGGCTTCTGGGTGGACAGGTGGACCAGGTCGGGTGAGCCGATCGCTTAATGCAACGCACGCCCCGCGGACTATGCATAACCTAGACGCCGAGGGCCGAGGTGCGTGCGCGTGCTCGGCCCGCGGTGCCCGGACGGGCTCGCCCCGCCGATTGGAACGCCACGACTGGCATAGTTTTCGATCGGGGTATCTTCGGAGGAGTCGGCGGCGTCCCGAGCACGGTTGGGCACCCTCGATGACGAAGGAGGCTGTTGTGAGCTTCGCGGACAAGGTCAGGATCAAGGCTCAGGAGCTGCGCGGCCGTATCAAGCGGAACACCGGCGAGGTCACCGGCGACAGGCGGCTTGAGGCCGAGGGCAGGACCGAGGAGGTAATGGGCAACCTGAAGCAGGCCGGTGAGAAGGTCAAGGACGCATTCCGCGGCCGGGGTACTCGCCGTCGTCGCCAGCACTAGTTAGCTGCTCGACTCCGGCAGCCAAAGAGACGGTCGACCGGAGGCTGGGCTGGTCCAAGCGGCCTCGATAGCGAATTCGGCCATCCTGATAGCGTGCAGGTGTTGCCGCTCTATGCGCCTCGCGTCGCGAGGTGCTCGTGGCTAGGTCCCGGCGTGGACACTCTCGGATCGAGCCAACGCAGGGTGATTAACCGATCACTGGAGAAGGGCGCGAGGTCTGGGCGCGGTTGGCGAGTTGGCTAATTGCCTCAATCAGCGTCGCGGCCTGTCGGGTGGCCGGAGGGTGAGACCCCCTCCGGCCACCCGACAGGACCAACGCACGGCCGAATCCTGTGCTCAGGCGGCGCGAGGGCGCGCTTCCGGAGCGGGGTTACAGCCTGTGCAGACCTCGTCGTCGATGCCAATGATGGTCTCCGTCACGCGGGTCGGATGCGGATGATGCCGGGTCGCCACGATGGTGACACCCTCGGCAGGTATCCCGACTGGAGCGACCACGCCACCGCGGGGTTCGCCCCGGCGAGGAGGATCGGAGTGCGTGTACCAAGAATCCGGCGCAGCACAGCACACAAACACGCCAGTTCCGGGTAGAAGAGGACCAGGTGCGAGCTCGCTAAGGTCGATCACTAGCTGGGCCGGTTGACGCTGCTTGACGATTTCACGGACGGTTGCGGCCAGCGCCGGGATGTGGCGGTGCAGTGCAGCGGTCTGCTCGCTGTCGAGCCGAAGCCGCAGGGCGGGTGCAGCCGCCGCCAGGACGGGGGCGGTTGATCGAGATCCGGTCGAGGGTGATGAGGACAGCGGTTGGCGGCTGGGTACCGGCCGCAGAGCGTCTGGCGGTTCATCCTTGCAGAGCGGGTCCAGCCTTTGGTTCCGCAGGGCAAGCAACGATGGAGAAAGCGATGGCGCCAATGT
This sequence comes from Actinomycetota bacterium, assembly GCA_030860695.1. Lineage (GTDB taxonomy): Bacteria > Actinomycetota > Actinomycetes > Mycobacteriales > Pseudonocardiaceae. The sequence goes on from JALZHU010000373.1 coordinate 3,004, forward strand.
GGGTCCGACCACGAGTCACTCCTCCATCGACAGATCCACTAAACTTTTAATACTAGCGGCAAGTTTCTCTAGGTGCACACGCAGCTTCGGCCCTAGCCCGGCATGGCACACGCGGCCAGCTCGTGGAGGGCGCCGAGTCATGCTCGGGGGTCTGCTGCTGATAAACTGTTCACGACGTCCGCCTCTGCAGCTGGTGCGCGACACGTCCGCGACGTCGACTTCATCCAGCGACGTGACGAACAGATCGGCGTCCGCGCGGACAAAAGCTCCTCCTTGGCTCGAGCCCACACCTAAGCTGCCATGCCACCGGACTTGGCGGCCTGCACCTCCCTAGCGCTCTCCTGTCAGCCTGGTCTCAGCTCGAATCTTTCTCTTCGGGAACAACAAAGCTTTATCGGGCGTTGCAAGAATTGCCCTCGGTGTAGGCGAGTGGCGGCGAGCTGACCATCACCGGTGAGACCAAGGAGCGGGGACGAGGAGGTGTAAGTCATGCGCAAGTACGTCAACGGGTTCAAGACCGCGCTGCTGTTGGGTGCGATGAGTGCCCTGGTGCTGCTCGTGGGTTCTTTTTTCGGCCGGGAGGGGCTGGTAATCGCCCTGCTCGTGGCGTTGGGCCTGAACGGCTACGCCTACTTCAACTCGGACAAGTTGGCGCTGCGAGCGATGCGCGCCCGGCCGGTCACCGAGTTCGAGCAACCGGTGATGTACCGCATCGTCCGGGAGCTGGCCACCGCAGCACACCAGCCAATGCCACGACTTTACGTCAGCCCGACCGAGGCGCCTAACGCGTTCGCCACTGGGCGCAATCCACGCAACGCCGCGGTCTGCGCCACCACCGGCCTGCTGCGGATCCTCAACGAGCGGGAGCTGCGCGCGGTGCTTGGCCATGAACTGTCACACGTGTACAACCGGGATATCCTTATCGCCTGTGTGGCCGGTGCGCTAGCTAGCGTGGTCAGCTTCCTGGCCCACCTGGCAAGCTTCGCTGGACTGTTCGGCAGCGCTGACGACGACCACAACCCGGTGGCATTGTTGCTGATCGCGATACTTGGTCCAATCGCCGCAGCCATCGTGCAGCTAGCCGTCAGCCGGTCTCGGGAATACCAGGCCGACGTTGGCGGCGCGGAGTTGACCGGCGACCCGCTGGCGCTGGCCTCCGCGTTACGCAAGCTGGAACGCGGCACCCGAGCACTGCCAATGCGGCCGGACCCGGCGCTGGTCTCCCAGGCCCACCTCATGATCGCCAACCCATTCCGGCCAGGAGCGGGACTGGCCACCCTGTTCTCCACCCACCCACCGATCCCCGACCGTATCCACCGCCTCGAGGAGATAGCCGGCCACCACCGTGCCCACCGGACGTGGGTGATGAGCTGATCCAAGCACCCGCAGATCGGGCG
>JALZHU010000374.1 GCA_030860695.1 Actinomycetota bacterium
CGAAGGCAAAACCCGCCGCGAAGCCATCCGATGCCTGAAACGCTACATCACCCGCGAGATCTATCAGATCATCACGTCCCCACCCGAAGTCAAGAGATCAGTGGCTTGACATCCATAGGGGCATCAGCGCCTGATGGTGTCCTGACGATGCGGCTTGAGACCATGCTCGCACCACAGGTCGGCCACAAACACGTGTGACACCTCGATTCCTTCATGTCGTTTCAAATATTTCGCCATCTCCCGGCTCGACCAATGGGAAAAGCCGGTGTGCTCCGGCGGCCTTGTCCTGCTCAGTGCAAGAATCGGGGAACGAACCCGCTCGTTGGGTGTTCTCCGCTTCCCGGAATATGGTATCCCGCAGAGTCCCTCGATGCCTGACTCCGCATACCGCACAGGCCATAACCGGGCGGTCTCCTCCATCACGTTAGCCCACTGGCGATCTGCACCGCCGAATGGCCATCGTTCCACCACAACACCAGCCGGGCCCACAAAGCAAGCACAGCATCCACTGAACGATCTCGAGTCGAGTGGGATGGTTTCAATTGATCATGCTGATTACAGGTTAAAACACCACGTTGAGCAGACATGAGAAAATAATCTCATGCACAAAAAATCAACGGTATGCGACACGCTTTCGAGACACTAGTGTCCCGTAAGCTTGTGAGCTTCTGACTCGGTCCACCGAACCTTGGCGAGGATTGTGTCAGCATTAGCAGTCCAGGTAAACAGTTTACAGTTGGTGTTCCAGTTGGCGATGTAATTCTTGATCGTGGCGACGAGCTGTTTGACCAACCTGAATATTTCCTCGGTGGATCGTTTGGCGAGTGATCAAGCCAAACCAGATCTCGATCTGGTTAATCCACGACGCCCCTACCGGTGTGCGATGGAAGGCATTGTCAAGTTGTTTGTGTGTTGAGCGTGACGAGGGTGTCATGGGGTGCGGGTGGCCCTGATTGGGGGTTGTGTCAGCTCGCCGTGGGAAGGCCGACGACGTCGTTCCAGGTGCCGAAGCGGGAGGTCATTTCTTGGCGTAGGCATCGGCGCGCAGTCGGTGGCGGCGGGGTCGGAAGTGCGGTGATATCCCGCTGAACGCGGAAAGGAACCGTTGGGCGCCACCGGCGGATCGGAATCGTTTCATTGCGCGTTCCGCTGTCTGGTGGGCTGGTGAGAGTTCTCGACCCGATGTTCAGATATTTGGATCGACGGTGTTCCACGCTGGGGATCAGCCGTCGGTGGGCCACGCCGTAGCTGGCCACCTTGTCGGTGACCACCACTCGTGGCACGAACCGTAACCCCCTCAGAAGCTGACGAAATAACCTGGTGGCGGCCTTGGCGTCACGGCGGAAGGTGACCAGGATGTCCAGGACATTGCCGTCCTGGTCGACCGCCCGCCACAGGTAGTGACTCTTGCCGTGGATCTTGATAAATATCTCGTCGAGGTGCCATTTATCCCTTGGACGGGGCCGCCGGCGGCGCAGCCCGTTCGCGTAGGTCTGACCGAACTTGCGACACCACTGCCGGAGGGTCTCGTACGTGACGACGACGCCGCGGGCCATCATCATCTCTTCGACCTCGCGGAAACTGAGCGGGAAGCGGTGATACAGCCAGACGCAGTGGCTGATGATCTCCGCCGGGTACCGGAACCCCTTGTACGACGGCGAAACCACGGCCACCAACCAGCCCCTCCCCACCGAGATCCACCCACCGATCATCCCAGCCACAGACGGCCTCACCAAGTTGGCAGTGCCGGTGTCCGTGCTACGGGGGGAAGCTCAGCCGTGGTTGCCGTGGTGTAGCCGGTGCGCTGATTGCAGTCGTCGAAGGCGTGCTTTGATGCTCTTGCGCGGACACCAAGATCTCAGTCCTGGGAGGAAAGCCCGGACCGCACCGTGCAGGGACGACCCAGATGGTCCCCTAGGTAAACCTGTAACGGCGTGGGAGGCCGGTTGTCTGCACAGCTTGAAAGCAAACTGGGGATCCGTACCCAGCCGCGCCCGGGGTGGGATGGAGTCTGTTGCCATGGCTGGACACCTGCCGTGTACTGACGATTGCTGAATGCGGTCCTTTTGTCGGATGTGTGGACTACTGTCGTCAGCAGCCGATACTGTAAGTGAGGAGGTGACTGGCTCCACCATGGACGGCACCCCAGATACCACGGGCGAGCAGGCTGGGGCCAGGTTGCGCAGACTGCGTCAGGCTCGAGGTTGGTCCTTGGCTGAGATGGCTGTCCGGGTGCCTTTCAGCAAGAGTTACCTGAGCAAACTCGAAACGGGGACCAAGCGAATCACCCCGGATATCGCGCGTTGTCTGGATGAGGTCCTAGGCACCGATGGCGCGCTGGCTGCGGTCTTTCCCACCCCGGAAAGCTCGATGTCGGCGGAGGATGACCGTGAGTCGACCGGTACCGAGGTCTGCCCGTATCCGGGGTTGGCTGCGTTTGGTCCTGATCAGGCCGGGTGGTTTTTCGGCCGGGACGAGGTCACCACCTATCTGGTCAGCCAGCTTGATGATCGCCTCGCGGGGGGTGGGTTGCTGGCGGTGGTGGCCCCGTCGGGGGCGGGTAAGTCCTCGCTGTTGGCCGCTGGGCTGATTCCGGCCTTGGCTGGTGGGGCCTTGCCGGGCTCGCGGGCCTGGCCGGTGGTGGTCACTACCCCGGGCGCGCATCCGCTGGCCGCCCTGGTCGCCGGAGTGGCCGAGCAGACCGGGGCCGATCCGGCCGAGGTGATCGCGGTCGCCGGCGATCCGCAGCGGTTGGCCGCATTCCTGGCCGAGGCGGTAGCGGCCTACGCCGGGGAGCTGAGGGAGGCATCCAGTTCAGCGCGGGTCGTGCTGATTGTGGATCAGTTTGAGGAGATCTTCACCGAATGCCGGATCGAGGCTGAGCGTCAGGCGTTTATCGGTGCGTTGTGTGCCGCGGCGCGCAGCGGTGTGGCGCTGGTGGTGCTGGGGGTGAGGGCGGATTTCTACGGCTCGTGCCTGGCGTATCCGGCGCTGCTGAGCGCGCTGCAGACCCCGGTGGCGTTGGGGCCGATGAGCGCTGAGCAGCTGCGTGCGGCCATCACGCGTCCGGCCCAGACCGAGGGTCTGGACCTGGAACCAGGGGTGGTGGAGCTGCTGCTGCGGGATCTGGGCGCGATGGACGATGCTGATGCGGCTGGCTACGATCCCGGTGCGTTGCCGCTGTTGGCACATGCGCTGCGCGCAACATGGCATCAACGCGAGGGCCGGATGTTGACCGTGGCCGGCTATCGGCGTACCGGCGGGATCAGTCAGGCGTTGGCCACCACCGCCGAACGCGCCTATAGCCGGCTAAGCCCGGCCGAGCAGCAGATCGCCCGACAGGTCCTGCTGCGTCTGGTCAACATCAGTGACCAGGGCGCCAGCGGGGACACCCGCCGCCGGCTACCTCGGACCCGGCTGGTCGAGGCACTGCCACCGCCGGCCTTTGCCCATGCGGTTGACACGGTGCTGGAGGTCTTTGGCCGGGCGCGGCTGCTCACCTTGGACACCGCCAGCGTGGAGATCACCCACGAGGCCCTACTGCGCGCCTGGCCACGGCTGCGGCAGTGGATCGACACCGACCGCGCTGGCAACCTGGTCCGCCAGGAACTCGACCAAGCCGCCGCCGTGTGGGACCGGGACCGCCGCGACACCGCGGGGCTATACCGGGGAAGCCGCCTGGAGACAGCCCGCACCTGGGCCACCTCTCACGCGCATGAGGGCGACCTGAGCCCCACCGCGTCCGCCTTCCTCGCCGCGTCCATCCAGCAGGAACGCCGCGCCGCGAAGTTGCGCCGCGCTGTGCTCGTCATGCTGTCCGTGCTCGCCCTTCTCGCCTTGGGGGCCGCGGTCGTCGCCCTTCACCAAAGCGCCACCGCGCAGCGAGAACGCGACACTGCCATCGTCAACCAGATCACCGCCCAAGCCGACCGACTGCGCAGCACCGACGCGTCTCTCGCGGCGCAACTCCACCTCACCGCCTACCGCATGCGACCAACCCCAGACCTCTACACGGCCCTCGTCACCGATGCGAACACCACCTTCTCTACGCCGCTGAACGGCCACAAGGACACCGTCAGAGCGATGACGTTCGGCTCTGATGGGCGCACCTTGGCCAGTGGCGGCGCCGACCAGACTGTGCGGTTGTGGAATGTGGTCGACCCGGCCCGCCCCACGCCGCTGGGTCCACCCCTGACCGGCCACACCCGCGACATCCACGCGGTGGCCTTCAGTCCTGACGGGCACACCCTGGCCAGTGGCGGCGCCGACCAGACTGTGCGGTTGTGGAATGTGGCCGACCCGGCCCGCCCCACGCCGCTGGGTCCACCCCTGACCGGCCACACCCGCGACATCCACGCGGTGGCCTTCAGTCCTGACGGGCACACCCTGGCCAGTG
>JALZHU010000094.1 GCA_030860695.1 Actinomycetota bacterium
CGGGGAGAAGGCGCATCTGTCGACCCAGCTGGCGTGTCCGGTCAGTACTGCGCGTTGGGTGCTGTCGTTGACGTGCCACAGCCGCACCGTCTGGTCGTCGCTGGAGGTGGCGAGCAGAGCACCGTCCGGGGGAGAACGCACAGCCGTTCACCCCGTCGCTGTGTCCGGTCAGTACTGCGTGTGGGGTGCCGTCGCTGACCTGCCACAGCCGCACCGTCCCATCGCTGCTGGTGGTGGCGAGCAGTGTCCCGTCGGGGGAGAACGCACAGCCAAACACTCCGCCGGTGTGGCCGGTCGGAGTGGCTAGTTGCGCCAGGTCGGGCTGGTCAGGGAGCGGCCAGGCGGGCTCCAGCCGTGGCCGGGGCAGCACGGCCCGATAGCTGTCGAGAGCGGCTTGCAGCCCGGGTACGTCCTGCAACCGGCTGGCGAGGGTCGCACCGAGGGCGGCCGGTGGGTCAATCGGACCGAGCAGGGGTGCGGCATGCCGCAGCACTTGCCGCAAGGTGGCGGCGGTGGGTGTGTCGACCAGCTCCAGGTCGTGTGCTGTGCCAAAACTCGTCACATGGGACGGTGACGTGCGGTTTCGGTGACACGGCGTGATCATGACATGATCACGGACCGTGCTGTTCCGACTGCTGTATCTGATCATGATTAGGCTGTTTGGCTGGCTTGGGCTGCTCGCGAGCAGGACCGCGGCCAAAAACGTCGAGATCCTCATCCTGCGCCACGAGGTCGCGGTCCTGCGCCGTCAGGTGACCAGTCCTCGCTTAACTTGGCCAGACCGAGCGATCCTGTCCTCTTTGACTCGCTGCTCCCCCGCCCGCTGCGTCACCATCGAATCATCACCCCTGCAACCCTGCTGGCCTGGCACCGCCGCCTGGTCACCAAGAAGTGGACCTATCCAAACCGGTCAGGCCGACCACCGATTTATGACCAGATCCGAGCTCTGGTGCTGCGCCTGGCTCACGAGAATCCGTCCTGGGGATACCGACGGCTCCAAGGAGAACTGGTCGGGCTCGGGCACCGCGTGGGCGCGAGCACGATCCGGCGGATCCTGGCCGCCGCGCGGCTGGGCCCGGCGCCACGGCGTAGCGACACTGGGTGGCGGACCTTCTTGCGCGCCCAGGCCCCCGGGCTGTTGGCCACCGATTTCTTCACCCTCGACACCATCGGGCTTCGCCGCCTTGACGTTTTGTTCTTCATGGAAGTGTGCACCCGACGGGTCCATCTTCTCGGGGTGACTGCTCGCCCGACCGCGGTCTGGACCACCCAGGCCGCCCGCAACCTCCTGATGGATCTCGGTGACCGGGTCAGCGCCTTCCGCTTTCTGATCCGCGACCGGGACGCGAAATTCACCGACGCCTTCGATACCGTCTTCGCCTCCGAAGGCATCGACATCGTCAAGATTCCTCCCCGCACGCCCCGGGCGAACTGCTACGCGGAACGGTTCATTAGCAGCGTCCGCGCTGAATGCACCGACCGAATGTTGATTTACCACGCGCGACACGCCCACACTGTTCTTGATCAGTATATTCGCCATTTCAATAACCACCGGCCACACCAGAGTCTGGGCCAACATCCACCCACTCACGATCCCGCCACCGTCATCCCTCGCAACGCCCCGATTCGACGTCACCGAGTCCTCGGTGGACTGATCAACGAGTACCGACGCACAGCCTAACCAGTCAGAAAAACACCCGGTCAAGGCCTCGCATCTAGTTTTGGCACGGCACAGGGGTATGAACTCGGCGAGGGCCTGTCCGATCAGCGGGCGCAGCAGATCCCAGCGCCGGCTCACGGTGGCCTGGCTGACGCCAAAGATCGCACCGGCGAAGGCCTGGGTGATGTTGGTGCGCATCAAACAGACCACCAGCGCCACCGAGCCAAACAGGCCCAGCGCATACGGGCGGCCGCGGGAGGCGAACCCCCCGCCGCGAGCATCATGCACCCGGGTGACCAACTCGGTGAGTTGCTCGTTGCTGAGCCCTGTCATAGCCTCATACCGCAACGGTTCCTCCGTTGTGTTTTCGCTGTTTGGCTGACAACGAAACAAAACGGCAGGAGCCGTTGCCTTTCAAGCATGACACACGCTATTCACCGATTGTGCAGAAATCGTGAGCTGACTTCCGGCCGAAGGACTCACTCGAGCCCACTCTTCTCAGGAGTCTTGTGAATTAGCCTCCAGGTCTGAGCTGGGTGCCGTGTCCGGGTCACGGATCGTGCAGCCACGGCGTCGGCGCCGGTACAGGCCCTGGATGCCGGCCTGGCGCATCAGCCGGGCGACCCGCTTGAAGTTGACCGACAGCCCCAGCCCGAGCCTCAGCTCGGCATGCACCCGCGGTGAACCCTACGTGTGGCCGGAGTCGGCGTGAATCTGGGTAATCTGCTTAACAGCAACTCGTTTTCCTGGTGACGTCATGAGACAGGCCGGCCAAGCCAATCGTCATAGCCTGATCGTGACACCATCAGCACCCGGCAGGCCACCGCGACATCGATGTCGTCGTCGGCGAGTTCACAGACCAGCGGGTAGATCAGTTTGGGAGAACGTTTTCCCGGGCGAAGTACGCCGCCGCGCGCTTGAGAATCTCCACCTCAAGTTCGAGCCTGCGCTTATCCCGGCGCAGCTGCGCCAGCTCCTTTTTCTGAGCGCTGGTCAACTGCGTCTGACTACCGTTGTCGTCGACGTCGCCCCTGAGCCAACCAATTCCGCAAGCACGACTCGCTAATACGCAAGTCCTTCGCCAACTCAGCGATCGACTTAGACCGCTCACGAGCCAACGCAACGGCACGACGACGAAACTCAGCAGGGTGAGGAGCAGGCACGGCATGATCCTTCCTGATGGCCGAGGCCACCTCAGGTCGGGTGTCCGTGCTACGGGGGGAAGCTCATCCGCGCCACCCACATCGCCCTCCTCCGAGCACTCTCAACACGACTACGCGAAGCCGGCGACACCGACGCAGTCGTCCACTACACGCTGCGCCTACTCGAACACGACCACTTCGACGAACAAGCCCACCTCAACCTCATCGGAATCCTCCTCGACACCGGACGCCTCGGTGAAGCACACCGCCACTACCACAGCTACGTTCGCCGAATGAAGGAAATCGACATACGACCAAGCCCGTTACCGAACGTGACGTCACGGAGACTAGCCGCAGGCTAACGGACGAACGTGGATCAGTCGCTGTTGCGTAGCGGGTGATATGGCGTGATCACAGAGATGCGGGTTGCCATTGCCGTTGGCAAGAGCTGGGATGCACAGCAGCGACCCACTCGCCCGTGCCGGCGAGGTGCTGACCCTGGTGCCCCAGCTTACGGGTGCAGAACCAGGGCAGGATTAGGGTTGCGAGGTCTCATCAACCCACTCGAACCGGCACTTCCGATACCCGTTGGCCGCACCGAGGCCCGAAGTGGGATCCGGATCGCCTACAGCGACGTGCTCCAGCTCGTCCTGCGCGAGGCCGCCGCTTCTCAGCTGACGGTGCCAGAATTTCCACCGAACGTCCATGTCGGCCTCCGCTGGTGGGTCGTGAGCGAAATATGCTCTGAACGAGCCGAGATTTCAAGAAGCACTGAAACCCGTGAAGCTGAAGTAAGTTGATGTTACCGGCCTAGATCCTCTCTACACCATGGACGCTGGGGCTCAGCGAGTACAGGGCACGGAAGACCCTGAACTGGCCCGATATTTACCCCACTTACCGCATGTTGATGATCTGTACCTGTCCGCCTCCAGCCACGACGCCGGCGGCAAGGCTGACCTGCGCTGCGGCCTCAGCCTGCGCGGCGACTGCAGTGCACATTTCCCTTCAGAAATTATTGAAGTTTCTTATATATGCTATGATCCTAGAAGAGCAGTAATCAGCAAAAGATGATCACTGACGTAAGCAGGCGGGGTGGGTCATGGACACCGAAGGCCGGCTTGAAGAGCTAGTGAGCTTCACAGACGAGCTCGGACTGTTCTACGAAGATCTCGGACTTCCCCGGGTGTGGGGTCGAATGCTGGGGTGGTTGCTGGTGTGCGAGCCGGACTACCAATCCGCCGAAGACCTCGCCGCGGTCCTGCACGCGAGCAGGGGCAGCATCAGCATGGCCACCCGCTCGCTGATCCGCATGGGTTACTTGGAGCGACAAACCAGGCGCGGAGACCGCCGGACCTATTACCGGATCAGACCAGGAACCTGGACGGCCGTTTTCGAACATCAGATACAGATCGCCGCCCAGCTGCGCAAGCTGGCGAAGCAGGGTCTTGAGCTGCTCAACGATGAGCCGGCCACACGGCGAGACCGCCTCCAAGAGCTACACGACTTGACCATCTTCTATGAGCGGGAGTGTCTCGCTCTGATCGCACGATGGCACCGCGATCGGGGCCAGGAACTTTAGTTGGTGGCGTCGATGGGCGCCGGGTGAGGTGTCAGGGCGAGCGGAGGCCGTCACTGACACCGATTGGCCACGGTAGGAAATCATTTAGCTCCACTTCGTGATAATTCATAAGTTGCGTAACATTACCCATACCGGATCCGACGTCTTCCGGTGACCACTAGACAGTTGCCATCAAAGGAAGTGTGCGTTACAGGGGGTTATCCTCCCATGGCGGAGCGAATGACAGCGACTGGTCCGCCTTGGCATCTCGACGGTAGGCGAGACGCCAGGGCGCCCTGAACGTGACCTCACCGGATGGATTACGTCTGCAAGTCCACCTCGTGCCTGACGGAGGCGCAGATGTTCACTCAGCCCACCCAAACAGCACCGAGCCCACAAGCCACGATTCCGCCGTCCCTGAATAGCGAAGCGATCACCGACGCGCGTGCGCTGGGGGATGACATCACTGCGCCGCCGGGAGAGGACTCGCCGAGCAACGACGTGGTTATCACGCTGGCGGACGGGAGGTTGGCTGCGACATCAAGCCTGAGACCGGTCTGCGGGGAGAACGTACCGGGGGGCTATAGCGTGGCGCAATCTGTTGGGTCAGCCCCGCCTGGCTCAGCTGAAGAGCTTGTTGCGCGTCCGTCGGTTGATGAGTTGCTTGATCGTGCTGTTCGGCGTCGGGTTTGTGTGGTGATTGGTGCGGCTGGTTGGGGTAAGACCACGGCGGTGGCGGCGTGGTCGCGTGGTCGTGCGACTGCGTGGTTGCGGTTTGAGGATTATGAGGGGGCTGGGGATCGTCTGCTGGCTGGTTTGTTTGAGGTGTTGCGGGGGCATGTGTCGGTGCCTGCGTCGGGGGTGGAGGCAGACTCGGTAGCGGGGTTGTGTGTCTGGTTGCGCAGTTTTTTGAGCAAAGATCTCGTGGTGGTCCTGGATGATCTGCATGGGCTGGCGCCGGATAGTGACGCAGCGGGTGTGGTGCAGAGTCTGTGCCAGCGGGCGCCAGATCGGCTGCATCTGGTTTTGATATCTCGACGTGAGTTGCCGTTTTCTTTGCAGCGGCTGCGGGGCCGTGGCCTGGTCGCCGAGATCCACGCACCGGACCTTGCCTTTGACGTTGCCGATGTCGAGGCGGTGCTGCGTAAGACCGTGGGAAAAGATCCACCTGGGTTGTCCAGACGTGTCTGGGAACACACCGGTGGTTGGGCTACGGCCGTGCACTGTGCTGTGGAGATGCTGCGGGCCGTTGACGTGGATCAGCGGCTGGGCGCGGTGGGGCGGCTGTGTCAGCCGGGAGAGCGCTTCCATGGCTATCTCGCCGAAGAGGTCATCGGCGCCGCGCCGCAGTGGGTACAACAGCTGCTGCGCAGATTAGCGATCTTTGGTGAGGTCGGATCCGCGATGGAGATGCAGCGCGGGCTTACTCATCCGACCACCGTCTTGGCCGAACTAAGCCGCCAGGGGCTGGTGCGGCGCAGCGGAGGGGATAGCGCCGGCTGGTCGCTGGTGCGTCCGTTGCGTGACTACCTCGACTACGAGGCGGCGCCGTCGTCTACGGAGCGCAAAGCCCTGCACGTCACGGCGGCCCAGCAGTGTATTCAGCGGGGGGCACCGGCTGAAGCCCTGCGACATTTGCTCGCCGCAGGTGATCACGCCGCGTGCGCTGTGCTGCTGGTCGATCATGGTGGCGCGATCGTGGACAGCGGCCACCCTGACGCGGTGTTGCAGGCCGCCGAGTTGCCGGCCGAATACCTTACTGACCCGCGGATCCAACGAGTGCTCGGGCAAGCCCAGCAGGTCCGGGGGCAGTGCGCCCAGGCGCTGCAGCACTTTCAGCGCGCCGGCCACGACCAAGACCTGCTAGAGCCTGCGCTGTCTTGGCGAGTCGGCCTGATCGCCTTTTCCCGAGGCGAGTTCGCCGAAGTCTTAGCGCTGACCCGGCGAACCCGGTTAGAACGGGAAGACACCCCCGATGAGATCCGGATGCTGACGCTGGCCGCCAACGCCTCCCGGATGACGGGTGACCTAGTCAGCCTGCGCAAGCTAGCGGCTCGAGCACGCGCTGCGGCCCGACGATGCGGCGATCCCCGGGCATGGTCCATGGTCCACCACGTCGTTGCCGTCCTCGCCGCTGCCGAGGGCAACTGGCGCCACGCCGACGCCCACTGCACCGACGCCTTCCGCAGCGCCGAGGCAACCAACAACCTGCTGCAGCTGATGTGGATCCGGGCCAGCTGGGCGTTTCACCAATTCGAAAGGGGAGCACCCCGCCAAGCGCTGGCGGAGTCCCAGATCGTGTTGACCCTCAGCCAGCGATGCGAGGACCCGTTTTTCATCGCGCATGCGCTGACCACCCGCGGCCGCGCACACAGCCGCCTGGGCAAACTGGAAGCAGCAGCGGGCGATTTCACTACCGCTATCGACCTCTTCCAGCGCATCGGCTCCCGATTTTTGGCCTGGCCCCTGTGCGGCCTTGGCGATCTACATCGAACCAAAGGTCAGCTGGTCCGAGCCCGCGCAGCCTACGAAGAAGCCCTGACCCTAGCTCAGCCATACCACGACGTGTTCGGCATCAGCTCAGCATTAATCGGTCTGGCCCGCATCCACGCCGCCGATGACCTGACACTGGCTCGGGAATACGCAGACCGGGCCGTGAACGTCGGCGAAGGACTCCGCAAAGTCCCAGCATTGTTAACCCGCGGCTGGGTCGAGTTAATGGGCGGTGACCGGCAACGCGCCTTGGCAGATACCAATCAGGCCGCCACGACCGCGCGACAACGACGAGACAACCCAGGACTAGCCGAGGCCATCACCCTGAGCGTGCTGACCTGCAACGACCCCACCATAGACACCACCCCCCTGCGCGAAGCCATCGATATCTGGCAGGAAACGGGCTGCCGCCTCGAAGAAGCCACCACCAAAATCGTGGCCGGTCGCCTCGGGACACCCACCCCCCACATCGACACCCACCTCGCCGAGCAAATACTGCGCGACCACGGCATCGACATCCAATCACAACGAGCCGCCGGACCGCTAAGCGTGCTGACCCGTTCTGCACCCACCGTATTCATCCAAACACTCGGCGTATTCCGAGTCATCCGCGACGGAGTCCCAGTCCCCCAAACCGAATGGAAATCGAAAAAAGCCCGAGACCTGCTGAAGATCCTCGTCACCCGACACCGACCAACCCCCCGCGACCAACTCATGGAACTACTATGGCCAGAAGCCGAACCAGCCGTAGCCAGCAACCGACTCTCCGTACTGCTTTCCACAGTCCGCGACGTCCTACAACCCCACCCCACCGGCGAAGGACCACTCATCACCACCGACGGCGCAGTATCCCTCAACCCCACCCAAGTCAGCATCGACGTCAACAACTTCCTCACCCAAGCCACCGCCGCCCTCGACGCCCACCGAACACAACAACCCGACGCCACCCCACGACTCAAAGCCGCCATCGCCACCCACACCGGAGACTTCCTCGAAGAAGACCCCTACCAAGAATGGGCCTACGCCCTAGCCGAACAAGTCCGCGCCACCCACATCGCCCTCCTCCGAGCACTCTCAACACGACTACGCCAAGCCGGCGACACCGACGCAGTCGTCCACTACACCCTGCGCCTACTCGAACACGACCACTTCGACGAACAAGCCCACCTCAACCTCATCGGAGTCCTCCTCGACACAGGACGCCTCGGCGAAGCACACCGCCACTACCACAGCTACGTCCGCCGAATAACAGAGATTGGTGTCCCACCGCACCCGCTATCAGAGATGACACCGCGGAGATTAGCCGCAGGCTAATGACCACCTCAGTGCACATGACGATGAGGTGACGTGATACTAGTCAGGTGGAGGCGAAGAACTCCACGAGCAGCTTGTTGACCTCAGCGGGGCGTTCGAGGTAGCCGAAATGCCCGCAACCCTCGATCTCCTCATACCGAGCTCCCGGGATCGCCTCGGCCACCTCACGAGCCAGATACGACGGAATCATCAGATCGTCGGCGAAACCGATCACCAGGCTTGGCACCCTGATCCCGCCGTAGGCGGCCAGCCGGTCTGGGAAATCCTCCACTTCCAGCTGAGCCCGCACACCGGCGCTGATGCCAGATCCGGAGAACTCGAATAAATCAAGCCATTCCTGCACCGCTAGCCGATCGTTGAGCGTCCGCGGCGACAGATTCAGCATCGCAGTGATCGCCGCGTAATACATTGGCGGTAGTTCGATCCCCGCGTCGTACAGGGCACGCTCCCCCGCCGACAGCTTGGACTGCACGGGGTCAGTCCGCCCGTGCGCAGCCATCATCACTGCCTGCGACACCAGGTCCGGACGCGCCAACGCCAGCTCCTGCACAATCCGGGACCCCAACGAAGTACCGACCACCCGCGCCAACCCATCACCCAGGTGCTCGATCAACGCCGCGGTATCACCCACTAGGTCATCGATGGTCATCCCGCTGGCACATTCGTCTGAAGGTGGAATGCCCCGGTTGTCCACGGTGGCCACCCGGTAGCCGGCTGCGACCAGCGCTGGTACCTGGTGCAGCTGCCACACCCGGCCAGGGCTGCCGGTTCCCATCACTAGCACCACCAGTTCACCGGAGCCCGTCACCTGGTAGCTGAGTCGAATCCCATTGAGCTCGACGACCGGCATGATCCTCCTTACCAACACCGAACAGACCAATTTACGACGCTTGAGCTCAAATGATGCACCTCGCCGCCAGCGAAATCGAGCGGCAGATATCCGCTTGGTACAGAGCTTGCAGTGCTCGGCGGTGCCGCTTGGTGAGCACGCCGTCGGTAAGCCGAGCAACATGCCGACCGCCGATGACGACCGATGCGCCGGATCGAATCCGTGACCGACGCGACACTCGCCTACCTCGACGTCAAGGAACTTTTGGTCGAGCTGCTTTCGCCCATCCGCCGACTAATCAAGCTATCGGGGTTCGAGTCCCTTGCGGCGCTCCGACCCGGAAGCCACTGATCGGTCACAGGCAGGCACCATTCGATGAGTCGGTTCGTTATCACATTCCCATTCACGGGAGATCAGCATCGCGACCGGTGGCAGCACGTACAGCACGATCGCCAGGGTGATCAGCGCCCCTGCGCTGGCGCGGATGATGTCAGTTCCAGGTAGAAGTCCTCGAGTGACACGCTGCGTGGAGTCAACTCCTGAATCGGTATGTAATGCGCCGCGGCGGCCGACGCGATTCTCCATGCGTCCATGCCGGTGACCGACAGCCCACCACCGGGTTCGGCAAGCACTGTCGCGCCCATGCCGGTCAACACCCTGCTCAGCCCGCTGCGGCGGGGTGAGCGCACGAATACGTCGCGCCGGAAACGCTCGGCCAGCTCCCGCGAGGAGATCTCCGTGATCAACTCGCCGCGCCCGATGATGAGCAGCTGGTCGGCGGTCAGCGCCATCTCCCTCATGTGGTGGCTGGATACCAGGACCGTCCGGCCCTGAGCGGCCAGCGACCGCATCAGATCGCGGATCCACCGGATGCCTTCCGGGTCTAGACCGTCCACAGGCTCGTCGAACAATAGGACACCAGGGTCGCCCAGCAGCGCGCCGGCGATCCTAAGCCGCTGCCGCATGCCGGGGGAGAAACCGCTGGTCTGCTTCCCGGCCACCGCCGAAAGCCCTACCGCGTCGAGCACCTCGGCCACCCGGTGCCGGCCGATGCCATTATTGCGCGCCAGGCGCCGCAGGTGGTCCGCCGCGCTGCGTCTGCCGTGCATCGTGCCCGCATCGAGCAGCGCCCCCACGGTGCGCATCGGCCGGTCGATGGTGGCGGCGTAGCGCTGACCGTTCACCAACGCTGTGCCGGACGTTGGGGCGTCCAGGCCCAAGATGATCCGCATCGTGGTCGACTTGCCCGATCCTTTCGGGCCGAGGAAGCCGGTCACTACGCCCGGGCGAGCGGTGAACGACAGCCGGTTCACCACCCGCTTGTCGCCGTAGTCCTTGGTCAGTTCACGTACCTCGATCATGCAGGCAATGCTGCCGCGTGCTGGGCACGCGCACATCGGAGCAGAGTCCGAATTCGGGATCGGACCCAGGTCCGACGCATTAATTCGGAGATTTCGACTACCGTGGGCGACGTGTCTGAACCCGTTGGGCTCGATTCCGGCGTGTTACCGTCGCAGTTTCGAGCGCGCACGTGGCGGCTCGTCGTGATCGACCTGCTGGCGGCAGTGATCACCCTACTCACCGTCTCGCCCACCCTCGGCAGCGCGCTCGGGCTCTCTAGCGGGACGACCTTCGTGGTGTGGCTGGTGGCGCTTGCGGTCAGCGTTCCGCTTGTGGTCCGCAGGCGATGGCCTATCCCGGTGCTCGGCGTCGTTCTCGCCTCGGCGATTGTTGCCGTGTTGCTGGGCATGTCGGGTGCGGCAACCGCGCTGGCCGTCGCTGTCGCGCTTTACCCGGTTGCGCTGTCTGTGGGACCGCGGCGCTCGGCCGTCGCGCTCGGCGCGGCCCTGCTCGGTGTCACGTTGGCAGCAGTGCTCACCGCGACCGTGCTGGAGCCCCGCTTCCTCGTCGTCGCACCGAACATCGAATCGTTCAACATCGACCCGCTCTCCTCGCTGGGTTTCTCATGGTTCACCATCGGTGCGGGCTGGGCGCTCGGTCGCCGCTCACGGGCGCGCCGCGAGTACGCCGGCCAGATCGCCGAACACCGCGCGCGGCAGGCCGTCTCCGAGGAACGGTTGCGGATCGCCCGAGAGATGCATGACGTGGTGGCGCATAGCATGAGCGTGATCGTGATGAAGGCCGCCGTGGCCAACCATGTGTATGACACGCGTCCGGAGGAGAGCCGGGAAGCGCTCGGCGTCATCGAGTCCGTCAGCCGCGCCGCACTCGTCGACATTCAGCGCGTGCTCGGCTCATTGCGGTCGGAAGAGGAGACCGACCTGGCACCCAGTCCAGGACTCGACGAGCTACCAAAGCTGGTCGAAAACGCCCGACTCGCTGACGTCCAGGTCGAACTCGACCGCGACACCATCCCAGCACTGCCTGCGGCCGTTCAACTCTCCGCGTACCGAATCGTGCAGGAGGCGCTGACCAACGTCATCAAATACGCCGCAGCGCCAGCCCGGTGCACCATCCGCATCACTGCCGAGTCAGGCGAACTGCACCTGGCCGTGATCGACAACGGCACACCGTGCCGCTTGGCCGGCGAGCCTGGGCACGGCCTGATCGGCATGCGCGAGCGAGCCGCACTACACCACGGAACCCTGATGGCTGGTTGGCAACCCCACGGCGGGTTCGCTGTGCACGCCCGCCTGCCTTACCAGGACCGGAGCCCCGCATGATTGAGGCACAGGTCCGGGTACTGATCGTTGACGATCAAGCGCTGCTGCGGGGCAGCCTGCGGGTACTCATCGAGACCGAGCCGGACCTGGTCGTCGTCGGCGAAGCGGGTACCGGCGCGGAGGCAGTCGAGAAGGTCCAGGCAGAGGACCCCGATGTAGTCCTGATGGACGTGCGCATGCCCGGTATGGACGGTATTGAAGCCACCCGGCGGATCACCGCACATGAGCACGCCCCGAAAATCCTGGTGCTTACCACATTTGATCTGGACGAATACGTGTATTCCGCGTTGCGAGCCGGGGCCAGTGGCTTCCTGCTCAAGGACACACCCCCTGCTCAACTGTTGGACGCCGTGCGAGTGGTTGCCTCCGGCGAGGCGTTGCTCGCACCCACCGTCACCCGGCGACTGATCGCCGAGTTCGTCCGACATCCGCAGCCAGCCCGGCGTCCGGCCCGCACGCTGGCCGGCATCACCGACCGGGAGCGCGAGGTGCTCACCCTCATCGCACGCGGACTGTGTAACAGCGAGATCGAACACCATCTGCACCTGAGCCGAGGGACCGTCAAAACACACATCGGCCGGCTGCTCGCCAAGCTCAACGCCAGGGACCGGGCGCAACTCGTGATCGTAGGATATGAGACCGGCTTGGTCGCAGCCATCCCGACGTAGCCCGGATCTGTCCTGGGATTGCTACAGCGTCCGCATCCTGATGCGTGCCTGGCAACCAATCAGCGGCTTTCGGGGTGGCAGCGCAGCAAGCAACTCCAACCCCGATAGCTCGATGAGTCGGCGGGTGGGCGAGCCGAGCGGCACGATGAATTCCAGCGCGACCTCTAAGCCGCCGCTAAATCACCGCTAAGATGGTTTGAAGTCGCCGCTCTAATCTCTCTCTAGGTCCTCGGACTGTGCGTACGGCGCCGACGTCTAGCGCCCCTTGGTCGCTAGACAGTTGAGACCTGGAGATGAAGGTATGCAGATGACGGTCACCGCTGCGAGCTACTGGAATTTCCGCAAGACTGTCGATGAACAGAACGAGGATAATCTAGACCACTGTGCCGGATCTTGACTATTGTTCGGGGCCTGGTGGTTCCCGGCCATGCCCTGTAACGACCGCCCGCCAAGATACGACATGACTGTCTAGCCCCATGTCGGGGAGCGCAGCGGGTTGTGGAGGCGCACCGGCGCTTCCATGTGCATTCACAGATGGATCCAACGTAGAATGGTATAGATACAGGTGAGAGGAATTAGCAGCGTCAGGAGCAAGCTCGTCGTAGCTTTGGCCGCTCCGGCGGCGCTCATCGTCGGCTACCTTTTCGTGGTGCCGACAGCACACTCGGTGCCGGCAGCTCACCCGGTGCCGGCAACTCAACCGCAGACTACCTTCGATGTTCCCTGCACAGATCCGCGCGGCTGCCCCGACCTAGCCCTCAATGCGAAGATGCTTGAGCGCGCGAAACTGGAGACCGCGACCTTTCCGCCCGAGCACTGTTCGGTTCAAGAGGGGCAAGTCGGCGGCACCGGACCACGTAGACTCTTGACGTTCCCCTACTCGACCCCAAATATGGGCCCGGGTTCGCTGATCATCGGAGACCCCCTGGATCCTGAGAACAGCAACCTATTCGAGTGGGGTGCGTGCCACGGGCACTACCACTTCAAGAAGTACGCCGCCTACCGCCTCTGGAAGCCTGCTGATTTCACGAGGTTCCAGCAGCTCAAGGCGCAAAATCCGAACATGCTCTCCGGGGACATCATCGCTAACCCTAACAACGGCCTTAACCCGGTTGTAGGGACCAAGAGGGGCTTCTGCGTCGTCGACGTGGATAAGGCCAAGGAGTTTCAGGGACAACGCGATGGTAAAACGTACACGACGTGTGGCTTCGGGACGACGATTCATGGAAATCAGGGCATCAGCGTTGGGTGGGCCGACACTTACGGCATCAAGCTTGAGGGGCAGTGGATCGACGTCACGAACGTGCCGGACGGCGACTACATCCTCGACGTCGAGACGAACCCAGAGCGCTCCTTCGAGGAGGAACGTTACGGCAACAACTCGGCGTCTAGGCCGGTTAAGGTGACGCGCTGACGGCTTCGCCCCGCGTAATCAGAGTGGCCTGGCGCAAGCCAGGCCACTCTGGCGCGAATCGATAGCACTGCATCTCACCCCTCCGCTGGGCCGTCAGCCGTTCGTGACCCCAGCGCATCGTCAGGGCTCTCAATCCAACGCGTAGCTCACTACTCCCATCGCGGTGAGAGGTGATCTCTAATGACGGCTCGAACCACGACCATGATCAGCAAAGGTGACGTTGAATGAGTGTAATGACTCGTCGAGCAGCTGGACGACGCCGACACCGCCGCTACCATGGCAAGGCTCCACCACTGGTCCTGAGGCAAGCAAGCAGTGTGCCGACGCGGTCAACCCGGTCGGACGTTGGAGAACACCCGTTTTCATCGAGCGTTCATGACGCTGGAGCAAGGAAGTGCGGCACAGTCCCGGACCAGAACGCGACGATGTTGGCTAACCGAACACAATCTTTTATCGCAAAGTCAGAAACACGTCAGGCCTGGATGGCCTGCTACCGGGATGAGGGCCTAATGGGTTTGGCAGCGCTGGCAACTGGACGTCAGGCTCGATTATATAGGGCCGGGGTAAGCCGCGGCGGGCCGAACGTGCGTTATGCTCTAAGCATGTCGACCCCGGGCGAGCCGAGCAACATGCCGGCCGCCGATGACTATCGATTGCGTCGCATCGAGTCCGTGACCGACGCGGCACTTGCCCACCTCGACGTCGAAGACCTCTTGGTCGAGCTGCTCGACCGGGTACGAGAGCTCCTTCAGGTCGAAACAGCCATCGTGCTTCTGCTCGATTCCTCTTCCCAGCAGCTTATCGCTACCGCTGCCAGGGGGATCGAAGCGGCGGTCCGTCAGGGTATTCGCATCCCGATGGGGAAGGGTTTCGCCGGCCGCGTCGCGGCAGAGAAGCAGCCGGTGATCATTGAACAGGTCGATCACACAAACGTGCTCTATTCGATCATTCCGGAGCATGGGATCTGCTCACTACTCGGGGTGCCGCTGCTGAGCAGCGGGACGGTCATAGGTGTCCTTCACGTCGGTACACTCGTCCCCCGCCGGTTCACCGACGACGACGTCAGACTGCTCCAGATTGTGGCCGACCGGGTCGCTTTCGCTACCCAGTCCCGGCGCGCCGAGGTTGAACGGGCTGCTGCGGCGGTGCTTCAACGCAGCCTGCTGCCGGCGCAGTTGCCGGTGGTGCCGGGCCTTGAGTTGGCCGCCCGCTACGTTCCGGCAGAGAATGGTGGGGTCGGCGGCGACTGGTATGACGTATTCACTCTCCCGTCCGGCTGGTTGTGCATCGTGATCGGAGATGTGGTCGGGCGCGGCCTTGTTGCCGCCGACGGAATGGGCCGACTGCGCAGCGCGCTGCGCGCCTACGCAATCCTTGGCGGTGATCCCACCGAGGTGCTCGGCAGATTTGACCAGCAGGTGCAGCACTTCGAGCCCGAGATGATGGCCACGGTGCTTTTGGCTATGTTCGAGCCATCGTTTGAGCGGCTGCACCTGTCGTCGGCGGGCCATCTTCCACCGGTGCTCGCCCTCCCCAATCAACCAGCGGCCCTCCTCGACGTGCCGAGCGACCATCCAGTGGGTGTGCCCGGTGGGCTGCGACGCCGGGCGACTACAATCAACCTGCCGCCGGGTGCGCTTCTATGCTTCTATACTGATGGCCTGGTTGAAAGCCGAGACATCTCGCTTGACACTAGCCTCGAGCGTCTGTGCGAGTCAGTAGTGGCTGGTTCTGTGGACGCCGTATGTGCGAAGGTCATGGCCCAGCTCGTTGGTGGCGATCCCCCTAGCGATGATGTAGCTGTGCTCGCAGTACGCCGCCAAGACAGCGGCGAAATTGGTCCGTTAGACCTCGTCGTGCCAGCGCTGCCATGGTCGCTGAGGGATATCCGCGCTGCGGTGCGCCGCTGGCTGTCAGCGGTCGGCGCCGCGCCGCGTGCTGCCGCTGACCTGCTCGTCGCTATTGGTGAAGCATGCACCAATGCCATTGAGCACGCCTATGGACCTGGTGGCGGCACCGTGACGGTGCATATGGAGCTCCAGCTGCCGGATGTGCTCGCTACCGTCCGCGATACGGGCCGTTGGCGCCCACCGCGCAGTGAAAACCGAGGACGTGGGACGCTGTTCATGCGCAACTGCAGCGACGATCTGCGTATCGATCATGGCCCTACCGGAACCAATGTCCTCATCCGTCGCCGCCTCGGTGAGCAGGGACTTCGATGACCGCCGCCAGGGTTGAGACCCGCGCCGAGGATGGGTCGATGCGCATCGCTCTCAGTGGCGAGATCGATCTAGCAAACGCCGCAGCCGTCGAGGACGAGCTCCGAGAGGCGGTTTCCCACCAGCCGACAACGGTGTCGGTCGACCTAACCGATCTCACCTACATGGACAGCGCCGGAATCAGGATCCTGTTCGCACTAGCATCTCGGCTACAAGCGCTGCGGATCGTACTCGAATTCATCGTGCCGCTCGACTCGCCTATCCGCCGACTCATCGAGCTATCGGGATTCGAATCGCTCGCCGCGCTCCGACCCGGAAGCCACTGATCGGATTACCAGATGGCACCAAAGGCGCGGACGCTATATCCATGCCAGAGGCAGATTCGATTATCGGCCGGACTGCCGCCATGCTCCGTACACTTCACTTAGTTCGAAGTCCGAAGTTGCGGTGGCCCTGGGGCCGGTTACTGCTCTTCACCTGGTGCGTTAAGTTGTGTGAGGCCTGGGAACGTAGCCAGTGAATCGGTGTGTTGGTCCACAGTCTTAGGGGTTTAGCAGTTACTAAGGAGAACGTAAGTATGTAGACCGCTCACGTGGTGATGTAACGGAGGTGGGGGTCGCCGAAGAATGCTCGAATGAGTTGTGGTAGCCGGGTGAGTCGTTCGAGTGCGGTGATGATGGTGGCGGTGAAGTCGTCGGGATTGGTGGTGGCGCGGCGGCCGACGGTGTCGTGTGTGACATTTTTCCAGACCCCTTCGTCAGGGTTGAGCTCGGGCGAGTAGGAGGGCAGGCGGAATAGCCGCAACCGCCCGTCGGTACCGGCAACATATTTTTTCACCGCGCTCGAGCGGTGGACGGGATGTCCGTCGACGATGAGAAAGACCGGGCCGGGGGTGTCGGTGAGCAGTTTGTCGCAGAAGTCGATGAACTTCTCAGCGTCCAGGCTGCCGTGCACAATGTCGTCTTTGAAGGATCCGCTGGCGGTGACGGCAGAGATCATGTTGACCGCCAACCGGGCCCCGGTGGTGGCCACCACGGGAGTGTGGCCTACCGGGGCCCAGGTGGTTTCGGCGTGGTAATCCGAGTGCACCGACGCCTCATCGGCGAAGTACATGGTGGCACCGAGTTTCTTGGCCTCGGCGCGGATGGCTGGGTACTGCTGGGCTTTCCAGCGCTGCACGGCCTCGGGATCTTGCTGGTAGGCCCGAGACAACGGCCGCTGCGGCGACAGATCGATCGTGCGCAGCAGCCGACCCACGCTCACCGCCGACAGCGCCACACCGAACTCCCGGCGGATCAGCTCGCGCACGATCTCCCGGGTCCACAGGGCGAACTCAAACTGCAACTGCCGCGGATTGAAACCCACGATCAACGTGTACAATTTCCGCAACTGCGCGCCTGATAATTTGGGCGGGCGCCCGGGCACAGGCTTTGCCCGTAATTCCTCAAGGCCACCCTCACGGAATTTCGCCACCCACGCGAACACCGTGGAACGGTCCATTCCCAGCGACTCGGCAACATCCTCGGGATGAGCACCCGCCTGGATCTGTTTCACCGCCCGGATCCGAATAGCCTCCAGAGTCTGGTGATCCAGCTTCCGCCCGTCATTATCGCGCACAACGACATTCAACCACAATTAGCATCGAAGGTCTAGTTACTTACGTTCTTCTTGGTAAGGTGATGCTGTGGCTAGCCTCGATCTTCATGCTGGCCGTATAGTGATCTTTGATCTCACCAGTTGGTCTTGTTGGGTGTCGTGTCGGGTGGTGGGCAGGGGAGATTGCTGGCCCTGCGGTGCTGGCCGGTGCTCTGGGTCCTTTCGTGGGTCGGTGGTGTGGGGTTAGGGGGCGAGGGTGGCCAGGCGGGTATGGGCGGTGATGATCTCGCTAGCCCAGGGCCAGGCTGGGTCGATTTTGAGGCGTTGGCGTCGGGCGGTGCGGACCAAGCGGCCGGCGATGGCGAGGATGCGCAGCCGGAGGCGAAGCTCGCCCCGCGCACCGTGCAATCCGGCCGCAAAAAAGGCCGGGCCACAACCGGCAAGGGCAAACTCCATCTCAAGGCCGCGCTGGCCCAGATGGCCACCGGCACCCCCAAGACCGACACCTGGCAATCCCCTGAAACAGTTCATGGCGGCTGCCGCTGCCGCCCGTGAGGGGTGAAAATCCCGGTGGGCGGTCTGGGTGACGTCGTCTATCGATTGGTGCGGTGGAGCCCGACCTGAAACAGGAC
>JALZHU010000375.1 GCA_030860695.1 Actinomycetota bacterium
GCGCTGCTTGTGGTGCTGACCGACGGCCGGGCGACCTACGGCGGGATGGACGCCGCGCTCGCCGCGGCCGACCTGCTGCGCCGCGACGGGGTGGCGTCGATCGTGGTGGACTGCGAGTCCGGGCCGGTTCGGCTGGGCCTCTCCGGCCGGCTCGCGGTCGCAATGGGCGGCGGGTGCGTGCAGCTGGAGGAGCTGTCCGCCGACGCGGTGGCGGGGGTGGTACGCACCGCCAGGGGAGCTGCTTAGCCTGGGGAAGGCACTTAGGAGGTCAGATGCCTCAGGGCGTACCGGTCAGCATCCCCGACGACGGGCTGAGCACCCGGCAGCGCCGCAACCGGCCGCTGCTGATCGTCCACACCGGAGCGATGAAGGGCAAGTCCACGGCCGCCTTCGGCCTGGCGTTGCGGGGCTGGAGTGCGGGCTGGTCAATCGGCGTGTTCCAGTTCGTCAAGTCCGCGAAGTGGAAAGTGGGGGAAGAGGCCGCGTTCCGGGCGCTGCACGAGGTGCACCAGCGGACCGGGCAGGGCGGGCCGGTCGAGTGGCACAAGATGGGCGAGGGCTGGTCCTGGGCGCGCAAGCGGGGCAGCGCCGACGACCACGCCGCCGCCGCGGCGCAAGGCTGGGCGGAGATCGCCCGGCGCCTAGGCGAGCAGGTCCACGACCTGTACGTGCTCGATGAGTTCAGCTATCCGCTGCACTGGGGCTGGGTGGACACCGACGAGGTGCTGGACACGCTGGCGAGCAGGCCCGGCAAGCAGCACGTGGTAATCACCGGCCGGAACGTCCCGCCCGCGCTGCTCGACGCCGCGGATCTGGTGGTGGAGATGACCAAGATCAAGCACCCGATGGATATCGGGCAGAAGGGCCAGCGGGGAATCGAGTGGTGAAGACCCGCTGGTTCACCCTAGCCACTCGCCGAGAGTGTCGAAGAGCGGCCTGGCGTGCGATGTTCGCGGTCCGGTACGCGCCGCGCTGCTTAATGTGGCCAGCCACTACCACCAGTTCGCCGGATGGATGTATCAGGACACCGCGGACACCGTTGGGGCACTGCGGCACTACGACGCCGCGATGGAGGCCGCGCAGGTAATCAATGACGCTGACATGGTCACCGCAGTGCTGTCCCTGAAAAGCCACCTGGCGTGGTCGATGGGTGACGCCGCCAGAGCGATCGGGCTCGCGCAGGCTGGGCAACGCGAGCCGCGCCGGGTGTCGGACGTGGTGCTGGTGCTCATCGCCCAGCAAGAGGCACGGGGGCACGCCTTGGATAGTGAGGCCGACGCCGTGCCGCTGCTGACCACCGCTTTCGATGGACTGGCCAAGAGTTACAAACGTGACCGGCCCCGATATGCCACCCAATTGGCGCTCGCACTGGCTGGGAGCCCGGGAAGCCGACGCCGCCCTGGTGCGGGCGATGCACGCCGCAGAGCTGGACGCGCAGACCGGCTCGGCACTGGCCACCCGGCACTTAGACGCGGAACTCTAGCGACGATGGTTCACTACGGCTTAGAGCATCAACATGCTCCAGAAGGTTCAATCCGTCGCTCAATGTGAAACCAGTATTCAACCGTTCAATGAGATTGCCTTCCGATTCTTTGATGGCGCATGCCGCCTCAAGGAGAGTTCTAATTTTGTTGGGATCGACCACAATAACACCCTCATCGTCGGCAAGAATTACATCGCCAGGATTCACCGAAACTCCACCGCATGTCACTGGTATCTGTAGCTCACCAAGCTTGGATGCTGTGCCTGCGAGTGGCGTGACGAAGCGGCTATAGATAGGAAGTTCACAGTCCACAACGTACGCCATGTCCCTGTAGCCTGCGTCAACAATGATCCCGCCAAGACCTCGCACCAAGGCTCCTCGCGCAAACAACTCCCCAGCAAGAGCAATCTCACGCTGCCCGCCATCAACCACGACGACGTTTCCTGGAGAGGCCATTTCAATCGCGCGCAGTACCGCTAGGAAATCATCTCTGCAACGGACGGTAAGCGCCGGACCAAAGATGCGCGTTTTGGCGGATCGAGGCCGAATCGCGCTATCCATCACTCTAGTTGTTTTGTCTGCATCGCAAATGGCCGTCGTGTCGGCGACAAGAAAAAGCTCAACAAGCTCATCCACTGACATCGTGGTCGATCCTCCATGATTCGCAAGAGACATTCTTGCAAGCGCCCCAACTTTTCATGACTGAATGAGAATGCTTGCACGGCTAGAAGTGTTCGTGGGTAGACGTTGGTGAGTACACCGATCGAGTGCAAATTTCGTCACAGTACCCAACTTTTCGGTAGTAAATGCTGAGCCGGGTGCGGTATTACTGGAGAACGCATGCGAGTAGGATTTGAACGAAAGTACTTTTCCAAGTCAGTTTGGGCGGCGTCTAGCACACTTTCTACATCAGTCCGGATGACTGAGGGGTATGCGGCCAACAGCCATCCGCGACGATCCCCAGTCAACGGAGTGAGAAGCATTCGGTCGGCATAGATCGCACTCTGCGCAATAAGAAAATCTTCGTTTATGTCCCAATATGGCGTGTTCGTGAGATTCATATCGACAGTTCGACTCTCGCCGATTGCTCGACAAGAGAAACTTCTGTCAAGCGGGATGGAATTTGCCAACAGAGCAAACGCTATCGAAGCAGGCGCCTGCTGGAGCCCCCGGAACTCTCGGCCTGCATGAAGAACTCGCGTCACTATATCTCCGTCGACCACGTAAGTTACACGTCCGTCGGCGACCTTTACTAGCCACAACTGATGAGCCAGATCTGCGCGACCATGTATGAGGAATTGCTGACGAAGTAGTCGCAAAGAGTCGTGCTCGAAAGTGCCTCCAAGGCTGGTGAGAACGCGTCGGATTAATTCTTTCAACCACAAGTAGCCGGCAGTGAATTCATCTGCGATCTGCTGTGCAATTTGGTCACACAAGCTAGAGCCCAAATAGCTCGGGAGCGTGACACGGATACCCTGGTAGTGACCTACAGAATCGGGGAACCAAATCTCTTTATGTAAATAATTCCCTGAAGAGTCGAAGTAGGGCGCTGTGGGATCTTGGAAAACGATGTGGAGCAGCTGGCAAAATTGAAGATCGGACTGCACTTTTAGGATTAGCGTGTGATCCCTGACACGAACAACGTTTTCAAGCATATATGCTCGGCCATCTTGGTTGTCGCAGCCTAGCGATGTGAGGAGCGTGCGCTTGCAGAGGGCGAGGATGATTCTCTCGGTCTTGTCGATGTGCGATAAGAGATCCTCCTCCGTAAGCATGTACAACGAATCTTCCAGTACGCTAGGAACCACCGGGGGAGCGGCAAAGGAATCCTCTCGCAAGGCAAGTCCAGTGGGGAGGCTATGAGCAGGCTCGACAAGCTGCGCCTCATTCGTGCGTTGTTCCTGTTTGCCGCTTTCATTGTCTGGGTAAACCGGATTTTTACCTCCTCAGGAGCCCTGCTTAGGGCAGTATCCAGGAGTGCTTGGGTGTCGGGGAGCAGGGTAATGGTGTTGCTTCGGGCTTCCCACTTGTTCACGGTGCGGGTGTCGACGCCGAGGTGCGCGGCGAAGGCACGCACGCTTAGCCGCATGGACTGGCGAAGTGCCTTGGTCTCGGCTCCGGTCCAGCGCTGGACGGTCGCCATGGTGCACGGCCTCGATTCTGTCGATGATGGACGGTTGCGCTGAGCGTAATACCTCACGAGTCCGCCATCAGGGCGTCACATTCCCCGGGAGCGGCGCCCTGACGACACTCTTGGCGTACTCAAACGCACCTGTGCCAGGTTGGAGCGCGCTCCCATGCAGTGTATG
This sequence comes from Actinomycetota bacterium, assembly GCA_030860695.1. Lineage (GTDB taxonomy): Bacteria > Actinomycetota > Actinomycetes > Mycobacteriales > Pseudonocardiaceae. The sequence goes on from JALZHU010000375.1 coordinate 3,793, forward strand.
TCCCGGCGATCATCAGCGGCGGTCCCTGTCTCCGGGGCCCAGGCGTTGTCAGTGCCTTGGGATCCCCAGTTTTCCCGCACTCAGTTCCCGGCTGGCCGGCGGTCGAGGGGTTCGGCATGGGTCTGAACATGCACCAGCCGGGTTGTGGCGACCCGCTGATTGCGGCATTGCACGATGTCCTGCTTGCTGCGCCGCGGTGCAAGATGAGGGCAGCCGTCCAGGATCGCGGTGAGCTCGGCGATCTGTTCACGGGGGAAGTGGATCTGTGCGGCGTTGGCCAGGCCGATACCACTTGTTCTCTCGTATACGAGAGGTACGTGCATCCGCCAGGACCCGGGTTGCCATCGGATGGTTACGCGATCGTGGAATGCGGTGCTCAGGAGGATATTTAGCAGCCTTTGTCCATCCCCCAACGGCATCTTCAGCCAAGCGTATCCCCGGTAGTAGTCCACGAAACGTAGCTATTCAGCAGGGTTCGGGGGCTGGTGGTAGCCAGGGCTGGCCAGTGAACAGCTGGGTGAGGACGTTGAGGGTGTCGAGTCCCCATTTGGTGG
>JALZHU010000095.1 GCA_030860695.1 Actinomycetota bacterium
GCAACCCTTGGTACCCACCCATCCCAACACCAACCTGACACCTTTACCCCAACCCAATCACCCGCCGGTCCATACGAACACGGCGGCAATCCAGTGCGCCCTACCGCGCCAGGACGTGAATGTTTACTCGCCAAGCGTGCCCCACAACGACGCCCTGGATGGCGAGTTTAGAGAAGTCGCGGAAAAGCGCGCGATGGGTCGACATAACTGTGAAGAAACCTGCCGGGCTCTGATGAGGATTCCTTCAGTCAGGTCAGTCCTGCTAGACCTATACGCGCCGGAAGACTCGTCGAGTCCCGCTCCATTATCGTCAGTGGACTTTGAACGGAAGAAGAACGCAATTGAGGAATGGAAGCGCTTGCGGGCAGATTCACTCAAGTTTCATCGCCACGGATCGACCTCTTTTATCTTGTGTGGATTGCCCGAGTGGTCGGCGAGAGGGCGAATAAAATTCGCGTTGAAATGTGTTTTGCTGCCGTACTCAAATGTGCCAGCCATAGCGAGTAAGACTGAGTCGTATGTTACCGATCACGACTCATCTTATGCTATTGATCGCGACTCGTTAGATGACGATGATTGTTCCGTGCAACACGTACAGCATATGGTCCAGGTTTGGGCTAGTACAGCACGATGGATCTTGATGGATTTTGTGAACGGTGTCACGCTCTCTGAAGAGATCGAGCGCCTCAAGCGAAACCCACCGAGTTCTGGCCTAGAGAGTCGTGTGCAGAAAGTCCCGCTGGCTGGCAATGTTCGATTAGACATGATTCGGATACTGGGATTGCCACTATTGGGGGCGCTGAGCGAACTGCACCTTGCTGGCAAACGACATGAGGACCTGTCCCCGACTAATATCATCGTACGGCATCAGAATAGTGGGGATGGCCGCTGCGAGTACGACGTTACCTTAATTGACTTTGGCCGAAACTATCTGTATACGCGAGTGGTGGAGGGACATGAGGGCCCTGATGCCACATTCGTTGCACCTGAGGTGCGCAATAATGAAGACGACGCAGTCAGCGCAGATCTCTATTCGCTGGGTCGGATCCTCATAGCGCTCGGAGACGTGGGAGAAAACCGGGACGGCACGATACGATACCGGATCGCTTCTATGGTCAGGCTCCCCTTATTGCAAGAGTGATCGAGGATTTGATCGATGAGAAGCCGCAGCGGCGACTTCTCATTTTCGGTGCAGTGAGCAAACCCGGTGACATCTACGGGTGTCTTCAAGAAGTGCTCAGGCAAGAACTCGATGTCACACAAGCTGAGTTGGAGCCGGACTCGAGGCTCCGAGAATATGCTATTCCTCGCGCGAAGGAGTCGTGGGGCTCGTCGTTGACGTCGCTATTTCCGCTTTCTCGCGAGTCGAAGAAAAGACGTAGGATCTACGAGATCAGGAAAGAACAACGCGTGTTATCCGAGCCTCGACGGTCCATGCACGCGCGCCTGCTACTTATGTTCTCTGTGTTGGCGGCGTTCAACTACTTTATTACCGCATTCGTATGAATTTCCTGGTTTTTCCGGGACATGGGGATCGATATCCTGAGCCCTCCGATTCAAATGGTTCTGCACCTTATAGGGGTGGATGCCAATGGTGTACCGATAATAGATGGCCTACGCCAGTCCGACTACCGATTAGGCCAGGTAGAGGACAACTTTCCGGCTAGGATGGTTGGAGGCGATCTGGTCTTCATGGCTCATCTTAGCTTGCAACCTCGTGCAGGTGCGGTGGTGGGCGCTTGCAACGGCAATTGGTTACACGGGTGTGCTAGTGGCGAACGTCTTGAGCGCTAGGTTCGCGACAAAGTACCTTACTATGGCCAGAGACTACGGACTAAGCACGGTACCCCCCTCCTCATCAAAAGATTACGGGGTTAGATGGTTACCGACAATGGGGTCCGTCGATGTTCGTCTACGCCATGACGGTCTGGGTCTTTGCAGTATTGATTCATATGGGTGTGCTCAAGGACGTGTACGTGTATGCCACTTTGGTTGCACTCGTCAACGTCGGCCTTTTCTATATCATCAAAACTGGCGCGAATGTGCTCGATATCCGCACGGGGCTGAACAGGTGTTTCCTGGCGGCTGAGCGACTTCGGTACGAAAAAGAGCACGAAGTCTCCCGGGCAACCGATAATACTGCTCAATAAATTAAATTAAAATTAGCGGTGGGTCAGCAGCTAAGCCAAGGGTTGGTGGGTGTCAGGCGGCGCGCTCCAGCACCATCAGCGATCGACCGGCGACGGTGATCTTGGCGTCTCCGGGGGTGGTGACACCGCGGGTGCCCGGCGGCTCGCCGGTCGCGGTATCCAGCACGACGGCCCACTCGTGTCCGTAGCCATTGCCGGGCAGCTGCATGTCGATGTCCTCGTGGTGGGAATTGAAGCAGAGCAGGAAGGACTTGTCGCTGATCCGTTGACCGCGAGGATCAGCGTCCGCGATGCCGTCACCGTTGAGGAAGACGGTGACGCACTGGCAGAAGCCGACTTCCCAGTCCTGTTCGGTCATCTCCTCTCCGGTAGGGGTGAACCAGGCGATGTCGCGCAGCTCGTCACCTCTCCGGATCGGCTTGCCGGCGAAGAACCGTCGGCGGCGGAACACCGGGTGGCGCCGGCGCATCGCGATCAGCCCGGCGGTGAAGTCGATCAGCTCCTGGTCAGCAGAGTTCCAATCCATCCAGGACACCTCGTTGTCCTGGCAGTAGGCGTTGTTGTTGCCCTGCTGGGTGCGGCCGAGCTCGTCACCGTGCAGCAGCATCGGGATGCCTTGGGACAGCAACAGGGTGGCTAGCATGTTGCGCCGCTGCCGAGCCCGCAGGACCAGCACCTCGGGATCGCCGGTGGGGCCCTCCACCCCGCAGTTCCAGGACCGGTTGTCGTCGCAGCCGTCCCGGCCGTCCTCGCCGTTGGCCTCGTTGTGCTTGGTGTTATAGGAGACCAGGTCGGTGAGGGTGAACCCGTCGTGCGCGGTGACGAAGTTGATCGAGGCGTAGGGTCGCCGGCCGTCGGCCTGATAGAGGTCAGAGGAGCCGGTCAGCCGGGATCCGAACTCGCCGAGCGTGCCCGGCTCGCCGCGCCAGAAGTCCCGCACCGTGTCGCGGTACTTACCGTTCCACTCGGTCCACAGCGGGGGGAAATTCCCCACCTGGTAGCCGCCCGGCCCGACGTCCCAGGGTTCGGCGATCAGCTTCACCTGGCTGATCACCGGATCCTGCTGAACTAACTCGAAGAACGTGGCCAGCCGGTCCACGTCGTAGAACTCGCGGGCCAGTGTGGAGGCGAGGTCGAAGCGGAAGCCGTCGACGTGCATCTCATTGACCCAGTACCGCAATGAATCCATGATCAGCTGGAGAGTGTGCGGGTGGCGCACGTTGAGCGAGTTACCGGTGCCGGTGTAGTCCATGTAATAGCGCAGGTCGTCCTCGACCAGGTGGTAGTAAGCCTGGTTGTCGACGCCGCGCATCGACAGCGTTGGTCCTAGGTGGTTGCCCTCGGCGGTGTGGTTGTAAACCACGTCGAGGATCACCTCGATGTTTGCGGCGTGCAACTCCCGGACCATCGCCTTGAACTGCGTGACGACCTCGTGCGCCCGCAGTCCGACGGTGCCCGCCGCGGCGTAACCGTTGTGTGGGGCGAAGAACGCGACGGTGTTGTAGCCCCAGTAGTTGGTCAGGCCTCGTTCGGCGAGGTGGTGGTCGGTGATGAACTGGTGCACCGGCATCAGCTCCACCGCCGTGATGCCGAGGGTGGTGAGGTAATTGATCATCACCGGATGCGCTAGGCCGGCGTAGGTTCCGCGCATGTCCGGGGGGATCTTGGGGTGGGCGATGGTCAGACCGCGTACATGCGCCTCATAGATCACCGTCTCGTGGTACGGCGTGCGCGGGTGCCGATCGTTCGCCCAGTCGAAGAATGGGCTGATCACCACCGATTTCGGCGCGTGCGCCGCAGAGTCAGCATCGTTGCGTTGCTCGGGATCAGCAAATTGGTAGCCGAACAGGGACTCGTTCCAATCCACGTCCAGGCGGGTGGATACCGCCTTGGCGTAGGGATCGATAAGCAGCTTGGCCGGGTTGCATCGTTGCCCGCTGGCCGGATCGTACTGGCCGTGGACCCGGTATCCGTAGTGCTGACCAGGCCCGACGCCGGGCAAGTAGCCATGCCACACGAACCCATCGACTTCGGGTAGCCGGAGCCGCGTCTCGGTCGCGTCAGCGCCACCGCCGTCGAACAGGCAGAGCTCCACCTTGTCGGCGACTTCGGAGAAGAGCGCGAAGTTGGTGCCTGCACCGTCGTAGGTTGCACCCAGCGGGTAGGCGGCGCCTGGCCACGGCTGGGGGTCGGTCATGGGCCTCCTTGGGATGGGGAACTTCCGTGCCATCCGACGTGTGTCACGGTATCCGACCGGTCGGTGTCACCTTGACGGTGGCGGGCTCGGGCTGATCACTCCGTGGACCTCGCCCAGTCCGATAACGGTGCCCTCGGGGCCAGGCGCCGTCGCGGTGATCGACACCTCGTCACCGTTGGCGAGGAAGCTGCGGGTAGAGCCATCAGCGAGGGCCAGTGGCGCTGAGCCGTTCCAGCTCAGTTCGAGCAGCGAGCCCCGCTCGTCCGGCGCGGCGCCGCTGACCGTGCCGGAGGCGAACAGGTCACCGGTGCGCAGGCAGGCGCCGTTGACGGTCAGGTGCGCCAGCTGCTGCGCGGCCGTCCAGTACATCCCGGAGAATGGCGGGCGGGAGATCAGCTGGCCGTTGAGCGTCACTTCGAGGGTGATGTCCAGCCCCCACGGCTCGGTGCTGGTGTCGTCGAGGTAGGGCAGCGGGTGGGGATCCCGCACCGGTGGCCGGACGCGCGCAGCGGCCAGGGCATCCAGCGGGACTACCCACGGGGAGATCGACGTCGCGAAGGACTTACCGAGCAACGGACCGAGCGGCACGTACTCCCAGGCCTGGATGTCCCGGGCGGACCAGTCGTTGACCACGCACACGCCGAAGACATGGTCAGCGAAATCGGTCAACGGGATCGATTGGCCGAAAGCCGACGGTGTGCCAACGACGAAGCCGACCTCGGCCTCGAAGTCCAGTGCGGTTGAGGGACCGAAGATGACGGTGCCGTCCGAGAGGCGCTGCTGCCCGTTGGGTCGGATGATCGGCGTCCCGGAGATCACGATGGTGCCAGCCCGGCCGTGGTAGCCGGCGGGCAGATACCGCCAGTTCGCCGGTAGCGCGGGCTGACCGGGCCGCAAGATCTGCCCAAGATTGGTCGCATGGTGTTCGGAGGAGTAGAAGTCGACGTAGTCGGCGATGGTGAACGGCAACTGCATCGTCACGTCGGTGACGGGCACGAGCAACGGCGCCAGCACCTCGGCGTGCCGCTTGTTGGACAGCCACTGGGTCAGTGCGGTCCGCACCACGGTCCAGGTCCGACGCCCGGCGGCAAGAAAGGCGTCCAGGTTGCCGCCGCGGAACAGCGCCACGTGCTCAGGTAACAACGCCGCAGTAGTTGCGGTGAGGTCGAGGACGGCGTCGCCCACCGCCACCCCGACGCGCGGCTGCGGCCGGGTAACGTCGGTGAAGACGCCGTAGGGCAGCGTGCGCAGGCCGAAGGGATGATCGGTGGGCACCCCGGTCCACGAGGTCACAGCCCAACGGGTCACCTGGCCGGACCTCGCCCCGACCAGCTCCACGGGTACGCCGGATCCTCGCAGGCGGCAGCGCCCTCGCCCAATTCGAGCGGGCGAAAGGTGTCCACCATGACCGCCAGCTCGTTGAAGAACTCCACCCCGAGGCTGCGCTCAACGACGCCTGGCTGCGGGCCGTGGGAGTGGCCACCCGGATGCAGGGAGATCGAGCCCTGCCCGATGCCGCTGCCCTTGCGCGCCTCGTAGTCACCTCCGCAGTAGAACATGACCTCGTCGGAGTCGACGTTGGAGTGGTAGTAGGGCACTGGTACCGCCAGCGGATGGTAGTCGACCTTGCGGGGCACGAAATTGCAGATCACAAACCCGGTGCCGGCGAAAACCTGATGCGCCGGTGGCGGCTGGTGGATGCGCCCGGTGATCGGCTCGAAGTCCGCGACGTTGAACGCGTACGGGTACAGGCAGCCGTCCCAACCCACTACATCAAAAGGATGCCGCGGGTAGGTGTACACAGTGCCGGTAATGCCTCCCGTTTCAGCACCGGCGCCGCGATGCTTGACGAGGACTTCCACGTCGGTGCCCTCGACCACCTCCGGCGCACCAGGACCCCGCAGATCCCGCTCACAGTACGGAGCGTGCTCCAAGAACTGCCCGAACCGGGACAGGTAGCGCGGCGGTGGGGTGACGTGGCTATTCGCCTCGATGCAGTAGGCGCGCAGTGGTTCGTCCCGGCTGGGCACCCACCGGTGGGTGGTGCTGCGCGGTAGCACGACGTAGTCACCGGTGCCGACTTGGAGCGGTCCGAACACGGTCTGCACCGTCGCCGAGCCGGACTCGAGGTAGATGCACTCGTCGCCCAGGGCGTTGCGGTACAGCGGTGAGGCCTCGCCCGCGACGACGTAGCTGATTCGCACGTCGGCGTTGCCGAGCACCAGCCGCCGCCCGGTCACCACGTCGTGGCGTTTCCACTCCTGGCCGGTGAATAGCTCATGCAGCCGAAGGTGCCTTGGCAGCAGCGGCTCATTGGGGGTCGTGCTGTGGTCGGGCAGGTTCCACGGCCGGGCATCGACGATCGCCGACGGGATTTGCTCGTGATACAGCAGCGAGGAGTCCGAAGTAAAGCCGTCGGCGCCGATCAGCTCCTCGTAGTAGAGCGAACCATCGGGGCGACGGTGCTGGGTGTGGCGCTTCGGCGGGATCGTGCCAGCCTGCCGGTAGAAAGCCATGGCGCTACAGATTGCCGCGGCGGGCCTGTTCACGCTCAATGGCTTCGAACAGGGCCTTGAAGTTGCCCTTGCCGAAACCTAGCGAGCCGTGCCGCTCGATGAGCTCGAAGAAGACCGTCGGTCGATCCTGCACGGGCTTGGTGAACACCTGCAACAGATAGCCATCTTCGTCGCGGTCGGCAAGAATGCGCAGGTCACGCAACGTCTGGAGAGGAACGCGGGTATCACCGACCCACTCGCCGAGGGTGTCGTAGTAGGACTCCGGCGTGTCCAGGAACTCCACGCCCCGTTCCCGCATCGCCGTGACGGCGCCGACGATGTCGCCGGTCGCCAGCGCGATGTGCTGCACGCCCGGGCCGTCGTAGTACTCCAGGTACTCGTCAACCTGCGAGCGCCTGCGGCTGACCGCGGGCTCGTTGAGCGGGAACTTGACACGGTGGTTACCGCTCGTCACCACCTTGGACATCAGTGCGGAATACTGGGTCGCGATGTCGTCACCGACGAACTCCTTCATATTTTCAAAGCCCATGACCCGGTTGTAGAACGACACCCAGACGTCCATGCGGCCGAGTTCGACGTTGCCCACACAGTGGTCCACTGCCTGAAACAGCTGACGTCCGGGAGTGACCAGCGGTGGCCGTGCGACGAATCCGGGCAGGAATGGGCCGTTGTAATGGGACCGGTCGACGAGGGTGTGCCGGGTGTCGCCGTAGGTCGCCAATGCGGCCAGGCGCACCGAGCCGTACTCATCGGTCTCGTCACAGGGTTCGGCGAGAATGGTGGCACCCTGCTGGCGGGCGAACGCGACTGCGTGGTCCACGTCGGGCACCTCAATAGCGAGGTCACTCACTCCGTCACCGTGCGCCGCCACCCGCTGGGCGAGTGGTGTGCCGGCGCGTACCGGTCCAGTCAGCACGAACCGGACCCGGCCGGAGACCAGCACATATTCCACCGCGTCCCGGTAGCCCTGCTCCGGACCCCGGTAAGCCACACACATCATGCCGAACGCCGTCGAATAGAAGTGCGCGGCCTGCCGTGCGTTGCCGACGGCGAACCGCAAGTGGTCCATGCCGATCACCGGGAAGGGGTCAGGTCCTAGGTCGTGTGCAACGCCGCCGACCAGGGCGTCGACATCGTTGTCTGCCAACGTCCCGGCGTTGCCGCACGGGTAGCTCATAGCGCGGACCCTTCCCACGACGGGCGTACCGCGGTTCTTGGCGGCGGAAACCATGCGGTCACCACACGATGCTAACTCCACCGCTCATGGTCTCCGAGACAATTGCAGAGCACTGGGGCGATCTACAAGACAACCCTGGGACAGGTTGTCGCACACTCAGGCGTCGTGCGGGGCAGCGGTCTTGATGTCGCGCTGGAGATGCCCGGCGCCCTCCAGGCTCTTACTACGCACCAGTTCCTTGGCGTGCTCGACGAACTCATCCAGCGGCATGGGGATTTCCTGGCCAGAGCGGTATCGCACCGTCACTGATCGCTGTTCGGCCTCACGACGACCGACCACGATGATCAGGGGGATCTTCCGGGTAACGGCTGCCCGTACTTTCGCCGGCAACCGCCCGTCGCTGGTGTCGACGTCGGCTCGCAGGTCGGCCTCCAGGAGCGTGTCGCAAACCTCGTTTGCGTAGTCCAACAAGTCGTCGACGATCGGGATGATCCGTACCTGCTCCGGGGCGAGCCAGACCGGGAACGCTCCGGCGAAGTGCTCGGTGAGGTAGGCGACGAACCGCTCATGAGACCCGAGTGGCGCGCGGTGGATCACTACGACGGGTTTCTCGGTCCCGTCCGAGTCGTGGTAGGTAAGGCCGAACCGGTGCGGGGTGTAGAGGTCCACCTGATTGGTGGAGGCGGCGAACTCCTTGCCGGTCACCGCCCGGATTATGAAGTCCACCTTTGGTCCGTAATGCGCGGCACCACCGAGTTCCTCAACGTAGGGAATCTGGGATTCCTCCATGGCCTCGCGGGTGATCCGCTCAGCAGTAGTCCACGTCTCGTCGTCGTCGTGGTACTTGTCCTTGTCGGCCGGGTCCCGCAGGGCCAGCACCATGTAAAAGTCGGTGATGCCCAGGGTGCGGTAGTAGTCGTCATGCATCTGCATGACCTCGAGAAATTGATCCTTGGCTTGCTCATAGGTGCAGTAGATGTGCGCGTCGTTCTGCGTGAACCCGCGGGTGCGCATGATTCCGTGCAGCTGCCCGCTGCGCTCGAACCGGTAGACGGTTCCGTACTCGGCGATCTTGTATGGCAGCTCGCGATAGCTGTGCGGCCGTGCCTTGTACACCATGTGGTGGTGCGGGCAGTTCATCGGCCTGAGGTAGTACTTTTCGCCCTCGATGTCGATGGGGGAGTACAGGTCGTCGGCGTAGTAGGGGAGGTGCCCAGACAGGTAGTACAGGTCCTCCTGGGTAATGTGCGGGGTCACCACCCGCTTGTAGCCCAACTTGCGCTCGGTTTGCCGGGCCCAGCCTTCCAGCTCGTCGCGGACGATCGTGCCGTTAGGCAGCCACAGCGGCAGCCCCCGACCGATCTCCTTGCTGAAGGTGAACAGCTCCAGGTCTTCGCCGATGCGGCGGTGGTCGCGCTTGGCGGCCTCCTCCAGCATCCGCAGGTACTCTTTGAGCGCGTCCCGGGTTGGCCACGCGGTGCCGTAGATCCGCTGGAGCTGAGGGTTCCTCTCGCTGCCCCGCCAGTACGCGGCGGCGCTGCGCATGATCTTGAAGGCGGGGATCAACCGGACCGACGGCAGGTGGGGACCCCGGCACAGGTCGGACCAGCAGATCTGGCCGGTCTTGGGGTCGACGTTGTCGTAAATCGTCAACTCGCCGCCGCCGACTTCCATGACTTCGCCGGTGTCGATGTCGCCCTTGATATCGATGAGTTCCAGCTTGTATGGCTCGTCGGCCAGCTCGGTCTTGGCGGCGTCGAGGGACGGGAACACTCGGCGGCAGAACTTCTGCCCCGACTTGATGATCTCCTGCATCCGGCTCTCGATGCGTTCGAGATCCTCGGGCTGGAAGGGGCGTGCAACGTCGAAGTCGTAGTAGAAACCGTTTTCGATTGGCGGTCCGATGCCCAGCTTGGCCTCCGGATACACGTCCTGCACCGCCTGGGCGAGCACGTGGGCGGTCGAGTGGCGCAATACGTTGAGGCCATCTGGGCTGGACATCGCAACCGGTTCGACCTCAACCTCGGCCTCCGGCACCCAGTCGAGATCCCGCAGCGTGCCGTCCAGTCCGCGGACGACGACGATCGCGTTCGGGCCGGCCATGGGCAACTTGGCCGCCGCCACCGCCTCGGCGCACGTCGTCCCGGCCGGGACCACGACGACGCGTTCGGCCACGGCGCTGGAGCGAGATGCAGACGTGAGAATCTCCTTAAGATCAGCACAGGCAGTGACCGGCACACACACCGGCCGCTGCGATCGTAGCCGGTCGCCCCGGCGGTGCGGGCCGGGATTCAGGCGTCGGCTTAGCCTTCACACCGTCACATAGACGCTTGTGGATGTTCGCGCGACCGGAGCGCTAACTCGGGGTCGAGCGGGACTGGACTGCAGCATCTAGGGCCGCGCGCATCTGGGCGACCGGGGCGCAGCGACCGGTCATCAGCTCAACCTGCGCGACGGCTTGGTGCAGCAGGACTGCCAGACCGCTGACGGTTTGACAGCCCGCGGTGATCGCGGACCTGGCCAGTTCGGTGGGCCAGGGCGTGTAGACCACGTCGAGCACCACCGGCCGGGTCACCCATTGCTGACAGCTCAGCGTGTCGGCGGCGCCGGGAGGCAGGGTGGAGATGACGACGTCGGCCTCGGGCAGCCCCATGTCGAATAGCCCGCCGGAGATCATTGGCTGGACACCTAGCCGATCGGCTGCCGCGCGGAGCTCCGCCGTTCTGTTCGGGTCCCGCACGAGAACCGTCGGTGCGACCTCACCAAGCTCGCGCAGCGCGGCAAGCGCCGCTTGTGCGGTGCCGCCAGCCCCGAGGATCACGCCGACGCGGACGCGCTCAAGTCCCGCTTCGCGCAACGCGGCGGAAATCCCGGCTACGTCGGTGTTTTCGGCCCGACACGGGTCACCTGGCTGCCCGAGCACCAGGGTGTTCGCCGCGCCGACCGCGCTGGCCAGCGGCGAGACTTCGTCGGCCACCGTCAACGCCACCCGTTTGAGGGGCATCGTCAGCGACAGCCCGGCCCACTCTGGCCCGAGACCCTCGATGAAGGTGGGCAGGGCCGCCTCGTCGCAGTCAAAGGCGTCGTAGCGCCAACCGGTCAGCCCCAGCGCAGCGTAGGCAGCGCTGTGCAGCGCCGGCGACAGCGAATGCCGGATCGGGGAACCCAGCACGGCTGCCCGCCGCTTCGTCGACTCGTTAGCTGCCGCTGGCCGATCTTCCCGCACTGTACATCTCTTATTCACCACAGAGGCAGTATCAAGGAACCAGCCATCAGCGTTGGCTTGCGGTCTTGCACAGGGCGTTTCCGGTCTGTTATTGAGAGTCTGTTCGGGGAGCTCGCGGGGTAAGTCCGTGTCTGCGGTTACGCAACTGTTCGGCATCCAACGTCGTCGACACCAGTAGGAGGGTGACCGATGGAACGGCCGAGCTGGGCGTCGGACGGTGTGGATATCGAACATCCGAGCCCGGCCCGAGTATATGACTACTACCTCGGCGGCTCGCACAACTTCACCGTGGACCGGCGGATGGCCCGTCGGGCGATCGAGCTGTGGCCGGACCTGCCGCTGATCATGCAGGCTAACCGGGCGTTCCTGCGCCGCGCAGTGCGCTACCTGGTCGGGCAGGGTATTACCCAATTCCTGGACATCGGCTCCGGCATCCCCACCGAGGGAAATGTGCATGAGGTCGCCCAGGTTGCCTCGCCCCGGTCCCGAGTCGTCTACGTGGATATCGATCCCGTGGCCGTTGCACACAGCCGGGCCATGCTGTCCGGAAACGAGCTCGCGGACACCGTGCAGGCCGATATGCAGGACGTGGAGGCGATCTTCGGTGACCCGCGGGCCAGGCAGCTGATCGACCCAACCCAGCCGATCGGCGTGCTCATGGTGGCGATGCTGCACTTCGTCCCGGATGAAGCGGACCCCGCAAGCATCGTCGCTGAGTATCGCAAGAGGATGGCGCCGGGAAGTTATCTCGCCATCTCGCACGCAACATACGAGGGCCGGCCCGATCTGGCCCCGTCACACACTGAGCTCTATCGGCGCGCTGGCGCGCCGTTGACCATGCGCTCCCGCCTCGAGATCGAGGCGTTGCTCGACGGCTTCGACCTGGTGCCCCCCGGCGTGGTGTTCCTGCCGCTGTGGCGTCCAGACTCGCCGGCCGACGTCGATGACTATCCCGAGCGGTTCACCGGCTACGCGGTGGTAGGCCGGCGAGGATGACCCACGTGGATCAAGTGATGTTTGCCCGGCGTTGGGCCGAGGCGATCGTCGGCACGAGTTATGTGCCGCTGGGACGCGGCGCGCTCGCTAAACATCTGCTCGGGCTCACCCAGCAGTTGGTCGAGGCGGCGCTGGCTGCCGAATTCGACCCGTCGGCCGGCCGCCGCATCGGCGTAGACCTGGTCGCGGCGCATTTCACCGGCACCGAGACGCTCAGCAGGACTCTGGCTCTGATCGCCGAGGGGTTGCCGGGTCTGCTGGGTTCAGCTACGCCAGGCGTCGACGTCGCAGGTCGAGTTGTCCAACTGGTCGGCAGCGTGGCCGCCGGCTATGCCGGTGCGCTGCGCGAGCGAAGCCTCGATGAGCAGGACGCGATTTATCGCGCTGGGCTGCGGGCGCGCAGGCAGGCCGAGCAGGCGCTGGCGGCTAGCGAGGCGAAGTTTCGCGCCATGTTCACCGAGGCGGCGATCGGGATCGGGATCGGCGACCTGGAGGGCAACATCACCGATGCCAATCCGGCGCTACTGCGGATGTTCGGCTACACCCTTGAAGAACTCACCCAGTTCAACGTTCGCTCGATGATCCACCCAGAGGACGCCGCCAGCGTGTGGCAGGCCTACGACGAGCTGATCCGCGGTGAACGGGACCACTTCCGGACGGAGAAGCGGTACTACCGTGGCGACGGCAGTGAGATCTGGACTGACCTGACAGTGTCGTTAGTGCGGGACGAATCCGGAGCGCCTGCTTACCAGGTGGCGCTGCTGGAGGACGTGTCCGAACGCCGTCGCCTGCAGGCCCGCTTGGAGTACTTGGCCTACCACGACCCGCTGACCGAGCTGGCCAACCGGGAGAAGGTCAACGAATGGCTCGGGCGGGTGTTCGCCGGGCCGGCGGACCAGCGGCGGGTTGGGCTGTGCTTTCTGGATCTGGACGGGTTCAAGGTGGTCAATGACAGCCTGGGGCACGACGTCGGCGATCAGCTGTTGAGGACCGTCGCGTCGCGGCTGACCCGCTGCTGCGGTCCGGGGCAGCTGGTGGCCCGAATGGGCGGCGACGAATTCGTGATCCTTATGGAGGATACCGCTGGAGAGGCGGACGTGATCGCCCTAGCGGATAAGGTCCTGGCCGCCATGACCGCACCGATTCGAATTGGCGATCATGAGCTGACCGTGACAACGAGCATCGGCGTCGTCGAGCGCCCGGTGGCCGAGACCACCCCCGAAGACTTGATGAAGGCCGCCGACATCACGCTGTACCAGGCCAAAGCGGACGGCAAAGCGCGCTATGCGACGTTCGACCAGAACCGTAACGACAGTGAGGTGGCCCGTTTCACGCTGTCGGCAACGATGCTGGCCGCGGTGGATCGCGAAGAGTTCTTCCTCGACTACCAACCACTGGTCGATCTGGCGGACCGCTCGCTGCTCGGCGTGGAGGCGCTGGTGCGGTGGCGTCATCCGACCTATGGCCTGCTCGGGCCGGAACAGTTCATCGACCTGGCCGAGGAGACCGGGTCAATCGTGCAACTCGGGCATTGGGTGCTGGCCCAAGCCTGTCAGCAGAGCCGGGCCTGGCACGACATTTTCGGTGATGCGGCACCGTTCGTCAGCGTCAATCTCGCGCCCCGGCAGCTCCACGAGCCCGCCCTGGTGGCCGACGTGGCGAAGATCTTGGACGATAACGGGCTTGACCCGTCCAACCTGCAACTCGAGCTCACCGAGCAGGCCCTGATGGGAGACGAAGCGGGAGCGCTCAAGGCGCTGACCAACCTGCATGGCATGGGTGTGCGAATCGCCATCGACGACTTCGGCACCGGCTACTGGAACCTTCCTTATCTGCGTCAACTGCCGATGCACGAGCTCAAGCTGGCGGGCTCGTTCGCAGTGGGCCTGCGATCCCCCGAACCGGACCTCGTGGACCAGCGGATCGTGGCGACCCTGGTGGATCTGGCGCACGCCCTGGATCTGACGGTCACCGCGGAAGGCATCGAAACCCATGCCCAGCTTGAGCGGTTCCGCGCGGCGGGGTGTGACGCGGGCCAGGGGTCGTTGTTCGCCCCACCCGGCGCTGCTGAGCAGATCGATGCCTTGCTGCGGGCCGCCAGCCCGCTCTGCGACGTTGGGCGGGAGGCGCGATGACGGTGGTCGACATTGCGGTTGCACTGCTGCGCGTGGTCGTGGGGTTGACCATGGTGGCGCACGGGTACAACCACCTCTGGGGTGGTGGCGGGTTGGCGGGCACGACCCGCTGGTTCGGCTCGCTGGGATTGCGACCACCGAAGCTGCACGCCGTGCTGTCCGGTGCCGGGGAGCTTGCTGCCGGATCCGCACTGGTGATCGGACTACTCACCCCGCTCGCGGCGGCGTTCGTCGTTGGCGCCATGGTGATCGCCGGGGTCACCGCGCACCGCCCAAACGGGTTTTTTGTATTCAAGGACGGCTATGAGTACGTCCTCATGATCAGCGTGGTGTGTGCGGTGATCGGCTTGCTTGGGCCAGGCACCGTCTCGGTGGACTGGTTGCTCGGTATTGATGTAGGGGGCGTGGTGGGCCTGGCCATCGTGGCCGGGTTGGGGGTCCTCGGTGCCGTGGTGCTGCTGGCCGCCACCTGGCGGCCTGCTCGGTCCCTACGCGCCTGACAAATCCTGTACACGCCCGCGCGCCCCGCTGCGCTTCTTGGGTGGGCCCGTCGCGGGGGTGCAACCGATCCGGCGTATAGGGCGTCTCGTTCGTAGCTGCCGATCAAGCACCGGCTAAATGATTGCATAGCGTTGACGGTCGTGCGCGCTACGTGTTCACTCATACAGTGCGTCCCATGTGCCGGATTAAGGGGAGGATCATGACTCGACGGGGTTTGCTGACCGGTTTGCTGGTCGGCGGACTGATCGCTGGAGGCTCGCTGGTTGCCATGCCAGCGACTGCCGAAACGACGGTTGTTCCGCTGTCGCCGTCCTTGGCTAGGCAGCTGCTCTCGGTGACCTCCGGCCGGATTCCGTTGATGGTGCATGGAGCGACGCTTGCGGATGCCGAGCGGGCGGTCGCTGCTACCGGGATGCAGCGGATTACCACTTTCCGCAAGATCGGCGTGGTGGTCGCGTGGGCGACTAAGCAACAGGTCGAAGCGGCCCGCGCCCAACCCGGCGTGACATACCTCGAGGGTGACCGGCCCATCGCGGTACACGCCGCGAGCTCTCAGCTGGCCACCCGCGGCCTGGAGGCCAGGCAGACCCTGGTGGGGGCGAACGGCGCAGCGCTGGAGGGCAGCGGTGTCAGCGTTGCGGTGATCGATTCCGGGATCGACCCCACGCATCCTGCGTTCGCTGGCGGTAAGGTCGTACGCAGCCTGAAGAGCGTGTGCTTGGACGAGGCCAGAACGGACACCGATTGCATCGTGGAGATGCCCAACGGTGTTGACACTGACACGGCGTCCCTCGGCGGCCACGGCACCCACGTGGCCAGCATCGCCGCGGGCCGCAGCGTCACCCTCAGCGACGGCACCGCAGTATCCGGCGCCGCGCCCGGAGCCAAGATCGTCGCATTGTCCACCGGCGCGGCCGTGGTGGTCATCAGCGCGGATGCGTCGTTGAACTGGGTGCTGGAGCACCACGCCGCACCGTGTGGACAGGCAGTGCCGGCCGCGCAGTGCCCGCCGATCAAGGTGGTCAACAATTCCTATGGCTCGCCGGGCGGGGGTCAGTTCGATTCGAAGTCGGCGACCGTCAAG
Source organism: Actinomycetota bacterium (assembly GCA_030860695.1). Classification (GTDB taxonomy): domain Bacteria; phylum Actinomycetota; class Actinomycetes; order Mycobacteriales; family Pseudonocardiaceae. The sequence continues at coordinate 15,983 of JALZHU010000095.1, forward strand.
CTTCAGCGCCAGCTCGCGCAGGAAGGCGTGGTCACCGTCTGGGCTGCCGGCAATGACGGCGGTGACGGCTCCGAAAGCCTCACTAATTCACCAGCCCAGGATCCGACTGGTGGAATCATCTCGGTGGCCTCTTATAATGATCAAGGCACCGGCACCCGTAGCGGTCCGGTGTCCGCCTTTTCCTCGCGAGGCGTGGAGACCGACCCGTCGACCTGGCCGGACATCTCCGCACCGGGGGAGAACATCGTTGGTGCCTGCCGTCCCTACCAGCCGATCTGCTCCACCGGGCTCAAGCCGCAGAGCGGCCCCGGAATTCTCGACGTGGGTAGTTACAACACACTCAGCGGCACGTCGATGGCTGCGCCGGAGATCACGGGAATCGTGGCATTGCTCTTCCAGGTTGACCCGACCGCGACACCCGCCGAGATCGAGGACGCGTTGAAGTCGACCGCATTGCGTTATTCCGACGGCGCGCCTTACCAGCGGGTGGGCGAGTACTGGACATCCTTCGACAAGGGCACCGGGTTGGTCGACGTGGTGGCTGCTGCAAAAGCACTGGGGGCCCATGCCCCCTAACCCCCGTCAGGTGGTTCGGTTTGCTAGGGCTGTTTTTTCCGGAACGACACACACCGGTCACTGGCGTACCGTCGGCCATGCGGGCACAATGTGTAACGGTGTACCGGATGATCATGAGGGCGTAGGGGAAGACGTTCCTCGTCGATCAGCGGAGGCACCACATGAGCACCAGTGGGATGATCTATGTCCACTCGTCGCCGTCTGCGGTATGTCCGCACGTCGAGTGGGCGGTTGCCGGCGTCCTGCAGACCAGGACAGACCTACAGTGGACTGCGCAAGCGGCAGCACCTGGCCAGCTGCGCGCCGAATGCGACTGGTCCGGAGAGCCCGGTACCGCGGCGGCGTTGGTCAGCGCGCTGCGGGCGTGGCCGATGCTGCGCTTCGAAGTGACCGAGGAACCCAGCCCCGGGCTGGATGGAGAGCGGTTCTGCTACGTGCCCGGGCTCGGGTTGTGGCGGGCTCGCGCTAGCGCCAACGGCGATATCGTGGTCGGCGAGGATCAACTGCGGACACTGGCCGCCACCGCCCGCGACGCGGAATCCTTTGCGCACCAGCTTGACCAGCTCCTCGGCGCCGCCTGGGACGACGCACTAGAGCCGTTTCGCCGCGCTGCCGACGGTGCCCCGGTGACCTGGCTGCATCACGTGGGCTGACCCGGGCCAGCCGGCTACTCCCGGGGCCCGGACGGGGCGCGCTCGGCGTAGTCTGCCCCGGTGGCGCAGCATGTCGCCCGGCGCGGGTGGGGCCTCCTCGTGGTGGTGATCGTGGTGCTCGCTGGCGCGGTGAGTGCCGGGGCGCTGCTGCGGGAACTGCAGCCCGCCGCCGGAGCGGGTGGCATTGGCCCGATCGGCAACACTGCACCGCCGAGACTGCCAGAGCCAGGACCGGCCACCGTCGTGCTCCTCCCGGATGTCGCGGTGCATCCGGACGCCGACCGGATCCAGCAGGTGCTGCAGAAGTATTTCGACGCGATCAACGCAGGTGACTACCAGCTCTGGCGCAGTGTCGTCATCCCGCAGTGGGCACGGGACATCGGCGAAAATGTCTGGCGTGGCCAGTACCGGTCCACTCTGGACGGCAGCATCGTGGTGCACCGGCTGGAACCCCGAGCCGGCGGTGGGCTTATCGCGCTGACCTCGTTCACCAGCGTGCAGGACCCTGCCGACGCACCGCCCGAGCTGCCGGTGAGGTGCCTGCGGTGGTGGGTGTCCTACCCGCTGATCGGCGAAGGAGACCAGTTGCGGCTGGGGCCAAGCTCGCCGGGGACGACCCTGTTGGCGTCCTGCTGACGTTGGTGGCTGGTCAAGGACGGCCACCGGAGGGTTGACCGTCCTTGACC
>JALZHU010000376.1 GCA_030860695.1 Actinomycetota bacterium
GCTTCGGCTACCAAACCCCAGTGGTAGCCGAAGCTCACTACTACGACAACGTCACAGCAGCGTAAGAACCGAGCACCCCCTGTCCGAGAATCCGATACGCTCATGCATGCCGCGCACTTCGCACTGCGATCAGGCTCTGCTGACTGAGTCGGCCTGAATTGCTGGGTCGCCGTCGAAGTCCTCGAACTGCTGGTCGATTATGTCCAGATCGAGATCCTGCTCCCAACCGGGCACCTGGAACTCCTTAACGGTGCCACTCACTCGCACGGTCTCCCCGGCCGTAAGACCCGCGGGCATATTGGCGCCCACCACGAGGATGGGATTCTCTCCGATCTCGTCACCGCCAATAGTGAAAGCGTCTGGCGAGATGATCGAGGCGACCTCACCGGTGACTTGAATCCGCTGTCCGAGTCGACCCTCAAGACTCTCCTGGGCTGCGCCCCCTTCACCCTGGTCACCTATACCCGGCTGTGTCACCGTGGGTGGAGTCAGCGTTTCAGGATCGCGGACAGCCTGATCCTCGCCGCAGGCAACCAGAGGAACGACCACCATGGCAAGCACACCGGCAACATAGCGAATAGTCATTGAGTTCCACCCCTCGATCAGGTTTCGAAGCAGACAGTTCGGAATTTATCCAGCGGCGGTGGGGACGCCGACCCGACAGCATGGTAAAGTATCAGGTCAGCGCCTCCATAAGTTATCCGGTTGGATCGGGCAGCCTGGCACATTGACGATCGGCAGCGCGCCCCTCGACCTGAAGTCCCAGCCGAGGTAGTCGGCCACCACGTGTTGGTCGACGGCTTGCTGCAACTCGGCAATCAGCGCGTCCGTACGGTCGTCGGGCTAAGGGATCAAGGTGCCGGATCCTTAGCCTGGCGGCTGGGGTGAGGTCGTTGGTGGGTTGGGAGCGGTCGTCGCGCTGGCGCCAAACAGGTTCTGGCATTCCGGTGTCTGCTCGAGGGCCGCGCGCAGTTGCGGGTCGATGGCCAGAGTGCTCAACACTTGGACGCGGTTGCCCAACGCCCCCAGGAGTTGCTGGCCGCCTGTGGGTGCCGAACAAGTCATCCACATCGCTGTCCTGCGGCATCGCTGGGCAGCGGCCATCAGGCATGATCGCCCGCCGTGGTGGTACGACTGCTCTATCTCATCTTCCGGCAGCTCATGGGCTGGCTCGGACTGCTGGCCCGTAGTTCCTCGTCAAAAAACGCGGAGATCCTGGTGTTGCGTCACGAAGTCGCCGTGCTCCGCCGCCAGGTCAGTAGACCACGTCTGTCCTGGGCCGACCGAGCGGTGTTCGCGGCGCTGGCCCGATTGCTGTCCCCTGCCTGCCGACTGCATCGGCTCGTCACTCCGGGCACAATCTTGCGGTGGCACCGGGACCTGGTAAAGCAACGGTGGACCCAGCCCCGCCACCGCAGAGCAGGCCGCTCAACGGCACCCGAGCTGCGCGAGTTGGTCCTGCGACTGGCTGCGGAGAACTCCTCCTGGGGTTATCGGCGGATCCAGGGCGAACTCGCCGGGCTCGGCTACAGATTGCGGCAACTACGGTGTGGTCGATCCTGAAGCGAGCCGGCATCGACCCTGCACCTCGCCGCGACGGGCCGAGCTGGCGACAATTCCTGGCTGCCCAAGCACAGGGCATCGTCGCCACAGACCTCTTCTGCGTCGACACACTGCTGCTCCAGCGGTTGTACGTACTGTTCCTCGTGGAGCAGGCCACCCGCCGTGTCCACCTCCTCGGAGTCACGGCGAACCCAAGCGGAGCCTGGATGGCGCAGCAGGCGCGGAATCTGCTGATGGACCTCGGCGACCGCGCGGCTCAGTTCAGGTTCCTGATCCGGGATTGCGATAGCAAGTTCACCGGCGTCTTCGATACCGTGTTCGCCAGTGAGGGCATCCGCATCCTGCGAACCCCGGTGCGGGCACCCCGGGCGAACGCGATCGCCGAGCGATGGATCGGCACCCTCCGCCGTGAGCTGCTCGACCGGATGCTGATTGTCAACCGCCGCCACCTCGAACACGTGCTGGGCGAGTACGTGGCCCATTTCAACCACCATCGGCCCCACCGCGCATTGCACCAAGCAGCACCACTCAGGCCACTCCCCCCGCCGGAGTCATCGTTCTCCCTACGCCTCCGACGCCGCGACCGGCTCGGCGGGCTGATTCACGAATATGCCCAGGTCGCATGACATGGATAGTCTATACGGCACCCACACGCATTCACCGCCGGCGTGCGCGCCAGCGAGTCGACTGATCAAGGCACACGAAACCGGCCCCGCGCGCCCTACACCTTGCTACGGGCGGGGCCGTTCCGCCCGGGTGGTGAACGCTTTCGCGGCGTGGATACCGACGGCGCGCTAGCGTTGCTCACAGAGATTTTGGCCGGTGTCCCGCGGTTGCACGGCGCAAGCTGCGGCATAGGACATCACGATCTGTTCGACGCGACAATCGAGCGACACTCCCTACCGACCCGCGCCAGGTTCGGCGAGTCCGTCGCCCTGGTCGCCGTCGTGTATTTCCGCGGGTCCGCCCTCCTCTTCACTTTTAGCACGCTGTTTCGGTGGGCAGATGCGGACCACAGTCTCGTACGACGGGTCCGGCGCATCCGCGGCGCAGGCGAGACGGTGCACGGCGAGGCGCTCGCCGGTGGCCAGATGAAGGAGGCGCTGTCATGAGCGCAACGATGGAACGCATATCGGTAAACGGCGTCGAGCTGGAGTTTGACTCTGCGGGCTCGGGTGAGGCGGTGGTGTTCATCCACGGCGGCGCTGTCGCGGACTCCTTCCTGCCCTTGGCGGTTGAGCCGGCTTTGCGGGACCACTGCCACGTGATCCGATACCGGCGGAGGGGATATGCTGGGAGCAGCCCGATCGATGGCCCAGTCTCGGTCGCAGAACACGCGCAGGACTGCCGGGCGTTGCTTGGCGCACTCGACGTCACACAGGCACACGTCGTCGGCCACTCCTACGGGGCCGCTGTCGCCCTGCAGCTGGCTGTCGATGCCCCGGGTGTCGTGTACAGTCTGGGGCTGTTCGAGCCAGCGTGGTTCACCGTTTCGAGTGCGCCGCCGGTCCTCGAAGCACTGGGCCCGATCATGGAGAAATACCTGGCGGGTGACCGGATAGCCGCGGCCGAGGACTTATTCGCCTTGGAGGCCGGCCCGGACTGGCGAGCAGAGGTAAGCCGCACCGTCCCGGGAGGTCCCGAACAGGCAATCAACGATGTGGCCACCCTGTTCGAGTCCGATCTTCCATCGGCGCAGGAGTGGCGCTTCGGCGCCGAGGAAGCGGCTAAGATCAAGCAGCCGGTGCTCTTCCTATACGGGGCCGAGAGTTTGCCGATGTTCATCGAGAGCCGCGACCTGTTTCACTCATGGCGACCTCACACCGAGGACGACGTGATGCCCGGAGCCAATCATCTGCTTCACATGCGGCACCCTGCTGATGCTGCGGCAAGACTCACCGACTTTCTCAAGCGCCATGCCGTCACGGCGTAGCACATAATCAGGGCGCTCCCTCGTTCAAAACTGCGGAAACGCCGAGCTGGCGTGGGTCATGTCATCGGTCTTCGCTCGCGCCATCGAACGAGCCGGTTCCAGGCGCGCGAGTCCCGCAGCATCCGCATGATGTTCTCGATGGCGCACACCGGGCACCGGAGCTGTGGGACGGCCTGCTGTCCTGCGCGACCTTGTGGGTGCCGAAAACCTCGGTTCCGTGTCGTTGACCTGCGGTGCAGGTGACGGTCCCGCGGCCGGATGGGTCCGGCAGGATGCCGTCGTGATTGTCTCGCTGGTGTATCTGCTGGCACGCCGAGTATCCGAGCTGCTGGTGCTTCGTGCTCGGACCGACGCGAGCAAGGATGTCGAAATCCTGGTGCTAGGCCATGAGCTCAGCGTGCTGCGCCGCCAGGTTGCCCGTCTGCGACCCCGCCCGGCCGACCGGGCCGTGCTGGCCGCGTTGTCTGCTGCGCTGCCCCGACTGCGCTGGCCGGTGTTGTTCGTGTAGCCCACGACACTGCTGCGCTGGCACCGGGAGCTGGTGGCTTGCAAGTGGACGTATCCGACCGCCAAGCCTCCGGGCCGCCCGCCCACTGCGCGCGTGGTGCGCGAGCTGGTGGCTGCGTTTCGCTACCGAAAACCCCAGTCGGGGTTACCGACGCATCCACGGTGAGCTCGCCGGGCTCGGGCACTCGGTGGCGCCCTCGACCGTGTGGCGGATCCTGCACCGGGCTGGGTTTGATCCGGCGCAGCGCCGCTGCGGCCCGACGTGGCGCGAGTTGCTCACCGCCCAGGCTGCCACGATCGTTGTCTGCGATTTGTTCATCATCAACACGGTGTTCCT
>JALZHU010000096.1 GCA_030860695.1 Actinomycetota bacterium
CCCGATATGTCTCCATGTCGGGGAGTCGGGGATTCTGCTACTACGCGGCCGGCCAGCTCCAGATCAGCGACTAGCTCATCGAACATCTCGGCTTGGCGGTCCTTCGGGCCGCGCAGCACCGCGGAAGGATGGATCGTGGCCACCAGCGGCAGATCCGCGTACTCCAGCACCTCACCACGGTGCTGGGTAAGACGAAACGACGCGCCGAGCAACGCCTTGGCCGCCGTCGCACCCAACGTCACCAGCAGTCGCGGGCGTACCACGGCGAGCTCGGCGTGCAACCAGGGCAGGCAGGCCCGCACGTGTTCGACTCCAGGGGTGCGGTGAATGCGGACCTTGCCCTCGCGCCGGAACCGGAAGTGCTTGACCACATTGGTGACATAGGCGTCGGACCGGGCCACCCCGGCCCGCTCCAGCGCCCGGTCAAGCACCCGGCCAGCTGGACCGACGAACGGCACACCCTCGATGTCCTCCCGATCGCCGGGTTGCTCGCCGATCAACACCATCGCTGCACCGGGCTGCCCTGAGCCGAAGACCGTCTGCGTCGCGTCGGCGTACAGCTCACAGGCGGTGCACTCTGCTGCAGACCGACGAAGCTCAGCAAGCTCTGGCATACCGGAGAGTACCCCTGCTCCACAACGGGTATGCCCCGAGTGCAGAGGAGGCGGCAATGAAGGCAGTGGCATGGCACGGCAAGCGCGACGTCCGCGTCGACACGGTCCCCGATCCGAAGATCGAGCAGCCGACGGATGTGATCGTGCGTATCACGACGACCGGACTGTGCGGGTCTGACCTGCATCTCTACGAGGTGCTCGGCCCGTTCATGACCGAGGGCGACATTCTCGGCCATGAACCGATGGGGATCGTCGAGGAGGTCGGCCCCGACGTCACCGCGATCCGCCCCGGCCAGCGCGTGGTGATCCCGTTCAACATCTCCTGCGGCACGTGTTTCATGTGCGGGCAGGGACTGCACTCGCAGTGCGAGACGACCCAGGTGCGGGACCAGGGCATGGGGGCGGCACTGTTTGGCTACACGAAGCTCTACGGGCGGGTGCCGGGAGGGCAGGCCGAGTACCTCCGGGTGCCGTTCGGCAACACGCTGCCGATTGCGGTGCCCGAGGGCCCACCCGATGAGCGATTCGTCTATCTCTCCGATGTGCTGCCTACTGCGTGGCAGGCCGTCGAGTACACCGCGATCCCGGATGGCGGAAGCATCGTGGTACTCGGCCTGGGACCGATCGGTGACATGGCCGCCCGTATCGCACGCCATCGGGGTGCCGGGCAGGTGATCGGCGTCGACCTGGTGCCCGAGCGCCTTGCGCGGGCTCGACTGCACGGCGTCGAGACGCTCGATCTGCGCGAGCATCAGGATGATCTTGTCGAGGTGATCCGCGGGATGACCCGCGGTCGTGGGCCTGATGCGGTCATCGACGCCGTCGGGATGGAGGCGCACGGCTCACCCGGCGCGGAATTAGCCCAAAAGGCGGCCGGCCTGCTACCCGATCCGGTAGCGGCGGCGCTGATGCAGCGGGCGGGCGTCGACCGGCTCAACGCCCTCTCCCTGGCGATCGACATTGTGCGCCGGGGCGGCACGATCTCGGTGATTGGCGTCTACGGCGGCATGACCGATCCGCTGCCGATGTTGACGATGTTTGACAAGCAGATCCAGTTGCGGATGGGGCAGGCCAACGTCAAGCGGTGGGTCGATGACATCATGCCGTTGCTCACCGATCGCGATCCACTCGGCGTGGAGGGCTTTGCTACCCACACACTGCCGTTGGACCAAGCACCGTCGGCATACGAAATGTTCCAGAAAAAGCAGGACGGAGCCGTCAAGATCCTCCTGAAACCGTAGATCGCGCACTACTACGGCGAGGTATTCAAGATAATCCTGACAGGTCGCGCCCCCGCGTATGCTGGATGGCTAACACCTACCGATGACGGGGAAACGGAGCGATGAGCCTGGACCCGACCCTGCCAGTGGGCAGAAGGATCAAGCTTCTGCGGGAGCGACGGGGATTGTCGAGAGCGGTTGTTGCTGGCCTGTGCGGTCGGAGTGAGAGTTGGCTCAAGAAGATCGAGCAGGGCACACATCAGGCGGTGCGTCTGCCGACGTTACTCCGGCTGGCGGAAATCCTCCGCGTTGATGGCCTGATCGAGTTGACCGGCCAACACCTTCCGCTTGCGGTATACGGCAAACCAACCCACCAAGCAGTACCAACACTGCAGCAGGTCATGACGACTTACCCGCTCGAACCCATGCCTGCAGCGGAAGCGGATCGGCTACCGTCGGTAAGCGAGCTACAGAGCAGACTGGATAACGCGGTCACGCTCTGGCGGACTTCGCGCTATCCCCGCGCCGAGGTCGGCGCCCTGCTCCCTTCCCTGCTCATGCAGACGCAACAGGTTGTGCGCGTACTGGTCGGCCCTGAGCGACGCACCGCGACGACCGTGCTTGCGGGAACCTACCATATGGCACAGCGGCTTCTTTCGTACCAGCCAGTGCCAGAATTGGTGTTCCTCGCCGCCGATCGCGGCATAATGGCCGCTCAGGAAGCGGACGATCCTCTCGCCATTGCCAGGAGCGCATGGTACGTGGCTCGTGTTTTTCAGGATTCTGGTCAACTGGACCAGGCCGAACGCGTTGTGAAGGACACGGCCGAGCTGTTGAAGCCAGGCCTTGATGATGCTTCGACCGAGCACCTGGCAATGTGGGGTTCCCTGCAGCTTGCTACGGGGATGACGGCAGCCTGTGACTACGATTTCGGCACGGCGTGGCGCTTCTGGGATATGGCGGAAGAAACGGCACAGTCACTAGGCCAAGACTATTGTCATCCGTGGAACTATTCGGTCCGGTGGATATGCAAGTCAAAGGTGTGTCTATCGATGTGACCTTGGGGCGGTATGGCGACGCAGCGCGCCGTGCGGAGTCTATCAACGTGGACTCGATTCATTCTCCGACAGGGCGGTCCCGTTACCTCGTTGATGTCGCCCGTGGCTACCTCGCCCAGCGGGATGACGTTGCCGCCTGGCACCTGCTGTCGCGGGCATATCAGGAGTCACCGGAGACGGTGCAACATGGTCAGTTTGGCCGCAGCGTCGCCCAGGAACTCCTGGAACGCAACCACGCTGCAGTGAAGACCGAGGTACGCACCCTGGCCAACAAGATCGGTCTTCCTACCTGAAGGCTGCCGGCCTGGTCGTCGCGCCGGCGGACTACGCGCTGATCAGCGCCGTGTTGCGGGGTTTTGGTTTGACTGACCCGATCGAGACCTGGTCGTTGTCCGAGGGGTTGATGAACCGGAACTGGCGGGTGCGCACGCGCGAGGGTGTGTGGGCGGTCAAGCAACTCCTGGACGTCGACGCGGAGGCCGCCCGCCGGCAGCACCGGATCACCCGCACGCTGGCCGATCTCGGATTGCCGGTCCCGCCACCACAGGCAACCCCGGACGGGAACACCGTGATCGAGTTGCCGGGTATCGGGATGTTCGCGGTGCTGCCGTGGGTCGAGGGGGTGCATCGCGATGGCCGTGACCTCACCGTGCGGGAGTGCCGGCATCTGGGTGAGGTGCTGGCCCGCATCCATCAGGGCTTGGGCTGTGACCGAATTACTGACGTGCTTGCCCCAGCCCCGGAGTCCCAACTTGTCACCGTGACCGAGGCAGCCAAGGCCAAGGCGAAGATTGACCACTACCTGGAGCTCCTGGCCGGTCGCACCGAGCTTGACGAGTTCGACCGCCTGGTGCGCCAGCACCTTCGCCAGCGCCAGGCGCTGCTGGAACGGCTGGTTTACCTGCGGCCGGACGACACGCGGCCGGTGGCGCCGATCGGGTGGGTGCACGGCGACTTTCATGACCTCAACCTGCTCTGGTCGGCTGGCCCGTCAAGCCGAGTGACCGCGGTGCTGGATTGGGACCGGCTGCGGATTGGTCCGGTGGCCACTGAGGTGGTCCGAACGGCAACTCTTGTCTTCGGCTACGACCTCAACCCCGAGCTGCGGGCACTCGATCTGGAGCGGGTGGCTGCGTTCACGGCCGGCTACCGGGGGCTGATCCCGCTGCCTGAGGCGTCGCTGGCTGAGGCTGTCCATCGGCTGTGGTGGGAACGGGTGTGCGACTTCTGGCAATTGACGTGGCATTACGAGAAGGCCAACACCTCCTGCGACCACCTGTTCGTCTCGGCCTCGGCATTGCTGGCCTGGTGGAGTGAGCATCACGACGGCGTCTGCTCGGCTTTCATCACGGCCTGACCGGTGGCTGCCCCACGGCCTCTCCGATCCGGGCGGCCAGGGCGAGTACCTCATCGCGACAGCGGCCAGGCTGAGCGCCGTCGGTGAGAAACCGGGCACCCCGCCGCAGCCCCTCCCGCCACGCCCTCGCGCGATCATCCTGGGCGGGGTGCTCAGTGACGGTCAGCGAATAGACCCGCCCGTCCTGGACGAACTCCCGCCACATCCGTACCGCCCACGTCAGCCCGCCGTCCAGGCTGCGGCCGGCGAAGAAAGCGAAGAACGCGCCGATCATCTCAGCGTGGAACACCGCATCGGGCACCCGGCAGCCGGTATCAGTCCGCGGTTGGCGCGCCAGATCCACCAGCTCGCTGAACGGGCGTCCGAGCGCGTGGATCACGGTGACCAAGTCGGTCTGGTCAACCGGGAAGCGTCCGGCTGCACCGAATTTCCTGCACCACGGGCACCAAGCCCTCGACGTGCTCTCCCACGTCACCTCCGCCCGAGCCCTCGACTACACAACGACCTCCTCAACCGCCTCGCGCCCTGGCACCCGCAGGATTCCCGATCCGAGGGCGTGGTGTTCGTCTTTGACGGCGGCGTGCTGGACGAGACCGACATGGTAGGGGTTTTGTGTCCGCGACCAAGCACTCGCATGAGAAGCTGAAAAAAGACCTGAGACTAATCTAAGCTGCTCGATACCCGAAGGGATCCGTCCTCTCAGCTCGTAGATCGTTCCAGGCGTATACTGGACGGCTAGCATCTAGGACGATGAGAAGGGCGGGCGATGAGTCAGGACCCGATTCTCCCGGTGGGCAGGAGGATCAAGCTCCTGCGGGAGCGACGGGGATTGTCGAGAGCTGTAGTTGCTGGCCTGTGCGGCCGGAGCGAGAGTTGGCTCAAGAAGATTGAGCAGGGCACGCGTCAGGCGGTGCGTTTGCCGACGCTCCTTCGGCTCGCAGAAGTTCTCCACGTTGACGACCTGACCGAGTTGACCGGCCAGCACCTTCCGCTTGCGGTATACGGCAAACCAACCCACCAAGCAATTCCAACGCTGCAGCACGTCATGACGACTTACCCGGTCGGACCCGTGCCCGACGCGGAAGCTGACCGGCTTCCTTCCGTAGGCCAGCTACAGTGCAGGCTGGCTGACGCGCACATGCTCTGGGGTGCCTCGCGTTATCCCCGCACCGAGGTCGGTGCGCTGCTTCCTTCCTTGCTCACCGAGACACAACAGGCTGTGCGCGTGTTGGTCGGCGCTGAGCGACACACCGCTGCGGCCGTGCTTGCCGGAACCTACCAATTGACGCAGAAGGTTCTTGCCTATCAGCCAGTGCCCGAACTGGTGCTCCTTGCCGCTGATCGAGGCATGACGGCGGCCCAGGAGGCAGACGATCCTCTCGCCATTGCTGGCAGCGCATGGTATCTGGCTCATGTGTTCCGGGAGTCTGGCCAACTGGACCAGGCCGAACGCGTCGTGAAGGACGCAGCCGAGCTGTTGAAGCCAGGCCTTGACGGTGCTTCAACCGACCACCGGGCGATGTGGGGCTCCCTGCAACTCGCGACGGCGCTGACCGCAGCCTGCGATTACGACTTCGGCACGGCGTGGCGCTTCTGGGATATGGCCGAAGAAACAGCACGATCGCTGGGCCAAGACTACTGGCATCCGTTGAACTGGTTCGGCCCAGTGTATATGCAAGTCCATGCCGTGCGCCTTGATGTGACCTTGGGGCGACATGGCGATGCGGCACGCCGCGCGGAGGCTATCGACGTGGACTCGATTCGGCCTCCCTCAGGGCGGTCACATTACCTCATCGAGGTCGCCCGTGGTTATCTCGCCCGACGGGATGACGTTGCCGCCTGGCATCTCTTGTCGAGGGCGTATCAGGAGTCACCAGAGTACGTAAAACACGGTCGGTTTGGCCGCGGCGTGACCCAGGAACTCGTGGAACGCAACCACGCAGCAGTGAAGAGCGAGGTACGCGCCCTGGCCAACAAGATCGATCTTCCTACCTAAAGGCTCGTTGCAAGCCCACGATGTGACAGGAGACAGGTTGTCCCCCTTGGCCCGGCTCGCCTGCCATTAGCGTGTCACCTGGCCCCAGGGCCGGGCTGAGTACCGAGCTGGTGCGTCCCTCCCGGATGCCTTCCCTCGCTTCCACCAGCCCGGCGGCTCCCCGGTCCTGGGCGCCATCCATCGGAAGAAACAGCGATCAGGGTGAGGTCCTGTGATTCGGGAAGATCGCGAGCTGCTGACCGAATTGGCTCGGCTCAACAGGGACATGGCGCTGCTGGCTCTTCGCGTCATGGACGGCAGCGCCAGTACTGCTGAACAGCAAAATTATGCACAGCGCTTGATCGCCGCTGGCGAACGGTTGCGGCAGCGGGCCACTGAGACGACTGGAACGGTCATAGCAGGAGAAGTTCTCTCCCATGAGTCACTTAGCCTTCCGGCAAATACCGTAGAGCCATACCGGGCGCGGTGAGCAACGTTTGGGAGACACGGAATCGGCTGCTTTTGGAACAGCTTGAACAGTTGCAGGAGAGACTCAGTGGCGAAGAACCAATGGAGCCAGCTGAGGTCAAAGAGCAGACAGTTCGACTACTCACGGGGGTGGTCATTCTACTCGAACAGCATCGTGTTAATAAACAGGGTCAGTGCAAATACTTTGGGGGGACGAGGTGGGGACGGTGGCTCTGGTACAGGCGGCCACAATGCACGGTGTATAGGAGCCTTGACTTCGCTATGAGGCAGCCCTTGCGCTGGGTGTCGCAGCAGTTGTTTCATAGCACTGCACTGGAGTGAAAGGCGCGGCCCAGGTTGCCCGCAAGTTGACGGGTCGGCCGGGCGCCGGGCAGCAGCAGCGGCACCACAACCCACCGTTCACTCAATCGCGTCAGCCGAGGCAGCAACCCTGCGCGCAGAAGCGATGACTTGCCGCCGCCCGACGGGCCGACGATGCTTACCCACCGACCTGCCCATGCGCCAGGGTGGGCTGCATCAGCTCCACCAGCCGATCGATCTCCCAATACCGACCGAAAAACACCGCCGTGTCCTCGGATGTGAACGCGGCTAATCCTGGATAAGGCGACCGCGCCGAATCCCAAGGAAATGACTTCTCCGGATCCAGTCCGGCTCGCCGCAGACCGGTCAACTGTCGGGTAAATGCCAACTCACCCTCGGCCAGGTCAATTTCCTGGACGTCGGCGATTAGTACTGCAACGGCAGTTCGGCGTGTTGTGCGAGGTAGTCCTGCTCGGTGGTGATGATCACCGCATGGTGGATCTTGCCGGGTGGGATGTGCTGCTGGGATTGATCGCGGGCCGGTTTAGTCGGGCTGAGCCGCGTCACCGGGTGGGCGCCTATCTGCGGGGTCTGCTGGCTGGGTGGGATCGCAAGAATGGGTGGGGGTGGACGACCGATTGCGGCTCCTGGCGGTTTCCTTACCGGCACCCGAGTCGCCAGCACTCACCCACGATCGTCAGCCCGAGGGCGACGGTTCCCCAGCGGGTGTTCTGCTTGAGCCGGTTGGCTGTCTGTCACCACACGTTCTACTGCTCCCACACCCAACTCTGCGTTGCTGATGATCGGCCTGGCGTGCCCACCATGACCTCGCTCCGATCCCGACCCATCACCCAAGGCCATATCCTCTTATCCTGGCGATTCGATACTGATCAGGGGAGATGTAGTGGCCAGGGTGTTCGTCAGCCATGCCAGCGAAGATCGGGCTCTGGCTGGCGAGCTGCACGGCTGGCTGGACAACGAGGGCCACGACGTGTTCCTGGCCGAGGATCTGCGGAATGGCATCGCCGTCGGCGAGGAGTGGCAGCAGCGGCTACATGAGCGGCTGCGGTGGGCCGACGCGGTGGTCTGCGTGATCACCTCGGCTTACCTGGCGTCCAGATGGTGTACAGCCGAGGCGGCGATCTCCTGGTCGCGCGGCAGCCGGCTGCTGCCGCTGCGCGCCGAACCGGGTGTGGCCGACCCACTGCTGACCTCGGTGCAACACACCGACTACACGCGGGACCCGAATGCGGCCCGCACTGCACTGGACGAGGCGTTGCGCCGGGTCGATGCGGCAGGGGGATGGGGCTGGCCGGACGATCGTTCCCCGTTCCCGGGGCTGCGCCCGTTCGACGTCGACCGGCACAGGGTGTTCTTCGGCCGCACTGATGAGAGTGGAGAACTCGCTGAGTTGCTGCGCTCCCCGGCGGAACGCACGAAGGGTGCGGCACTGCTGGTGGCGGGGCCGTCAGGGTGCGGCAAGTCGTCGCTGGTCCGGGCCGGACTGCTGCCGGTGATGGCCGACGAGCCAGGGTGGTGGACGCTGGCGCCGATCGTGCCAGGTGCTGATCCCGTAGCGGCGCTGGTCCGGGAGCTGGCCAACGCCGCACGGCGACTCGACCTAGGCTGGACGGTGGCCTACATCCGCGACCAGCTCGATGAGGATGGCCTGGCAGCGCTGGTCGACGAACTGCTGCTGGCCGCCCCACGCGGTTCGCGTCGTCTGCTGGTCGTCGTGGACCAGTTCGAGGAGCTGCTCACCCAGGCCGCTCCTCCTGATCGGGCCCGGTTCGCCGAGCTGCTGAGGCCCGCGCTGGCCGGTCCGGTGCAGCTCGTGATCACGCTGCGCTCGGAGTTCCTCGACCAGCTGTTGCTCGAAGACGAACCGGCCGCGCTGCCGACGCGTACCTACACACTGCGGCCGCTGGGCCGTGAGGCGTTGCGGGCCGTCATCGAAAGGCCCGCCCGGCTAGTCGGCATCGACGTGGACGACGACCTGGTGGACCGGTTAGTCGATGACACCGGCAGCGGGGACGCGCTGCCGCTGCTGGCGTTCACCCTGGCCCAGCTCGCCGAGGGCATCGGCCGGGGCGGCCGGCTGTCCAGCGAACGTTATGGCCAGCTCGGCGGGGTGCAGGGTGCCTTGACCCGCCAGGCTGAGCAGGCCCTGGTCGAGGCGGTCGCCGCTGGCGGTCGGAGCCGTGAAGAGGTGATCTCCGGGCTGCTGGGGCTGGTCACCGTCGACGAGGAGGGCCGCCGCACCCGGCGGCGGGTCCTGCGCGAGGAGCTACCGCATCCAGTGGCTGATGAGGTGGATGCTTTCGTCGCGCGTCGACTGTTGACCACCGACACCGATAACGGCAGCGGGGTCATCGCGGTTGCCCATGAGGCGTTCCTGACTGCCTGGAGCCCGTTGGCTCAGGCAATCACCGCCGCCGCGGCTGCGCTGCGAGCCCGTCATGCGGTCGAGCAGGCCGCTGCGGCCTGGGATGAGGAGGGCCGTCCATCCGCCCGATTGTGGACGGGCGGACAACTCGCCGCTGCCGTCGCCGACACTGGAGCACGCGTCCAGACCCACCGTCGATCCAACGCAGCAACGTCGGGCCAGCGGCAAGACCTGTCACGCTGGTCGCCGCGACGACACCGAGTACTGATCACCTATCGAGTTGCTGACCTCCACGAGGAGGCCCGCGACTTTTTGTACGTCAGCATCCGCCGCGATCGCTTCCGCCGCGGACGCCTCACCATCATCCTGTCGGTGCTGCTTGTCCTCGCCCTGACCGCGGCGAGCATCGCGATCTTCCAGCAACGCGCTGCGCAGGAACAGCAACGAATCGCAACCGCTCGCCATCTGGTCGCCCAAGCCGAAGCCTTACGGGACATCAATCCGCGCACTGCGCTGCGCCTTGGTATCGCCGCTCAGCGCATCTACCCTGATGGGGAGACCCAGGCCAGCCTGGTCAACACCCTGACCACCACCCGCTACGCCGGTGCCCTGAGCGGCCACAACGGTCCGGTGTCCGCGGTGGCGTTCTCCCCTCACGGACCTACCTTGGCCACTGGGAGCAACGACGGCAGCGTGGTGCTGTGGGACCTCACCGACCCGGCCCAACCCCGCCGCCTCGGGTCAGCCCTGGCTGGCCACAACAGCGCGGTGTCCGCAGTGGCGTTCTCCCCTCACGGACCTACCTTGGCCACTGGAAGCAACGACGGCAGCGTGGTGCTGTGGGACCTCACCGACCCGGCCCAACCCCGCCGCCTCGGGTCAGCCCTGGCTGGTCATAACAGCGCGGTGTCCGCGGTGGCGTTCTCCCCCCACGGGCCTACCCTCGTTACTGGCATCGACGATGGCAAGGGTAATAGCAGCGTGGTGCTGTGGGATCTCACCGACCCGAGCCAACCTCGCCACCTGGGACTAGCCCTGATCGACCCCAGCACCTCGTACCGCTCAGTGAGCACCCTGGTGTTCTCTCCCCATCGCGCCACGCTGGCCATCGGCGACGGAGGCCCCACCGTGATCCTGTGGGATCTCACCGACCCGGCCCAACCTCGCCGCCTCGGAGAACCCCTGACTAACGACATCGGCGGGTATCGGTGGCCGCACTCGGCGGTGGCGTTCTCCCCCAATGGGCATGTCCTGGCTACCGGCAGCCTTGATGGCAGCGTGGTGCTGTGGGACCTCACTGACCCGGCGCAGCCCCGCCGCCTTGGACAGCCTCTGACCGACGACACCAGGATGGCGTCCTCGATGGCGTTCTCGCCCAACGGGCATGTTCTGGCCACCGGCACTCTAGATGGCAGCGTCGTGCTGTGGGACCTCACCGACCCCAGCCAGCCCCGCCGCCTCGGGACACCCCTGACCAACCTCCTCGATGGCCCGCTGTCAGACGTGACGTTCTCACCCAACGGCTCTGCCCTGGCCACCATGAGCTCGGGTGGCGCCGTGGTGCTGTGGGACCTCACCGACCCGAGCCAGCCCCGCCGCCTCGGGACACCCTTGACCGACAAGTATGTGTCATCTGTGGCGTTCTCCCCGATAGGCGCACCATAGCCACAGACGGTCAGGGGGTGACCTTGTGGGATCTCACAGACCCGGCTCAACCCCGTCGCATTGGGCTACCCCTGACCAACCACAGTACCGAACTGCTGTCGTCGATGGCGTTCTCTCCCGCTGGACCTACCTTGGCCACGAGTCGCGGTGATGGCGGCATGACTCTGTGGGATCTCACCAGCCCAGCCCAACCACGCCGCATGGGGCCGCCCCTGACCGAGGAGGGTTCCGTGGTGGCGTTCTCCCCTAACGGACTTACCCTGGCCACTCATAGCGGCGATGGCGGCGTGATCTTGTGGGATCTCACCAACCCGCACCGACCCCGCCGCCTCGGGACACCCCTGACAGCCGGCCAGGGCGAGCACATGCTCTATGTGGCGTTCTCCGCCGACGGGCGCACCTTGGCCAGTGGGGTTGACGACACCGTGATCCTGTGGGACCTCACCAATCCGACCCGGCCTCGCCGCCTCGGGTCACTGCTGACCGGCCAAGTCAGCCAGTTGTCATCGGTGGTGTTCTCCCCCGACGGGCGCACTCTGGCCACCACCAACTTTGATGGTGCCGTGATTCTGTGGGATCTCACCGACCCGGTTCAGCCCCACCGCCTCTGGCAACTGGCCACCCAAGGTGGCTCGGGGAGTTCTGTGGCGTTCTCACCCAACGGGACCACCCTGGCCATTAGCAGCAATGATGGTTCCGTAGTTCTGTGGGATCTCTCCAACCCTGCCGCACCCCGTCGCCTCGGGCCACCCCTGATGCGCACGGTGTCCCCCGTAGCGTTCTCCCCGAGCGGGACCATGCTGGCCACCGGCAGCAGAGATGACGGTGTCATCTTGTGGGACCTCACCGCTCTCAACGATCTCCGAGACCACGCGACGGAACGCGCCTGCTCCATCACTGGAGGCGGTTTGGACAGTGACGAGTGGACTCGCTATGTCCCGGGGCTGGCATACCAGAACACCTGCCCCACCTGACGCGATGAAGACATCCCACGCGCTCAACCTGTAAAGCCAGGTCACGATGCCGATCACACCAGCGCACCGACTGGGGCTAGGGGCCTCGCAGGACGGCAATGATCTGGTTGATCACCCGCGTGCGTTGGGTCTCGGTGAGTTGGCCGAAGTGTTCGCCGAGCATGTCCACGGGTAGCCAGATCACCCGATCGGCGAGGACCACGCCGTAGTCGGTTTCGGTGGCGTAGGCGCTGGCCCGGTAGCGGGTGCCGGTTTCGATCTCGGCGACCAGCACGGTGGGCCCGCCTGCGGTGTTGTAGATGTCGGCCGATACCACGGTGTAGAGCTCTCGTTCCCCGGTCAGCGGGGAAGGGTTGGAGATCAGGACATCGCCCTGGTGGGGCGGGGAGTGACCTGGTGCTATCACCGCCCGCTTTTCCACGCGGTCAACGCATCGGTGCGTACCCGGACCCGTTGGCGCAGCCGGTCGGTGTCGTCGGCCTCAGCGAGCATCGCCATGTGGTCGGCCAGCTCGTGGCGGGCCAGCTCTGCCCTCAGGGCGGTATCAACTAGCCCGGACAGGGTAGTTCCGGTGCTGCGGGCGTGCTCAAGCGCGCGGGCGTGTGTCGTGTCGGGCAGTGAGATGCCTATCTTCACCGTCATGCCCGTAGTCTGACCGATGGTCACACTCGCGGCTAGTACTGCAACGGCAGTTCGGCGCGGATCAGCTGACTGGCTCGACCAGGTCAGGTCCGCAGCAACCGCAGCAGTGCCCGTTCCAAGCGGGTTCGGACTTCTTCATCCACGAGGTCGAAGGTTCCGGCGCGGCGCACCGCAGCCAGGATCGTCCTACCCTTGGCGTAGTGTTCCAGCACCCGTGGGTCCACATAGGATGCTCGGGTCACCGCGCGGGTGTTTCCCAGGTGCTCAGCCACCTCGTCCAGTGCGGCGTTGATCGCTCGGGCGCGGCCGCGCTGCGAGGTGGGCACACCGCCGGCCGCACCCTCGGCGAGCGCGACCGCGGCCAGCAGCGTCGCGTTCCAGGTACGCAGGTCCTTGGCGCTGAACTCGTCACCGGCCAGCTCCTTGAGCCGGACATTGATGTCCTCGGCGCGGACGTCGTGCCAACCCTGACTTGTGCGGTAGGCAAGCAGGTCCTCCCCGCCCCCGGTGCGCCGGAGTAGCGCTCGCACCACGGCGTGCAGGGCTGGATCCCGCAATGTGATCGCCAGGTCGGCGCCACCCTTTCCCGGGTATCGCAGCTCGATGGCGCCGCCACAGAGCCGCACGTGCTCGCGGCGCACGGTAGCCAGGCCGAAGCTGCCCTCGTCCTCATCAGATCCAGGTGCGTACTCGTCTCCGCCGACCCGGAACGCGCCAATGTCCAGCATCCGCAGCGCCGCAGCCAACACCCGATCGGCGCCCAGCCCCCGGCCGTCGAGCTGCTCGCGGATCTGCGCCCGCACCGCAGGCAACCGCCGGCCAAGCCGCAGTACCCGATCGTGCTTGTCCGCGTCGCGGCGCCGTCGCCATTCGTCGTGGTAGCGGTACTGGCGCCGTCCGGCGTCGTCGGTGCCGACCGCCTGGATGTGACCTCCGGGTAGCGCGCAGATCCACACCTCGCGCCAGGCAGGAGGCACCGCCAGAGCCCGGATCCGCTGCAGAGTGGCCGGATCGGTGATCTGGGCACCGTCCTCATCGTGATAGCTGAAACCCCGCCCACGACGCCGACGAGAGTACCCAGGACCATGGGGCTCGACCCGTCTCAACCGCACCAGACCCTCCTCGCCGCTCCCTGCACTCCGACACCGACCGAGTACCCAATCGCTGCATGAAGCCGGCCGACTTGGGGAAGATGTGGGACATGACTCCACGTGAGCTAGGCAGCCAGGCAGACTCGCCGACGCAGATTCCGCTGCGCGGGTGGTGGCAGGTGCTGCGGCGCGCGATACGGGCTAGCCAGGAAGACAACATCCCACTGCTTGCCGCCGGAGTGGCCTTCTTCGGCTTTCTCGCGGTATTCCCGGCGTTGATCGCGCTGGTGACCCTCGTGGGGCTGGTGGCCGATCCAGCACAGATCACGCAGCAGGTGCAGAGCTTCACGGCGGGGCTGCCGCAGGACTCCCAGCGGCTGATCTCCGAGCAGCTGACTGCTATCACCCAAAGCAGCGGTGGGGCACTGACTGTTGGGCTGGTGGTCTCGCTGCTGGCGGCACTGTGGAGCGCGTCGAGTGGGACGTCAAACCTGATGTCGGCGGTGAATATCGCCTATGAAGAAGAGGAGACGCGGGGCTTTGTGAAACTCCGCGCGGTGGCGCTGCTGCTCACCCTGGGCACAGTCGTGTTCCTGGTCCTGACTCTCGCCTTGATCGCGGTCGTGCCCGTCGTGTTGAACGCAGCGCCCCTCGGCCCCGTCGGCACGGTGCTCGCTCAGGTGTTGCGGTGGGCGTTGCTCATTGCCTTGATCGTAGTGGGGTTGGCGGTGCTGTACCGGGTGGGGCCGGACCGGAAACCACCGAAATTTCGCTGGGTCACCCTGGGTAGCGTGGTGGCGGCGTTGCTGTGGTTGCTCGGCAGCGTGGGATTCAGCCTCTACGTCAACTTCTTTGGTAACTACAACAAGACCTACGGCGCGTTGGCCGGCGTGATCGTGCTTCTGCTGTGGCTTTTTTTGACCAGCTACATCGTCCTACTCGGGGCCGAGATCAACTCTGAGTCTGAATACCAGACCGAGCGCGACTCCACCATTGGAGAG
The DNA here is from genome assembly GCA_030860695.1 of Actinomycetota bacterium. GTDB lineage: Bacteria > Actinomycetota > Actinomycetes > Mycobacteriales > Pseudonocardiaceae. Next base: position 14,773 of record JALZHU010000096.1, read on the forward strand.
CCGCGGCCAATGGGACAGCGGGGGGCAGTGGTCGCCGACACGCCGCTCGAACATCGCGATGAGCACCGGTCCCTGTCGCGCTGAGCGGGCCAGGAGGGCTGAGAAAATCGCCGAGCTTCTTGACTCGGCGGGGCTCAATGTCGCCGTGGCTGAGTCGCTGACCGGCGGGATGGTGGCGAGCGCGCTGGCCGAGGCACAGGGATCGAGCACCTGGTTTCGGGGGGCGGTAGTGGCGTATGCCAGTGACGTCAAACATGAACTGCTCGACGTCCCGGCCGGGCCGGTGGTCAGCGCGCACGCTGCCGCGGCGATGGCCGATGGCGTCCGGCGGCTGCTCAAGGCCGACGTGGCGGTGGCGCTGACGGGCGCAGCCGGCCCGGATGGGCAAGACGGCCGGCCGCCTGGCACGGTGTTCCTCGCAGTATCCGATGGCCGGGACACCCAGGTGGAACACAGATACTTCGATTGCGACGATCCAGCCGACGTGTGTGCCCAGGCGGTCTCCGAGGCGCTACTACTGCTCCACAGGCACCTGTGCGCGGGGGCAGCCCGTTCCACCTAGGACTCTGAAGCCGCCACCCCAGCCCCCGCCGAAAGCTTCGGCAGCCTGGCGCGCGCGTAGCTCCTCCAGGATGTCGGCCTGCCGGCGGGCACGGGCCAGCAGCCTGTCAAGCCGCCCCGCATCGAGGCGACCGTCGTGTTCAGCCACTTCGCGCAGCGTGCGCCAACCCGCCGCCTTGCCTTCCACGGCGAGCCGCAGTACCTCCAGCTCAATGACGGTGCTGAGCGCGGATCGGCGCAGGACATGACCGTTGAACTTGAGACGACCCACCTTCTCCGCCACCCAGGCCGCGTAGACCTTGTAGTGCCGGACCGGGACACCGAGTGCGGCCGCCATGTCGAGCAGCGCCGCGCGATCCTCAACGATCTCGGCCGTCAACCGCTCAAGCGCGCCGCCGATATCTGAGCCCCGGTGCGCCCCTGCCGCCCGACGAGCCAGCTCAACTCCACCAGTGGCGCCGGCCAGGTGATCGTTGAGATAGATACCGAGCAGACCCGGCTCGGCGTGGTTCGCACTTGTTGTGCTTCCGGATCGAACCATGTTGCTGCCTCCTGCGCCCCACTGTTGCTGTTTGAAGTGTGCATACCCAGATAGGGATCGATCGATGCCTGCTGGGCGATCCCGATGGACCAGGGTCATGAAGAGCCGAAAGATGATACCCATGACCCCTCTGTCGGCATTTCAGCATCCCTGCTTTGCGCGAATGTACGAGCGGATGAGCCCCGGAGCAGAGCGGCGTGGCACCGCAGAGCACCGGGACCGGGCGCTGGCGGGGCTCTCCGGACGCGTGGTCGAGGTCGGCGCTGGCAACGGGCTGAACTTCGGGCACTATCCGGACACCGTCACCGAGGTCCTTGCGGTGGAACCGGAAGACCGGCTGCGCGCCCTCGCCGAGAAGGCAGCCCCGCTAGCCTCGGTATCGGTGCAGGTGGTGGCCGGGCACGCCGATGCGTTGCCCGCCGACGACGGAACCTTCGATGCCGCCGTGGCCTCGCTGGTGTTGTGCTCGGTACCCGATGCTCATACCGCGCTGGCCGAGATCCGCCGCGTCCTTCGACCAGGTGGTGAACTGCGCTTTTTCGAGCACGTGCGCTCGGTCACGCCGCTGTTGGGCCTGCTGCAAGACGCCATCACTCCACTGTGGTCACGAGTCGGCGCAGGCTGCCACCCTAACCGGGACACTGCCGCAGCCATTTGCGGAGCGGGTTTCCACATCGAGCAGCTCGACCGCTTTTATTACGCCCCGCTGCCGGTCCTGTCGAAACATGCGCACATCCTCGGCCGCGCTCGCGCACCGAGCTGAGAGGTCGCACATCTTGATTCATGAAACTACTAACCGGGTACGGATGCCGATGGTGGACGCTGAGCGCAGCTTGGCCCGCTCAGCAACGTTTCTGTCGTCAAGTCCACACCATAGATGATCATGTTCTCTTGCCCTGGTAGGGCCAGACGGATTCGCCTACATTGTGACGGCCGCGATGCCTAGCCGGGCGTGCATCCCCCACAGCTCGCCGCGAACTAGGGCAGCTCAGCGGTCGAAAAAGCGCCCGTCCGCTTGGCCCAAACGGGTGACTCTAGGTGATACCACCCGCTACCTGATAGCCCAAAATTCAGGCAAATCGTGTCCACCAAGTCCTCTAGCCATCAGCGGTCGACCTGCGGAAACAACGGTTTCTGTTGCGCTGGGTAACAGCGTTGAGTACGGCTCCTCCGCCTGATTGGCCCTGCCGTCACCCTCTTGCATTAGCAACGGTGATCCGTACGGTCAACATTGTCCTGCGCCAAGGAGCCACCTTGGTGCGGGAATCCGGACCCGGCGCGCGCCAGCCCTGTCCCTCGGGACCGGATACCGTAACCTCGCTGGGGAATCGGGGCAGGGACGCAGGCCGGTGATAGGTCGATACGGGACCCGGATCCCGCCTACTTCCGAGGCCATCAGTCGTGTGCGCGTTTCATGGAGACTGGACATGACGAATACCCCCGGTTTACTCGCACGTATTGGTGTCATCACGGCCGCTATGGCAGTTCCGCTGGTATTCGCGGCACCGGCGCAGGCGGGACCGTCGCGTCACGATCGATGGGACCGCTTGGCACAGTGCGAGAGCGGCGGTAACTGGCGTGCCAATACCGGCAATGGGCATTACGGCGGGCTGCAGTTCACCCGCCGGACGTGGCGCGCCTATGGCGGAGGGGCCTACGCAACCACCGCCAACCACGCCACCCGGCTGCAGCAGATTGCCATCGCAGAGAAGGTGCTTCGCAGCCAGGGTTGGAAGGCCTGGCCAGCCTGCTCCAGAAGAGTCGGGCTCCGCTGACGGTGGATTACTGCAGTCTGTCCCCAGACTGCATCACGGCATCACCTGATTACTGCATTCTGTCCCCAGAGTGCAGCAGAGTTGGCCTGCAGCAGGGGTGGTGGCTAGACCATCCGGCTGGGTCCGCCGGGCGTTCAGCGGGGCAGTCATCGGCCCTGGTAGGACGCTGCAGGAGCACTTCGCGG
>JALZHU010000097.1 GCA_030860695.1 Actinomycetota bacterium
TGATCCATCCTTTCCCAGAAGTGCGCTTTGCCGCCAGAACCTGAGGCAGGAGCCCAGTGCGGTAGTCCCGCACGCTGGGATCTGTGCGGGGGGCCGCCCGCAAGGGCGGTCCCTACCGCGACCGCATCTTGGCCTTGGCGCCTTCCGCATCCACAGCAGAAAATAGCGGAGATTCGCTGAGTGACAGCCGAATCCAGAGGCCAACGAGTACGAACGCAGCCGAGATGAGGAAGGGAATCCTCCAGCCCCAGGATAAAAATGCAGAATTCGGCAGGACCGCGGTTATCAGGCCAAGGACTGCGGTGGCGAGAAGGTTGCCGGCGGGAACACCAATCTGTGGCCAGCTCGCATTGAGGCCCCGACGTGAATGTGAGCCATGCTCGACTGACATCAGCACGGCGCCTGCCCACTCACCGCCGAGACCCAGGCCCTGGGCGAACCGGAGTAGGACCAGCAGTAGGGGAGCGGCCACGCCGATGGCGTAGTAGGTGGGGAGAACACCGATGAGGAATGTGCTGATACCCATCATGTTGAGCGTGATAACCAGGACGGCCTTCCTCCCGAGACGGTCCCCCAAGTGGCCGAAGATGACCCCGCCGAGCGGCCGGGCGACAAACCCGATCGCGTAGGTGGTGAAGGCCAGCAGCGTTCCGGTCAGCGGTGAGAAGGTTGGGAAGAACAGCTCATTGAATACCAGCGCGGCGGCGCTGCCGTAGAGGAAGAAGTCGTACCACTCCAGTGAGGTACCGACGACACTCCCGAGGAGCACCCGCGGCAGCGAGGATTTTCAAGCCGATGCCGAGCGCCTGCGAGGAGTCCTCGCCGAGTTGCGACTGGCCTTCCACGTCATGGCCGACCCGCGCCGCCTCCATGAGCCGTATCTAGCCCGCAACCAAGAGATTCTAGACCGGCTGGAGGCCGGCGATCCGCCTGGAGCGGCGCGCAGGCGGGTAAGCGCGGCGTCCTCAAGCTAGTCGACGAGGAACCCGGCGGTCTGCTTGGTGACGAGAGTCACCACGGGCGAAGGCGGGGGCGTGCTCCGGGAGCAGTCCGATCCCCACTGCGGTTGCCGGTACGGCCTGCAGCAGCGGGAAGCGCTGCAGCAGCCGGATCGGCAGCGAGGGGCGCCCGACCCGGCGCCCACCAGCGTGATGTCGCCCTTGAGTGCCGGCCCCAGCAGCCGCGTGGATGACACCAGTTCCCCGCTGCTCCCATCGGCCGATCGGTCGCGCACACCGGTCACCGCGCCGCCCTGCGTAAGCAGTTCGGTCGCCTCGGTGTGCATTCGGAGCGTGAACGTCGGCTCGGCGCGCCGGCGTCGGCGAGCAGGTTGAGGAAGTCCCACTGAGGGACGAAGGCCAGGTACTTGTGTGGGCCCGCGTTATTGCCGCACTGTTACCTCAGGCACTGGTATGGTTACATAGAGTGACGATAGTGGCCGCGGAATCGTTACGTGTTTTCACCGGGTCAGCAGAGTCGGCCAGACTTCTGACGATCTAGCCTGCACCGGGTGACTCTCGCGCCCGAGCTGAGCCCGGTCCCGTCAATCCCATTCAAGATCGCCGCCGTCTGCTTCGACGTGGACGCGACTCTGGTCGACTACGAAGGATCGACCCGCGCCGGGCTAGTTGAGCTGCTCGGCACCGACGAGGCCTGGGTCGACTGGTGCGCGACGAGCGACCGGCACTACCTCCGTTACTTGGCCGGGGAGGTGGACTTTGACACGATGCGCCAACAGCGGACTAGGGACTTCTTCGCTTCCCGAGGAGAAGTCCTCTGCGACGGCGAGGTAGTCCGGCGCGAGGAGCGCCGGGCAGCCGCCATGCGGCGGGCCTGGCGGCTCTTCGACGATGCACTGCCGTGCCTGCGGGCGCTGCGCGCCCTCGGTCTGCGGCTGGCCGCGATCACCAACGCAGCCGGCGACTACCAGCGCGCGAAGCTTGGGGCGCTGGGATTGGAGTCCGCCTTCGACGCGGTGCTGATATCCGGAGAACTCGGCGTCGCCAAACCGCACCGCGCCATCTTCCGGAGGGCGTGTCGAGCTCTTGGGGTGCGCCCCGCTCAGGCGGTGCACGTCGGCGACCGGCTGGACACCGACGCCGAGGGTGCACGAGACGCCGGGCTGCATGGGGTATGGCTGGACCGTTCTGGTTGCGGCGTGCTCCCGCAGGGCGCCGGGATCTCGGTGATCGGGCGGTTAGCCGAACTTCCTGCACTGGTCACCCGGCACGCCAGGTGATCAGTCGGCAGCCCGGTAGAAGCCGGCGCGCTCAGTCGACTAACATCCCTACTCGGTGCTGGTTCGGGTCCGGGCAAGGCCCCGAAACGGACTACCGGTGGGGTATGGTGTAATCGGCAGCACGACTGATTCTGGTTCAGTTAGTCTAGGTTCGAGTCCTGGTACCCCAGCGAATGTCATCGTTGCGTTTTCGCGGCCCCGTCGTCTAGTGGCCTAGGACGCCGCCCTCTCAAGGCGGTAGCGCGGGTTCAAATCCCGTCGGGGCTACATACGCTGTTAACCGCGGAAACGCCACGCAATTTGCTCCTCTACGCCGGCATCGACTGCTAACTAATCGGCCGGCTGTCTGCCAAGCGGCCGCTAGATACACCGGTAAGCCACTGGCCAGTACCACCGTACGTGCGTACCTGGCGGTCACAGCCGGTTATGCAGTGCCTCGGCAGCGGCCAGGAGGTCGGCGGCCCACCGGACGCCTGGCCGTCGGCCGATGCGCTCCACCGGCCCGGATACCGAAACTGCAGCGATCACGGTGCCAGCCGCATCGCGCACCGGGGCGGAGACGCTGGCCACTCCAGACTCGCGTTCGGCCACACTCTGCGCCCAGCCCCGCCTGCGGACCTCTATCAGGGTTCGCTCGCCGAAGACCGCATCACCGAGCACGGCGCGTTGGGTCGCCGGATCAGCCCACGCGGCCAAGACCTTCGCACCGGATCCGGCGGTCATTGGCAGCCGAGCCCCCACCGGGACGGTGTCACGCAGGCCACTCGGGGGTTCGGCAGCAGCCACACACACTCGAATCATCCCGTCTCGACGGTAGAGCTGGACGCTCTCTCCGGTGACGTCACGCAGCCGCGGCAGCACCATCGCGGCGGCGTCAAGCAATGGGTCGACCGCACTCTCACCCAGCTCGCGCAGCGCAGGTCCGGCACGCCACCGCCCGTCACCGTCACGGTGGAGCAGCCGATGTACTTCCAGCCCCACCGCCAGCCGATGCGCGGTGGCCCGGGGCAGCCCGGTGCGGGCACACAGCTCAGCCAGTCCGCAGGGCGTCGCGGCTGCCGTGCGCAGCACCGCCACGGCCTTGTCCAGCACGCCGATTCCGCTATGATTTCCCACGAAACGATACTAGCTTCCCACTATGTGAGATGTACAGCTCAGGGAATACCGCAACAGGGGACTACTGCCATGGGATGCACGCTTGCAGCAAAGGTCTGGAACGCTCACGTAGTCCGACAGGGCGGTAGCGACCCCGATGGTGCTACCGATAGCGCGACGCCCGACCTGCTCTATATCGATCTGCACTTGGTGCACGAGGTCACCAGCCCACAGGCCTTCGACGGTCTGCGGTTGGCGGGTCGGCCGGTTCGCCGACCCGATTTGACGATCGCCACCGAGGATCACAACGTCCCCACCACCGACGTCGAGCTGCCGATCGCCGACGAGGTGTCCCGCACTCAAGTGGAAACGCTGCGCCGAAACTGTGCGGAGTTTGGCGTGCGGCTGCATCCGATGGGCGACGCCGAACAGGGCATCGTGCATGTCGTAGGGCCCCAGCTGGGGCTCACTCAACCCGGGATGACGGTGGTCTGCGGTGACTCGCACACCTCCACACATGGTGCCTTCGGCGCGCTGGCGTTCGGCATCGGCACGTCGGAAGTGGAGCACGTACTGGCCACCCAGACCTTGCCGCTGCGCCCATTCAAGACCATGGCTGTCGTCGTGCAAAGCCGCGACGGGGCGCTACCCGCTGACGTCACCAGTAAGGACATCATCCTGGCGGTGATCGCCCGGATCGGCACCGGTGGCGGAGCGGGGTACGTGCTGGAGTACCGCGGAAACGTGATCGAGCAGCTGTCCATGGAAGCCCGCATGACGATCTGCAACATGTCGATCGAGGCGGGCGCCCGCGCTGGGATGATCGCGCCGGACGCCACGACCTTTGACTACCTGGCCGGCCGGCCGCACGCGCCTACAGGTGCGCAGTGGGACGCGGCGATGAGGTACTGGCACTCGCTACACACCGATGCCGACGCCACCTTCGACGCGCAGGTGCATATCGACGCCGACGCCCTGACACCGTTCGTGACCTGGGGCACCAATCCCGGCCAGGGACTGCCGCTGTCCGGGCGGGTGCCCGATCCCGAGCAGGTCACCGACGAAGGGGAGCAGCTCGCGATGCGCAAGGCACTGTCCTACATGGACCTGCAACCCGGTACACCGCTGCGTGACATCGCGGTGGACGCGGTATTCCTCGGATCCTGCACCAATGGGCGGATCGAGGACCTGCGCGCGGCGGCGGCGGTGCTCGCCGGCCGCCGGGTGCGCGACGGGGTCCGAATGCTCGTCGTTCCTGGCTCGATGCGGGTGCGCGCCCAGGCCGAGGCCGAGGGCCTGCACGAGGTGTTCACGGCAGCTGGAGCCCAGTGGCGCTCGGCGGGGTGTTCGATGTGCCTGGGGATGAACCCTGACCAACTCGCTGCCGGTGAGCGCTGCGCGTCCACCTCTAACCGCAACTTCGAGGGTCGCCAAGGCAAGGGTGGCCGCACCCATTTAGTCTCACCCCTAGTAGCCGCCGCCACGGCCGTCCGCGGCACCCTTTCCTCCCCCATCGACCTCGACTGACCCCGACATGGAGCCATATCGGGGTTATTGGTGGCCCTTTTGCCCCGATATGGCTCCATGTCGGGATAGATCCGCACTGAAGGAGGCTTCATGGAAGCGTTTAGGCGGCATAGCGGAGTTGGCGTGCCCTTGCGTCGGTCTGATGTGGACACTGATCAGATCATCCCTGCGGTGTATCTCAAGCGGGTCCAGCGCACAGGTTTCCAGGACGGGCTGTTCGCAGCGTGGCGGGCACACGAGGACTTCGTGCTTAACCATGAGGCCTATCGCAACGGCAGTGTGCTGGTCGCCGGCCCAGACTTCGGTACCGGGTCGTCGCGGGAGCACGCCGTCTGGGCATTGCTTGACTACGGGTTCCGGGTGGTGATCTCGCCGCGGTTCGGCGAGATCTTCCGGGGCAATGCGGGCAAGCAAGGTTTGCTCGCCGCCCAGTGTGCGCGGGAAGACGTCGAATTGCTCTGGGAGCTGCTGGAGACCGAGCCCGGTACCGAGGTCACCGTCGATCTTTCGGAGCAGACCGTGCAAGCCAAGGACCTCACGATGGGCTTCGCGATCGACGGCTACACCCGCTGGCGCCTGCTGGAGGGATTGGACGATATCGCGCTGAGCCTGCGGCACGCTCAGGAGATCGACGCATTCGAGGCCCAGCGCCCGTCCTGGATGCCGACTACGAGGAGTTAGGTCGGCAGAGCTTAGGTCGCCACGGCTTGATCGCTGATTCTCGGTGTAGCCCATGGTGTTCGGGCATGGTCCGCCATACGGTGGCCCACGATGGTCGCGGTATATGGCCGAGGTCGTGTGCGTGGGAGAGCAGAATTGAACAGAGGATTCCCAACCCAGGCAGGGAATCAGCCAAGTGCGTCGGTGTAGTAGTCGGCAGTCAGCAGGATGGGCGGTGCGGATGACCCACCGCCGAAGAACAGCCCCCAGTAACTTCCCTTCCCGCTGGGCACATCGACCAACTTCAGTCCAGCCTGGTCGGCGAGCTTGCTGACCAGGTCGGGAATCACTTTGCCCTGGCTGCACACCACTGCCGGACCCCCCGGCTCGGCGGCGATCTCGACCAGCCTGTCTAGGCCGGCCGCTGGATCGGCCAGGTAGCCGTCCTCGGACAACCGCGGTTCCGTGATGATGGGCACTTCAAGGTCCGTGGCGAGACGCTCGACGCTCTGGCGGCATCGCAGTGGTGGTGCGGAGTACACCCGCCGTGCTCCAAACAGCGGCAGCAGCGCTCGCAGGACCTCGGCCTGCTGCTTGCCCGCGGGGGTCAGCGGTCGCAGGTCATCGTTGTCCTGCCACGCCTCCCGTTCACCCGCCTCGGCGTGCCGGACCAGCAGCACGGTGGCGGTGACGGCCGTCGCGCCGTCGAGGCCAGCCAGCAGCGCCCGATCGTGCGGGTGGCTGAGCAGGTCGGCCGCCTTCGCTGGGGGCAGCCAGCGCAGCTCGTCCACTTCCTTGCTGGGGCTGAAGCTGCCGCCGGTGGGCTGCGCCGCCCAGTAGTGTGCCACCTTCTCACCGGCGGGTACCTGATAACGGGTGTTGCCCAACCGGACGCCGAGTGTGACGGTGTGGCCGGTCTCCTCAGCGACCTCGCGTACCGCAGTGGCCGGAAGCGTCTCCCCAGAATGCGGCTTGCCCTTGGGAAGCGACCAGTCGTCATAGCGGGGTCGGTGTATCACCGCCACCTCGACGCCGTCCGACCGCGACCGCTGCCACACCACGGCGCCGGCGGCAACCAGGGCAGGCACTGGTCAGTCACCCCTGCGGTGGCGAAGAATTTCTTGCACTTGATGGTCGCGGACGGTAGATCCGTCTGAGGGGGAGGGGCTCCATGAACCGTTCGTCTCCAATACCCAGCATCGTGTCGCCGGATCCAGCGCGGAGGCGAGCATCGCGTCCAGCTCGTCGGTCACGGCCGGATCTGATACCCGCACCAGCACCTCCACCCGGCGATCCAGATTGCGGTGCATCATGTCCGCGCTGCCTATCCAGTGCTCACCAGCACCCACGAAGTGAAACACCCGCGAATGCTCAAGGAAGCGGCCCAGTATCGAACGTGCCCGGATGTTTTCCGACAGTCCCGGGCGTCCTGGGATGAGTGCGCAGATGCTACGGACCACGATGTCCACGGAGACACCAGCCAGCGCTGCCCGGTACAGCGCATCGATCACCTCCTCGTCGACCAGAGCGTTGACTTTGATCCGGATCCCCGCTGGGCGGCCCGCCCGGGCGTTGGCGATCTCGCCTTCGATCCGCTCCACGATGCCGCGCCGGATTCCGTAGGGCGCCACCAGCAAGCTGCGATAGCAAGTCTGCCGTGCGTAGCCGGTCAGTGAGTTGAATAGGTCGGTGAGGTCGGCACCAATTGCGGGCTCGGCAGTGAACAACCCGATGTCCTCGTAGAGCCGAGCGGTCTTGGGGTTGTAGTTGCCGGTTCCGATATGGCAGTACCTACGGATCGTCGAGCCCTCCTGGCGCACCACCAGCGAAACCTTGCAGTGTGTCTTGAGCCCCATCAACCCATAGACCACGTGCACCCCGGCGCGTTCCAGTGTCCTGGCCCACTTGATATTGGCCTGCTCGTCGAATCGTGCCTTGACCTCCACGAGGGCGACAACCTGCTTACCCGCCTCGGCGGCGTCGATTAGCGCGTCGACAATCGGCGAGTCGCCGGATGTTCGGTAGAGCGTCTGCTTGATTGCTAGCACCAGGGGATCCCCGGCGGCCTGTTCGATGAACCGCTGCACGCTGGTGGAGAACGAGTCGTAGGGATGGTGCACCAAAACATCGCCGTCTCGCAGGGTCGTGAACACGTCCTTGGGAGTCTCGCCTTCGCTGAAGGCTGGATGAGTAACCGGAACGAATGGTTGGTCCTTCAGCTCCGGGATAGGCAACGCGTGGATCTGCCACAGGCAGGACAGGTCCAGCAACCCAGGGACCTCAACGACGTCGTGTGGATCGACGTCGAGCTCGCGAAGCAATAGCTTCAGCACGTCCGCACTCATCGTGTCAGCGACCTCTAGGCGCACCGGCGGGCCGAAGCGGCGGCGCGCCAGCTCCCGTTCCAGTGCCTGTAGCAGGTCCTCGTCGCGGTCCTCCTCGACTTCAAAATCAGCGTTGCGGGTGACCCGGAAGATGTGCCAGTCCACCACCTCCATGCCGGCGAACAGTTCCCCGAGATGAGCCCCGATCAACTCCTCCAGCGGCAGGAACGTGACACGTGACGACCCGTGTTCGTTATGGTCGCTTTCCACCCGGACCAGGCGTGGCACGTTGTTGGGCACCTTGATCCGGGCGAATTGCCTGATGCGGTTATCCGGGTCACGCACTGTCACGGCCAGGTTCAGCGACAGGCCGGAGATGTAGGGGAACGGGTGAGCCGCGTCCACTGCCAGCGGGGTGAGCACCGGGAAGACTTCCTCGGAGAAGTACGCCGACAGCCGCAGCCGCTGCGGATCGTCGAGATCTGACCAGGTGACGAAGGTGATGTCGTGCTTTTCCAGCTCCGGTGCAACGGCGTCGAGGAATACTCGGGCGTGGAGCTCGGCAAGCTCCCGGCTGCGCATCGCAATCCGGGCCAGCTGCTCCCGGGGGGACACACCGTCGGCGCTGCGCACGGCCAGCCCGGCCTCCTCGCGGCGCTTGAGCCCGGCGACTCTCACCATGTAGAACTCGTCCTGGTTCGACGCGAAGATCGCCAAAAACTTGGCCCGCTCCAGCAGCGGCTGGCTGGCGTCCTCGGCGAGCGCCAGCACCCGGGCGTTGAAATCCAGCCAGGACAATTCCCGGTTGAAGTAGCGGTCGTCGGGCAGGTCGGTGGCCGACGGCTCCGGGGTCGCCGCTGGGGGAGCGGGTGGTACCGTCGCCGCAGCGCCGTCGTGCTGGCTCACCCCACCATTGTTCCGTACTACGCCAGCACCACGGGTAATCAGTAGTCATCCCAGGCGTGGAAAGGTGTAGCTCGCCAGCACGGCGCGAGTGAACCGGCCCAGACCCAGGTCGCGAGCGACGGCCAGATCGGCTGCGGTGTCGACGTCGCACTGCAGCCCAGGCCAGCAACCGGAGAGCTCCCGAGCACCGGTGGCCCGATGCGCTGCCGCTGAGCCAGGTCCGAAATGGGGTTCCAAAGGCTGGCCCGGTGGGGCTAGCAGCAGGGTTGTCCCGGTGCCCGGCCGGTCGGTGCAAAACGCCCGACCGCCACTGGCCAGACCTTCGCGGACCGCGCAGTCTAGCTCCTCTGGCCGCAGCGCCGGCAGGTCGGCCTGCAGGGCCCCGACCGTCGTGGTGGGGTCTGCGGTGCGGAGCATCGCTTCCCCGTAGCGCAGCGCCGGGTTGAGGCCAGCGGCTGGCTTGTCGGGGATCGCCTCCACCCCGTCCATCGCGAGGGCGTCACACACCACCTCGTCGGAGCAGACCGCTACTGCCCGGCGCACCACGGCCGCACCAGCCACGGCAGTGAGGGTGTCCCGGACCAGTGCAAGGACTAACCGGGCGTGCGCCTCGGCAGCTCGGGCCCCGCCATCGGCCACTCCCCGCAGCCGAGTCTTGGCCTTGGCGAGCGGCTTCACCGGGACAAGCAGGTCCACATGCACGCCCCATCTTCCTGTCCCAGCGGCCGCTGGACCTTCGATCTGGCGGCAGGGAAGACTTCGGGTAATGATGCTCAACCCTGCCAGCAGGCCTGGAGCTGACAATTAGTGCGAGGAGGATGGCGTGGCACGGGACAAGGCCAGCCTCTCGATCGGGTTGTGCATCGTGGTGTTTTACCCGCTCACCCGCCTGCTAGGGCGGCCGCATTTCGAGGGCCTTGAGCACATTCCGGAGATCGGACCGGTCCTGGTGGCGAGCAACCACATCTCCCGCCTGGACCCGGTCTACAACGGGGTGTTCATGCACCGTAGGGGCCGGGTTCCACGGTTTTTGGCCAAACAGGACCTGTGGCGGGTGCCGGTGGTCGGTCGGGTGATGGCCGGCGCAGGCCAGATCCCAGTGAACCGCGGCAGTGCCGAGGCTGGAGAAAGCCTGACGGCGGCCCAGCAGGCACTGGCCGAGGGCAAAGCAGTGTTGATCTACCCCGAGGGCACCGTCACCCGTGATCCGGATTATTGGCCGATGGTGGCGCACACCGGAGTCGCCCGGCTGGCGTTGCACAGCGACGTGCCGGTGGTGCCGGTGGCGCAGTGGGGCACCCAGCGGATCTACGACCACTACCGCAAGCGGTTCCGCCCGCTGCCCCGGACCGACGTGATCGTGCGAGCCGGGCCGCCGGTGGATCTCTCCGATTTCCGGCGGCGACCGGTGGATGGATGCTTACTGCGGGAGGCCACCGACCGGGTGATGGGCCAGGTCCGCGACCTGCTTGCGGAGGTGCGCCAGGAGCCGGCTAAGACTGGATTTTTCGACCCGAATCACCCAGGAGAGTTCGACCCGAATGACCCCGGAGAGTACGGGGAGCAGACGTCATGACCCTGGCGATGCAGCGGATCGCGGTGATGGGCGCGGGCTCATGGGGCACCACGTTCGCCAAGGTGCTCGCCGACGCCGGCCGCGACGTCGTGCTCTGGGCCCGTCGGGCTGAGGTGGCCGACGCGGTCCGGCACCGGCACGCCAACCCCGGCTACCTGCCGGGGGTGACGCTTCCGGCTTCTTTGCAGGCCACCGTGTACGCAGATGAGGCGCTGGGCGGGGTGGACGCGGTGGTCTTGGCCGTGCCCAGCCAGACGCTGCGCGACAACCTAGGAGATTGGCACAAGTCGATCCCACCGGAGGCCACCGTGGTAAGCCTGGCCAAGGGCGTCGAACTGAACAGCCTCAAGCGGATGAGCGAGGTCGTCATAGACGTCACTGCGGTCACGCCCGACCGGGTGGTGGTGGTGTCCGGCCCCAACCTGGCTCGCGAGATTGCTGCCGAGCAGCCTACCGCGAGCGTGGTCGCCTGCACCGACCACGACCGCGCCGTTGCGGTGCAGCACGCCTGCGTAACCCGTTACTTCCGGCCCTACACCAACACCGATGTGATTGGTTGCGAGATCGGCGGCGCATGCAAGAACGTCATCGCGCTGGCTTGCGGGATGGCTGTTGGATTGGGATATGGGGACAACACTCTGGCGACGCTGATCACCCGAGGATTGGCCGAGATGGGACGGCTGGGTGCGGCGCTGGGCGCGGACCCGATGACCTTTGCGGGTCTGGCCGGTCTCGGCGACCTGGTTGCCACCTGCGCGTCACCGCTGTCTCGCAATCGCTCCTTCGGCTACCGCCTCGGCCTGGGAGACACTCTTGAGCAGGCGCAGCAAGCCACCCACGGCCAGGTTGCCGAGGGTGTCAAGTCCTGCTCGTCGATCCAGGGGCTGGCCGCGCGCTGTGGCGTTGAAGTGCCCATCGCCGACGCGGTCCGCCGGGTCTGCTACGACGGCCAGTCCCCCAGGGAGATAGCCGGCGAGCTGCTCGGCCGCGCACACAAACCGGAATGACCTAACACACCGCTATACCAGGCACTCGACGCCATGTGACTGTCATCCTTGACTAGGACGTGCATCGGCTGGTTTGATCACGGGCTGTGAGTGGCACTTTCGTTCTGGTACAGCGGTCCCCAGTGGATCTGCGCTGGGTGGCGAGTGCACTCTGTCCCGCGCGGTGAGCCCCAGCCCTGCTGACCGCGTTTCCTGACTGCCTGCCCCGCCCGGGGGTGGTGGCCGCTCCGCGGTCGGTTCACCGATCCCGCGGAGGAATCCCCATGCACGCCGTCCCTTACCTCACCGTCCCGGCTCTCGATATCGCTCGTCCTGGCGGCCCGACCAGTTTCGCCATGACGCTGGCCGCACACCCCGAGCGGTGGCGACCCCTGGTGGGCTACCGCACCGACACCCGCTGGTACCGGCTACTCGAACGCACCGAACAGCATGAGGTGTGGCTGCTGTCCTGGCTGCCTGAACAGGGTACCGATCTACACGACCACGGCCCGGCCTCGGGCGCCTTCGCGATTGCGGCGGGCACGCTGACCGAGCGGGTGGTTTCCGCCGAGCCGGGCCGGCCGCCGGTGGAGGTCACCCGCGAACTGGCCGCCGGGCGCTGCCGCGCCTTTGGCCCGCACTACGTACATCAAGTGACCAACGCCAGCGCCGTCCCGGCGGTGAGCGTGCACGTCTACACTCGGCTCTGACCGTGATGAACCGCTACCGCATGGAGCCGCCGGGACTGCACCACCTTGCTGTGGAGCAGGCTGGGGTGGATTGGTGAGCCGTCCACCCGGTGCGCGCAGCAGATGCTGGCACAGGCCGCTCGCGACTGCAGCGCCTCGCCCGGCGGTTTCCGCGCCTGGTCTGCCCAGGGTCTTCCGGTGCAGCAGCCGGCGCGCCCACCCCCGACGACATGGTGACATGTCGGGCCTGTGAGAGTACCGATAACCCGATATGTCTCCATGTTGGGAGAAGGGGCGAGTGGAGCGCACGAGTCGCTGATTCGTTCGGGTGAAACCTCGCGACCTAATTCATGAACGGCTAGTTAAGACATGCGGGCCCGTCGGGGGACTCTGATAGGGAGGCACCGCGATTGTTTTCCGCATGGGACAGCAACGACAGCGATGTGTTGCGAGTTGATCAGCCCACGGTGCTCCTCGACGTTTCCGCTTATCGGGCCCGGCACGCGCAGCTAGACGAGTACCCAAATCATGACGTTACCGTCGAAACGGACGTAACGGGCCAAATCGATGAAATATGCGAAACAACTCTCGAGGACACGATCGAGTCTTCTGTCAGCGCGGCGGTAGCAGAGGCGCAGGATGTTCCAGCTGATGGCGGCATACCTGACGAATGGGGCGAACCTGCGGATTTCGGCTTTATCGTCCGTCCGTACTCTTGGACCCGTGGGCGCACTCAGCCGGTACAAGACCTCGCCGTCGAGACGTTGGTGTCCACCAGCGACAAGGGTCGAGACCTGACAACGATCTGCTCCGCCGAGCACGCCGCCATCACTGAGCTGTGTACGGATGTCCGCTCGGTCGCCGAGGTGGCGGCCCTGCTCAGGCTGCCACTGGGAGTGGCTCGGGTGCTGCTCTCCGACATGATCGATACTGGTTTGGTTCACGTGCATCGCAACCCCCTGGGCTTGGGGAGCGCGCCGGACTTCTCGCTGATGGAGCGAGTGCTGGCCGGGTTGTACCGGCTCTAGCGCGATCAGCGCAGGACGTCCACATTCTTTTGCGGCAGAGTGTTCGCGATCACGTTAGCGATCTGCTGCAGTGGCCCGCTCCCGCTAGCCGGCGGCAGGTCCACCACGACGTAGACCGGTCGGTCCACCGCGACCCAGGTGCTCGTACCAGGACTGGCGATTTCGAGGAACTGCGCTCCGGAGACAGCCAGCAGTCGCGAAGTCGCTGTGAGCTCGGCGGGCCGGTCCATCCCGCAGCGCAGCACCACTGGCGGCTCGCCCCAGGCGGCCGCACCCACAGGGGCCGGGGCAGCAAGCTCCCGGCGTTCCAGGGCACCTAGTTCGCCCCCGTCCAGCTTCTCGGGCAGGGCGACCAACAGCCGCGCGCAATCCGCGGAACTGGCAAAAGGGGCCGGGACAACGGCTAGCCTCAGGGAACTCAGTTCCTGGTTCCGCACCATCATGGCAGCGACGAGCACCCCCACCACCAGGACCACCGTCAGGCCCAATGCGATCCCGAGCGGCCAACGTGGGGCGCCGGACGACTGCGAATCCCCGGCCACGGTCAGGACAGGTGCACTATGGGGCAGGTCAGCGTGCGGGTGATGCCCTCCACGTTCTGCACCCTGGCCACCACAAGCTGACCCAACTGGTCCACGTCGGCGGCCTGCGCCCGCACGATCACGTCGTAGGGCCCCGTGACGTCCTCCGCGCTTGCGACGCCGGGCAGGCTCGCCACTGCCGCGGCCACCGCGGCCGCCTTGCCGACTTCGGTTTGGATGAGGATGTATGCCTGAACCACGGCGTGGCCCTTCGTCTAGGCGGCTCGATCCGGGTAAGAACGAAACCTACCGCCTGGATCGGGGGTGTGACCGTGTGTTCAGGGTGTCCGGCCGGTGGTGCCGCACCTGACTCGCCGCCGTCCGCCCCAGGCACGGTTGCCGAACTGGGTGAATTCGGGCTGATCGCCCGAGTCACCGCGGGCCGGCGGCTGACGCCGGCCACCCTGCTCGGTCCCGGGGACGATGCTGCGGTGCTGGCCGCTGCGGACGGCCGGGTGGTGGTAACCACCGACGTGCTCGTCGAGGGAGTGCATTTCCGGCTGGACTGGTCCACGCCGCATCAAGTCGGGCGCAAGGCGGTAGCCGCCAACCTGGCCGACGTGGCGGCGATGGGTGCGGTGCCCATCGGGTTGGTCGTCGGGCTGGCCGTTCCCGGCCACACCACAGTGTCTACTGTGGACGGCCTTGTGGCCGGAATGTGGGAGGAAGCCGGGCAGGTTGGTGCGGGCGTCGTCGGTGGTGACGTGGTCAGTTCAGCGGAACTCGTCGTGTCGGTGACCGCGCTGGGCGACTTGCAGGGCCGGGCGCCAGTCACCAGGTCCGGTGCCCGAGCAGGAGACGTGCTCGCGGTGTGCGGCAAGTTGGGTTGGTCCGCCGCCGGACTTGCCGTGCTCCGCAGAGGGTTCCGATCTCCGCTGGCGGTGGTGAGTGCCCACCGAGTGCCTGAGCCTCCCTACGGCGCTGGCCCGCAGGCCGCTGCGGCGGGCGTCACGGCAATGATCGACGTCTCGGATGGCTTGCTCGCCGACGCTGGGCACCTCGCCGAGGCCTCTGGCGTCGGCATCAATATCGATTCGGCGGCGGTGCCGCTGGCCGATAGGTTGATCGACGTGTCCGCAGCGTTGGGTGCCGACGCGCGGCACTGGGCGCTTACCGGGGGAGAAGATCACGCGCTGCTGGCATGCTTCCCCGCTAAGGTTGTGCTGCCCGCCGGGTGGACGCGGCTTGGCGTGGTGCGAGAGGGCCGCGGCGTGACCGTCGACGATCGCCCCTATGAGGGCCCGGCGGGCTGGGCGCACTTCGTCCGCTGACGCGCCCGTGAGCGGCAATCCAGGTGATAACTCGTATTGCCGCTCACGGGGCAGCCGTAGGCTGCCCGACGTGGAGATGCGGACGGTGACCCTCGACCATCCCGACGCACGCCGGCTGATCACCGAGCTGCAACAGGAATACGTCCGCCGCTACGGTGGCGGCGACGCCACGCCGATAGAGGTCAGCGAGTTCGTGACGCCGCGCGGGATGTTCATTGTGGGCTACCTCGACGGGATAGCAATGGCTTGCGGTGGCTGGTGAGCGCACGAGCCCGGGCCAGAGTTCGCCGCAGGGGATGCCGAGCTCAAACGGATGTACGTGGTCCCGGCGGCGCGCGGGCGGGGCCTGTCCCGGGTGCTGCTTGCTGAATTAGAGTGCCGGGCGCTCGCCGCGGGTCGGCGGCGGTTGGTACTCGAGACCGGGATCCGCCAGCCCGAGGCGATCGGGCTTTATACCTCATCGGGCTACACCGCGATCCCCCGATTCGGGATGTACCGGTACGGCCCGGGCAATCGCTGCTTCGGCAAGCTTCTTCCGGTGGCGGCGCCGTCGGTATCCTGACCGCTCGATAAGGTCGCACACTGTGCTAGCAGCTGTGGACGAGATCGTGGAAACCGGTTGGGCTGGTGCGCTGGCCCCGGTGGCCGACCAGATCACCGCCGCCGGAAGGTTCCTCCGGGCTGAAATCGCCGCGGGGCGGCGCTACCTGCCGTCAGGGGCCAACATCTTGCGCGCCTTCACCCAGCCCTTCGACCAGGTACGGGTGCTCATTGTCGGCCAGGATCCCTACCCGACCCCCGGCCATGCAGTGGGGTTGTCGTTCTCGGTCGAGCCGCAGATCCGGCCGCTACCGGGCAGTTTGGTTAACATCTTCCGCGAGTACAGCGACGACCTCGGGCTGCCCACTCCGTCCAGCGGGGATCTTAGCCCGTGGGCAGGGCGCGGCGTGCTGCTGCTCAACAGGGTGCTCACGGTGGAGCCCGGGCGCCCGGGCTCGCACCGCGGCAAGGGTTGGGAGGACGTCACCGAGCAGGCCATCCGCGCGCTGGTAGCGCGTCCAGCGCGGCCGCTGGTAGCGATCCTGTGGGGCCGGGACGCGCGCACGTTGCGTCCGATGCTCTCTGACGTGCCGAGCATTGAGTCCGCGCACCCGTCACCAATGTCAGCCGACCGCGGTTTCTTCGGCTCCCGCCCCTTCAGCCGCACCAACGCACTCCTCGTCGACCTAGGAGCCGAACCAGTCGACTGGACTCTGCCCTAGATCGGTCCGGGCCCTAGATCGGTCCGGGCTTGACGCGAGTCCGAATGCGGTCAGGGGCGATCAGCCCCGGACGACCTTGCCTGCTTTGAGGCAGGAGGTGCAGACGTTCAGACGCCGACGCTGGCTAATACCGATTTTCGCTCGAACGGTCTGGATATTTGGGTTCCACCGGCGGTGGGTCCGCCGGTGCGAGTGCGAGACCGACATGCCGAAGCCCGGCCCCTTGCCGCAGACGTCGCACACGGCAGCCACGTCACACTCCCTGGGTTCATCGCGAGGTTTCTGAGCAAGGGTAGCCGGATGATCCGCGCGCTACATACCGGGGGACAGATCTAACTGGGGACAGCTGTGGATCGGTAATCTTCGACCGACTAGCCCGGACGAAGGCGGTGAGGAGCCGCGGTGTTGCAGTCGCTGGACGGGGCGGCGGTCCGTCGCTGGGCAGCCACCTGCTGCGATGCGCTGGCTGCGCACCGTGATGAGATAGAGGCACTCAACGTGTTCCCGGTTGCCGACCAGGACACCGGCTCCAATCTGTTGGCCACCATGCGGGCCGGGCTGGATGCAGTGCTCCGGGATCACGGTGACGGCCGGGACGCACCGGGCAGTACGGTCGCTGTGCTTGCCCGTGGCGCGCTGAGGGGGACGCGGGTCAACTCCGGGGTGATCTTGTCCCAGGTACTGCGAGGCTTGGCGGAGCCCCTTATCGGCCCCCGCTTGGATGGCCCGGTCTGGGATGGTGCGGCACTGCGGGAAGGGCTGCGCCGGGCTGATGAGCTAGCCACGGCCGCGGTATCCAATCCCATTTCCGGAACGGTGCTCACGGTGCTGCATGCGGCGGCGCAGGCGGCCGCGGCCGTCCAATCCAACGAACTCGGCGAGGTGGCATCGGCAGCTACGGCCGCAGCCGGTGCGCTGGCGGAAACTCCTCGCCAGCTCGCGGCGCTGGCCACGGCCGGGGTGGTGGACGCGGGAGGTCGGGAGCTGATCGTGTTGCTGGAGGCGCTGCTGGCGGTGATGACTGAGCCGGGTTGCTCATCGGGTGGAGTAAGTCGTGGTCAGGATAAATGATGCGCTCGACCGGGTGGTCGACGCGAAATCGGCGGCGCTGCTGGCTGGGCAGTTGGACGTGCACACCGTCGGTGACCTGCTGCGGCATTACCCACGCCGCTACGCCGACCAGGGCCAGCTCACCCCCATCGCCAGTCTTGAGATGGGGGAAGACGTTACGGTGGTCGCCGAGGTCCGCAGCTGCAGCTCAAGGCGGATGCAGAGCAAGAAGGGCACCATTCAGAACGCGGTGATCTGGGACGGCACCCGTACGCTGAACCTCACGTTCTTCAATCAACATCGGTTACCCATGTTGCTCACCCCGGGTCGGCAGGCGCTGTTTGCTGGGCGAGTGTCGCGGTACCGCCGCACGCTCCAACTCACTCATCCGAGTTTCCAACTGCTCGACGGCGACGCCGACAAGCTCGCCGAGTTCACCCGACCACTGATTCCGGTCTACCCCGCTACCAAGGACCTGACGTCCTGGACGATCCAGCTCTGTATCCGGCAGGTCTTCGATGTCCTGGATGATCCCGATGACCCCCTGCCACTAGATATGCGCATACAACATCGGCTGTCGGAACTGGGTGCGGCGTTGCGAGCCGTGCAC
>JALZHU010000377.1 GCA_030860695.1 Actinomycetota bacterium
CCGCCGGCGCCGGCGGGACGAAGCCGGTCGGTGCGGGGGCGGGTCCGGACCGCAGCAGCAGCGCCACGAGCGCGGCCAGGGCGCTGAGCGCGGCGGCGATCAGGAGCAGGTTGTCGATCGCCGCGACGAAGACCTGCAGCTCGGTCATCCGGTAGGTGGCGTACTGACTCATCCAGTCCGGGGCTGCCGGGCCGAGCTCGGGGGTGGTGGTATTGGCGGGCAGCAGCGCGGCGCGTCCGGCCAGCTGCTGGGCCTGTTGGGTGGTAAAGATTGCGGTGAGCACGGCGATCCCGAGCGCGCCCGAGACCCGCTGCACGACGTTGTTGAACGCGCTCCCGGCGTTGACGTGAGCCACCGGGAGGACCGCCATACCCTGGGTGAAGATCGGCATCATAGCGATCCCCAGACCGACACCTTGCAGCACCAGCAACCACATGACCTCCTCGCGGGAGGTGTCGATGGTGATCGTGTGCAACGCATAGGTGCCAATGGCCGTAATCGTCAAGCCGATGACCGCTGGCCAACGGGGTCCGATGCGGTCATAGATGCGCCCGGCGATCGGCATCAACACCGCCATCACCAACGCCTGGGGCAGCAGGGTGAGTCCGGCGTCAAACGCTCCCCATCCCTGGGCCTGTTGCAGGAACAGGGGGATGTAGAACAGCACCCCGAACATCACAACCATCAGCAGCGCAATCAACACCAGCGAGTGGGTGAACGGCCAGTAGCGGAATATCCGGATATCCAGCAATGGGTCGGCGACCTCGAGCTCGATCACCGCGAACAACGCCAGGCTCAGCACGCTATAAGTGATCAGACCCAGGACCCGGTACGAACTCCATCCCCAGTCCTGCCCCTCTGAGATCGCCAGCAGCAAGGCGAACAACCCACTTGCCACGGTGACGAAACCCAGTACGTCGAACCGCCGCCCCGGCCGTGCGGGGAATCGCGGCAACGCCAGCGCCGCGGCCACCACGCCCAGGATCCCGATGGGCACGTTGATAAAGAAGATCAGCCGCCAGTCCAGGTACTCGACCAGGTAACCACCCAGGGGAGGCCCGACTGCCGGGGCGAACACGACTCCCAGACCGTACAGGCCCATGGCGGCGCCGAACCGGTCCTTGGGCACGATCCGAAACAAGATTGACAGTGTGATCACTGGCAGGATCCCGCCGGGGATCGCCTGCACAATCCGGAATATCACGAGGCTGTTGAGGTCCCAGGCCAGTCCGCACAGCGCCGACCCGGCGGCGAACGCCAGCAGCGCCAGGTTGTACACCCGGCTCAACCCAATGCGATCCCCCAGCCAGGCAGTGACCGGCACGACCACGCCCAGTGCCAGCGTGTACGCGGTGACCACCCACTGCACCTCATCGGTGGTCACCCCGAAGTCGTTCTGAATGGTGGGGATGGCCACATTGACGATGCTGATATCCAGGATCGACATGAACATTCCGGCGATCAGCACCGTCAGCGGCAGTCCCCAGCCCGCCGCAGCGGCCCCCGGTTGACCGGGTGCTCGGATGGGGCTCATCCCCGACTGGGTCACCGCTGGGCCCCCTCCAGGGCGAGTCATGGCACCACTGTGCCATCAGGAACGCCGCGTGCTCTACTGTGTTCTCCCCTTCACGCGGAACGCTTGGTGTTACCTAGCGCACGAGAGGTGTGGACGTGAGCAGCGTGGGCGAGGCTTGCGAGCCTGCGAAGGTCGTGGTCGACCACCGCAAGGGGCCGCGGCGCCGCGGCGACGCCCTCTACGCGGCAATCTTCGAAGCTACCCTCGGTGAGCTGACCGCGGTCGGCTACGCCGACCTGAAGATGGAGCACGTGGCCAACCGAGCCCGCGCGAGCAAGGGATCCTTGTATCGGCGCTGGTCCAGCCGCGCCGAACTGGTCGCCGACGCGGTCCACCACACCCTTCCCAGCTGTGCCGAGCCGCCCGACACGGGAAGTGTCCGCGAGGACCTCCTCAGCTGCCTTCAAGGATTCGCCAATCTGCTCAACGGCGCCTCCGGTGAGGCAGTCCGTGGTCTGATGGCTGAAACCATCCGGCACCCCGACCTCATGGAGGTTATTCGTACCCGCTTCATTGACCCCAGCGTTAACCTCTTACTCGACGTGCTCCGGCGAGGCGCCGTTCGTGGCGAGGTCCGCGTCACCGCGCTCACGCCCCGCATCGCGAGTGTCGGCCCCGACCTATTGCGCCAGTATTTCCTGGTGCATCGCTCACCGATTCCCGACCGGGTGCTGATCGAAATCGTCGACGAGGTGGTCCTTCCGCTGATCCGTCCTTAATTCCGTCGTGCCGCCAGCCTCCCCAAAGATAGGGTACGGCGCGTAGCCTACGAGCTGAGGCTCCATCACATCGACGGGGAGGTGTGAGCATGGAGGGCCCAGCACCGGCACCACCCGCGCCCGCTGACCAGTCGCGTCCCGATGGCACCGCGGCCACCACACCGCAACGGCGTACGCTCAAACGCTCCACTCGCATTGCCCTGATCGTGATCCTGATCTTGGCGCTGGTCGCCGCCGGTGGATTCGCCACGAGTTACTTTCTGAATGCCCGCAATTACGTCAGCACCGACAACGCCCAGGTCGATGGTGACAAGATCATGATTAATGCGCCTGCCAGTGGCACGTTGGAGGACTGGCGGATCAGCCAAGGTAGCGTGGTGGAAAAAGATCAGGTCGTTGGCCGCATCAAGATTCCGGGTGGGTTCGTCCAACCTCTCATGAGCGTCCGCGCTCCAGCCGATGGCACCGTGGCCGTGGACAACGGTGTGCCGGGTACGTTTGTCACCACCGGAACCCAGCTTGCGGTCGCCTATAACTTAGACGAGATCTTCGTCACCGCCCGGGTTGACGAAACTGACATCAAGGCAGTCCGTGTCGGCCAGGTCGTCGACATCGACGTCGACGCCTTCCCCGATGCCCAGCTCACTGGCCGCGTCCGGGAGATCCAAGGCGGGGCCGCGGCGGAGTTCTCGCTGTTTCCTCAAAGCAACAGTGCCGGCAACTTCCAGAAAGTCACCCAGGTCATCCCGGTCAAGATCGCACTGGACAACGGCCGAGACCTCGGTCTGGTCCCCGGCATGAACGTCACCGTCCACATCCACAAACGCTCCAGCTCCCTGCAGTGAGGACACCGGCCACCAGCGAGCCGTCCGCGCGGCTGCCGAGAAGTGCTGAGTCACCTTAAGTCAGCAACTGTGCAGGAACTGTACCTGACCACACATACGACCACTCGATCGAGTGTCTTGGCCACGATCAAGTATCAACGCAGCGCCACAAACATTCTAGTGTCGAACAAGCGTCACGCGATGGCGGCAACAGTCGCCGTCTCGCCGTTTGAAGCCACGCGGGATTGTCAGCCATCCGATGGCGGGGGGATCTCATGATCAAGAAGTTGCCGGCCCAACCCATCCAGCCTCCGCTGACCTTGGCGATGAAGGCCAAGGCGTCGCAGGAGTGCGCACGCCACTGATGGTAGATCGACCACTGGATAACTGCACGGGGATGGCAAGCATTGTCCCGCTCTAGGATGTCTCGTTCTCGACGTCGGCTTTTCTATCGCTAGTGGGCGGACACACATGCTTCTTCCTGGGAAGAGAAGAGGAGTGCCCAGGATAGAAGGAGGGAGAGGATATGAGGATCACAGAAATCTTCCAGGGTGGCTTCGATCGCCATAAGGACGATTGGGACGACTGGGGCCACGGGGGCAAAAGGCGCCGCCGCCGGGGCAAGAGGCACCACAAGGGCAAGTGGCACGGCAAGAAGGGCCACAGGGGCAAGTGGGGTCGCTGGTAACTAGTGTCCCATAGTTGTGGGCGGTGGCTTTCACCCATACAACGGTGGGGGTCACCGCCCACTCCAAGCCTAGCCAGGTAGCCAGAATGAGGGGGTGGCCGTGCGGGAGATGCTGAGGTCCCTGGTCCGTCCGGTGTCGGAGGATGGCGGGGATGTGATGGAGGCGGCTCCCGCGGCGAGTGTGCGGGAGGTGTTCCGGCGGTTTTGGCCTGATGCTCGACCGTTTCGGCGGTGGTTGTGGCTGGCCTTGGCGTTGATCATCGTGTCGCCGCTGGTGGACGCTGGCGCCATCTTGTTGTTCAAGGTGCTGGTTGATGAGGTGTTGACTCCGCGGGACTTCTCCGCGTTCCCGGCTGTGGCGGCGGCATTCCTGGGCATCACGCTCGTGGTGGGAGCGTTGGGTTTCCTCTCCGAGTATCTGGGGGCATGGATCGGAGAGAATTTCCTGCACCGGATGCGCACCCGGGTCTTTGCCCATCTGCACACTCTGTCGG
>JALZHU010000378.1:0-333 GCA_030860695.1 Actinomycetota bacterium
ACTCGGTGTCGATGTTGACCCGCGGCATCGGCTCCCGGCGGCCTTCACCGAACTCGCGCGCGCCATCTGATCACAGCGCCACCACCGGGCTGAACCATGGCTGCGCACAGTGAACGCAACACTGCCGACCTGTGTGCTCAGGCGCTGGGCCGTCAGGGCATGATCGCTAGCCGTGTCATTGCGTCTGCTCTACTTGATCCTCCTATGGCTGCTGAGCTTGGGTGTTGTTGCTCGGCCGCTCGTCGGCGTCCAAGGATGTCGAGCTCCTGGTGTTGCGCCACGAAGTCGCCGTACTGCGCAGAGCCAACCCGAGGCCGAGCGTGGACTGGGCGG
>JALZHU010000378.1:343-4291 GCA_030860695.1 Actinomycetota bacterium
GACGAGCGCTGTTCGCCGCGCTCGTCCGCGCACTGCCGACGATGCTGCGCAGGTATCACTTGGTCACACCAGGCACGATCCTGCGCTGGCATCGTCGCCTGGTCGCCAAGAAGTGGACGTATCCACACCGCCTCGGTCGTCCACCCCTGGAGGACGCTGTGGCTGTGCTGATTGAGCGCATCGCCAAGGAGAACCCCACCTGGGGATACCAAAGAATCCAGGGCGAGCTGCTCAAACTCGGTCACCGCGTGGGGGCGTCGACGATCCGCCGTGTTCTGCAGCGGCGGCGGATACCTCCGGCACCAATCCGGGACACCGACACAACCTGACGGCAGTTCCTACGCCCAAGCGTCGACGTTGCTGGCCTGTGACTTTTTCCACGTGGACTGCACCGTCACCCTCAAGCGGATCTACGTCTTCTTCGTCCTCAAGGTCGCCACCCGATCCGTGCACCAAGACGCCCAGGTCACCACCAGCTTCGACACCGTGTTCGGCAGCGAGAACATCACGATCATCACCACACCGCCGCGCACTCCCGGGCGAACTGTTCTGCCAAGCGGTGCGTGCGCACCATCCGCAGCGAGTGCGCCGATCGCATCCTGATCTCCCACCAACGCCACGCACCAGGGTCTTGTCCGCATACGCCCGGCACAACAACTCTCACCGGCCACACCGCACCCTCGGCCAACGACCACCCGACCCGCACGAAGAAACCCCCGGACCACCGCCAGCCCAAGTGCGACGTGTCCGACTGCTCGGAGGCTTGATCAACGAATATCAGCAGGCCGCATGACGGAACCGAGGTTTTCGGCACCCACAGGGCGGGGTCACCGCGCCGAGCCCCTTGATGATAACGCGCCCCGACGGCGAAGCTTGCACTCCTTCAGGGATGACTAGCCGAGCTGATCAGCTCTACTTGCGAATACGGTTCAGTGTGTTCGACCTCCTAAGACACTATTAGAATCGCCCTGACTTGTTAGAGCAGCTCCGCGAGGTGACGGTGATCTTGGTTCGAAGCCTTCGATAGCGATATGAGTTTCGGGAGACTACCTCGTGTTCGTCTTGCCCTTCGTCGCGAACATGGCTGCGACGGACCAAATTTCGGCCCTAGCTTCGGCGGGGGTGCCCGTAGCGCCGTAGGCTGGTGAAGCACCCGGAGGCCGGACGCAGCGTCGGAGGCACTGCCTTGATTCCTTTGTAAGGAAAGCGAGAACTAGTTGTGACTAGGGTGAAGATTATATCGATCAACACCCAAGGCGCGCCGTTTTGGAAACGTGGATTCGCTACTCGCTACGTTGCACTAGCAGAAGCTATATCTTATTTGAATCCAGATGTAGTGCAATGCCAGGAAGTGTTCACCTGGCGTCACTTGAGCCTACTACGCCGCAGTATGCCAGGCTTACCAAATGTGGGATTCCTGCCCTCAGTCATGGGCCCAAAGGGTGGATTGGCAACATTCTCCGTGGAGACTCTTGAGAACTATGAGTATGTGCGATTTCGACGGCCAGCGGCGGCCGCACTTTCTGCCCTGCCGCTTCGAACGCGCCTCACGCTCGGCCTACATGGTGTGTTGTTAACTCGTCACAAGGCAACTGGGGTATTACTGCTCAACGTGCATACCTCGGCTAACAGTGCAGGAGATTGGTCAATGTCCAATCGGTTCGCGGGTATGCATCGAGCTCAGTTGTCGCAGCTGGCTAAATTAATTAATACGACGAGCGGACCTGTATTAGTATCAGGTGACTTTAATACCGCAGCGGAAAGCGTTTTCTATCGAGAATTTCGAGAGCAGGTAGATGTTATAGACGTATTCGAGGAGGATGGTCATCCAACTTTCCGTTCGGAATTTCTTCCGTCCAGCCGAAGTCCGCGCCGCATCGATTACGTTTTCGTTGCACGAAGTCCTTCGCTGAGGATAGCTGAGGCTATGCATGTTCTCAAAGAACAGCCAGCATTATCAGATCATTACGGCTTGCAAGTCATAGTAGAATTTTGCAACACTTAGGTTTACGTGAACGCAGGAGCTGATGAGCTATGGGGTTAAGGTAATACAAGGCGAGTTGCTCTCCAACCTCGGACAGCTAGACCAGGCGCCCTGCTTCGGTCCGGAGACGCGCCAGACCAGCGAGGCGTGGTTCTCGGCACCGGCTCAGATGCCAGGCGGCCTCTCCCTGGGCGTGGCCGCTGTCGTCGGGCGCATGCACCTCGCCTTCCGATACCGGCACCCCTTCTTCGGACCCGTCGCCGCCACCCGCTTCACCAAGCGTTATCTGGCCGAGGTCGGCCGCCTAGTGCCGGGCATCACACTGCGAGACGTGACAGTCCGGCGACGACGCAGCCAGCCCGTCGACGTTGGTAGCCGGGCTGGCCGGGGTTGGCCGCCGCTGAGATGTGGTGCTGCACCAGTGTTTCCAGAGTCAGCCACCCCATCGGCAGCCGGCAGCATGCGGTCGAGGGACAGCGCACCAGTCCCGGCGGATTCCCAAGCGGTGACCGAGCAGCTGCTCACCGGGCACTTCACCAACCGGCCCACCTCACGCGCCCGGGCAGGGCCACCCCAGGCGGCGGCCGATCTGCCAATGTGGAAGGCGGGGTGGTGTATCAGGCCACCAGCGCCCAGGTGTGCGGCTGTACCCGTTGCGCTGTCCAGCGGGGTGGCCACGCCGGGGCTTGCCCGGATCGGTCCAGCCCACGCAGGCGCAAGCGCAGCATGCCGCCGCAGGCGGTGTACAGCTCGGCGGCCATGGGTGTGTCGTGTACTTCGCCGATGAACAACACCACGTGCCCCGCGGGCGCCAGCAGGCGATACAGCGCGCGGAGGTAATCGGTCGACAGCGGCTCATACCCCTGGTGCTCGGCGGAATGGCCAATGAGGTCACTCGGCAGCCCGAGATCCTCCTCCGTGCCGCGGCGCACCGTGACCCCCGCGCCTGCCACTGGTTAGTCTACGTGCGCAGTCGCTTGCTCCAGGCCACGCCGCAGCGCCGCCTCGTCGATCCTGAGATCGATACGCACTGAACCCGAAGGGCCCTTCGGCGTAGGAAGGGCCGAAACCCGCGGGAGAGCAGTTCGAAGCTGATGTCCATGGCGCCCTCCGGGGGGCTGGACGAAGCGCCGATGTAAATCTGTGCACCTGCCACCAGATCGCTGCCGCGCCAGACCAGGACATACAGTGGCTGATAGCCCACCGTGCCGCGTAGTCGTGCCCACGCTGAGAGCTGATTGACATCGGTCTGAGAGGTAGCGGCGACCATCGCCGCCCACTGCGCCAGCGCCTCCAGTACCGGATTCTCGCCGACCGCGACAGTCACAGGATGTGTGCCTGACCGTGACGTGGATCTGGCCCACTTTCCGTGATCGAGTTGGCCCCGTTGTGGTGTGTCGTTGCGGACTTCTTGATCATCTAGCTGTGATCATGTGCGCCGTGTGATGATCATGGAGTTCTCCTGCCGCACTTGGTGGATGTGGTGATCGAGCGGGTCGAGGAGGTCGGTGGGTCGGTGTGGATCTGGGCGCATCCGCGGGCCGTGCAGCTCGCTTGTCCGGGGTGCGGTGGTGAGTCGGCTCGGGTGCACAGCCGGTATGCGCGCAAGCTGGCCGACGCTGCGGTGGCGGGGCGGCGGGTGGAGATCCGCCTACGGGTGCGCCGGTTTTTCTGCGACGGCGAGGGCTGCGGGGTGCGGGCCTTCGTCGAGCAAGTCGCCGGACTGACCACACGCCACGGGCGGTGCACCGTGTTGTTGCGCGGCATGCTGGAGTCGATCGGGCTGGCGTTGGCTGGTCAGGCCGGGGCAAGACTGGCCACGGCGCTGGGGTTACCGGGGGGCTGTTGCATCTGGGGAGGGCGAGGTCGGGCAGGCTGTGCTGATGCGCCGTCGCCCTCGTCGAGCCCCATCACCGCAGTCCGGGTTCGCTGGCTTCCGCTTCCCTCCAGACGTGATCATGGTC
>JALZHU010000379.1 GCA_030860695.1 Actinomycetota bacterium
CCCGAACTCGGGGCCACTGACGCGTGAAAGCAACTCATCATTCCTAAAGGCCGATCCGCTTACGGGGCCGTTAGGACATGGCCTGCGCCAGCACCCACGCACGGTCAGCGGCAGAAGAGGACGTTGTGAACGATGAACTACCCTGTCCTTTGGTCGGTGTCTACGGTCTTGGCCTCGGACAGGCTTGTTGTCTTGGTTCGCGTTGGGCGGAGTTTCCAAGCCACGACCGGCCGGAGTGATTGCTCTTTCCTCACGCACCGTGGAACCTGGCGAGGACGGTCAACCCGGGGATGGAGTGGGAGGGGTGAATCGACATGCGCATTGGGGTGCTCACGGGCGGTGGTGATTGTCCAGGTCTCAATGCGGTGATCCGGGCAGTGGTCCGCAAGGGCATCAAGGTCTACGGGCACGAGATCATCGGGTTCCGGGATGGCTGGCGGGGTCTGCTGGAAGGGTTAATTCAGCCGCTCGGTCTGGCTGACGTAGAAGACATCCTCCCGCTTGGCGGCACTATCCTGCGCACCTCGCGCACCAACCCCTACCGCAACGGCGGCGCTGAGAAGATCAAGCAGACGCTCGCCGAGCACGACGTGGAGGCTTTGATCGCAATCGGCGGCGAAGACACCCTAGGGGTGGCCAGCCGGCTGAACGAGGACGGAATTGCCGTGGTCGGCGTGCCTAAGACCATCGACAACGATCTGAGCGCCACCGACTACACCTTCGGGTTCGATACCGCGGTGCATATTGCGACCGAGGCGATCGACCGGCTGAGGACTACCGCTGAATCACACCACCGGGCGGCCGTTGTGGAGGTGATGGGCCGCAACGCGGGCTGGATCGCGCTGCACTCCGGAATGGCCGGTGGGGCGAATGCCATCCTGATGCCGGAACGGCCCTTCTCCGTAGACCGGGTGTGCCAGTGGGTCCTGCAATGCCTTCAGCGAGACGATGCCGCGATCGTTGTGGTCGCCGAGGGTGCGGTACCCGTGGGTGGCGCGGAGCTACTCGCCACCATGGAGGTCGACGCCTTCGGTCACAAGCGCCTCGGCGGCGTCGGCATCTGGTTGGCCGACCAGATCGCTGACCGCACCGGCGCCGAATCCCGCGCCGTGGTATTAGGACACATTCAGCGCGGCGGCACACCCACTGCCTACGACCGGGTGCTGGCTACCCGATTCGGCCTGCATGCAGTCGACGCGGTGCACGAGGGCGATCGTGGCGTGATGGTCGCACTGCGCGGCACCAACATCATCCGGGTGAAACTGTCCGACGCCACCGCAGCAGTCAAAACAGTGCCCCAGCAGCGCCGGGCAGAGGCCGAGGTCTTCTTCGGTTAAGGTGTGGCTCGGTGGCGCAACGTGATCGATGAACCGTGGTGCGGCATCCTGCCGGCCTGGCCTAGCCCTGGCGATTAACTACCAGTCACCGTCGCACCCGCCGACGCAACGGTGATACCGCCAGCCGCCAACGAAGCAAACCTGCTATTGGCGACTCGAACCGTGCCCGTGGTTGCTGCGAACACCGCGGTCTGCGGATAACAAACAACGGCATGTTCCCTGTCCAACGAGCCCGCGTCGTGAACGTAGATTCTTCCCCAACGTAACACTGCCCTTTAGTCTTCGGGGTCTCGAATGCGGCCTGCAAGCCGCTCCGCAGGCCGCGACCGGCATGCTCGTGAGGTCGCCACCCTGGGGCTGGTTGTTGTTGCTGGTCCACGCCAACAAGCCCCGAGGGTGGGCCCTGACCACAGCGATCACCTGCGCCGCGCTTCAGTGAGTCTTTGCTGCGGTATAAGTTGCTCTTAGGCCACTACGGAAGCTGACTACCGTGGACGGCTCCGGGCCACACATCGCCGAGATGCTGCCGGTGGTCTACACGCCGACGGTTGGGCTGGCGATCGAACGGTTCAGCCACGAATTCCGTCGCCCGCGTGGAGTGTTTTTGTCCCTTGACCGGCCTGAGGACGTGGAGGCGTCCTTCCGCAACTGTGACATGAGCGCCCAGGACGTCGACCTGATCGTGGCCACCGACTCAGAGGGCATCCTGGGCATCGGTGATCAAGGCGTGGGCGGCATCGAGATCGCGATCGGCAAGCTCGTGGTCTACACCGCCGCCGCGGGTATGCATCCACACCGGATGCTCCCCGTGGTGCTGGACACCGGCACCGACAACGCGGCGCTTCTTCACGACAAGACATACCTGGGTGCCCGACATGCCCGGGTCCGCGACCAGCGCTACGACGATTTCATCGAGGCCTACGTCACCACTGCCACCAAGCTGTTTCCGAATGCGATGCTGCACTGGGAGGACTTCGGGGCCGGCAACGCGCGGCGCATCCTGAACAAATACGCCGACCAAGTGTGCACCTTCAACGACGACCTGCAGGACACCGCCGCGGTTGTGCTGGCCGCAGCGCTCTGCGCTGTCCGGGCAGCGGGGTCTCGGATACGCGACCAGCGGGTGGTCATCCACGGCGTCGGCACTGCTGGGCTGGGCATCGCCGACATGATCCGTAATGTCATGATCCACCAAGGGCTGTCCCCAGCCGAGGCCACCGCGCGCTTTTACGCCCTGGGCAGCCGAGGCCTGCTGATCGACAACGCACCCTACCTGCGCGACTTCCAGGTCCCCTACGCACGGAGTGCGGCCGAGGTGGCCAGCTGGTCCACTGGTGCGGGCACCGCAATCACCCTGGGCACCGGGGTCAGCCTCGCCAACGTCGTGTCAGCCGTGCGGCCCACCATGCTCATCGGCACCTCGACGCAGGCCGGCGCGTTCACCGAAGCCATCGTCAAAGACATGGCCGCACACACCGAACGGCCGATCATCATGCCACTGTCCAACCCCACGTCGAAATGCGAAGCGCTGCCCGAAGACCTGATCCAGTGGACAGGCGGCCGGGCATTGGTCGCCACCGGCAGCCCGTTTCACCCGGTCGCCCACGGCGGGATCACCCATCACATCGCCCAAGCCAACAACGCCCTGGTCTTCCCCGGCCTCGGCCTCGGCCTCGGCGTCACGGTGGCCCGTGCCCGACGGATCAACCAACCGATGATCGCCGCGGCTGCGGACGCCGTTGCCCAGTTCTGCGACGCTACCGCTCCCGAAGCGCCGCTGCTCCCGCCGGTCGAAAACCTACGCACCGTCTCGGCCGCCGTAGCTGTGGCCGTCGCGGTCGCCGCGGCCAAGGAGGGGCTGGCGCAGGTATCCGTGGACGACCCCGTCCTGCAGGTGCACCAGGCCATGTGGTGGCCCGAATACCCGATCATCGAACTCGCGGACAGGTGACGCGCACCGGCGTCGTGCGTTATGCAAAGCGGTTCCGGTCCCGCTGGATGAACCTTCGCTGCGCCACCCACTGGTCTGGCGCGTGGGAGTCGGCACAGCGAAGTCGTTCGCAAGCCGATCCGCTTACAAAGGGAGCTGCTAGTGTCGCGTAATTCCACTCTCTTTACTTAGCGTTGTTGTCGACGAGTTTCTTGATATTGGCCTCGACGAGGCGAACCTTGGCGAGGATCTCATCGGCGGTAGCGGTCCAGACGAACGGGGTGGCGCTGGCGTTCCAGTGCGTGATGTAGTCGCGTATCTGCTTGATCAGGACTTTGACACTGCTGAACGTGCCCCGACGGATGGACTGGCGAGTGATAATGCCAAACCACGTTTCGATCTGGTTGAGCCAAGACGAGCCGACCGGGGTGAAGTGAAAATGGATGTGCGGATTCTTCTCCAACCAGGCCTGCACGTCCGGGGTGGTGTGAGTGGACAGGTTGTCCAACACCACATGGATGTCCTTGCCAGCGTGCGGCTTCACAGCTTTCTTGAGGAAAGCCAGGAAGTCCT
The DNA here is from genome assembly GCA_030860695.1 of Actinomycetota bacterium. GTDB lineage: Bacteria > Actinomycetota > Actinomycetes > Mycobacteriales > Pseudonocardiaceae. Next base: position 3,841 of record JALZHU010000379.1, read on the forward strand.
CACCGTCACGGGTAGGTTTGCACTCACCGAAGACTTCACCGGTGCCCACGTTTAGCGCGGCAAACAGATTCGTTGTGCCATGGCGGACGTAGTCATGGGTGCGTTTCTCGGTCGCGTCGAACTCGATCGGCAGCATCGGCTGGGTCCGGTCCAGGGCCTGGATCTGCGTCTTGTCGTCCATCGACAGCACCACGGCCCCACCTGGGGGGTCGAAGTAGAGCCCGACGATGTCGGCGACCTTCTCGGCGAACGCCGAATCTTTGCTCACCTTGAACGTGCCTGCCCGGTGTGGCTTCAATCCGTTCTCGCGCCACAGCTTCGCCACATAATGGTGCGACACGGACACACCCTCGGTTCGCTTGATGAACGCCACCATCTGTCGGCTCGACCAATGCGACAGCCCCGTCTCCGCCGGCGGAGTTGTGCGAGTCGCCGCCAA
>JALZHU010000098.1 GCA_030860695.1 Actinomycetota bacterium
AAGGGGACCGAGGTCATGGATGACCCCGATCAAGCACACGACTGTCTGCTGGCCGGAGTCGGCTACGCGCTGCTGGCTGACCGGCTGTTCGCCGCGGCGAGTGGTCACCTGCCGGTGCTGGTCGAAGGCTCCCAATCGCCAATCTCAGTCAAGGCGCCCTGCGAGGAATCAGACTTGGACCTCCTCGTTGCGGTGGAGTCCGGGGACGACCTGACGCTGGCGCGCAAGGTGCTCGACGGCCTAGCCGAGCAGATGGACCACGTCCCGGTACCGCTGTCGCTGGACGTGGTGCACGCCCGATGGCTAGAGCTGCCGAACTTCTACTCCGCGCTGTCCTCGACCCGGCCGCGCCGGACCGGCGGTGGTGGACCGCCGCCGACCCTGATCGGCTCGGCGAGGCCACCAGACGCATCCGGCGGGGCTTGGGCCTGCTACAGGACCCGGACACGGTCCGCAGCTTGCTGGCCCGCTCGCTGGAGGTTGCTGATCGTGGCACGGAGTAGATCGGTGAGTGGCGGCTGATCCCGCGTTGGAGTGGCTACGTGTGACCACGGTGAGCGTGAGCGTCTGCCGGGTCGTCGTCGGCGCCGCCGGGCAGGTCGGCTCGGCGCTGGCAGCGCACCTGCGCTCGGTGTCCGGCCGCCTTATCGCCGTCGACCGGGTCAGCAGCGACGGCCCGGTACCGGTGATCGGCTGCGACGTTACCGACCCGGCGTTCGCGGAGCTGCTGGCCTTGCAGCTGGCCGGCTGCACGCGGGCGGAGCTGTACCACACTGCCGGCTGGGTACCGCCGCTGACCCGCATCGAAGACACCTCGACCGACATCTTCGCCACCGCGGTCACGCAGAACCTGACCGGCGCCTACGCTGCGCTGCGCGCCTTCGCCCTGGCCGCTGGCCGACTCGGGAATACGGGTCGCGGCTGTCGGTGCGGGCCTTCGCGCTGGGTCCGCTAGCCGAGTCGACCAGCACCGCCGCCGACGGCGAGGCGTCGCCGGCGTTGGTTGGGCTGGTGCCGCTGGGCCGCTACGCCCGCTTGGCGGAGGTCGCCGAGGCGATCGCCCTGTTCGGCGGCCCGGCGTTCGACCCGGCCAACGGACACACCCTGGCCTTCGACGGTGAGCTGTCGGTGCAGCTGCGGCCGCTTGAGGTGGAACGGGCGCCGCCCGAGGAGTCGGGCACGCTCGGTAACCTGCGGCCAGGACAGTCTTACCGGCCTGTCCTGGCCGGTGGGTCGGGGTGGGGGGATCAATGGACGGAGCATCTGACGTGCTGACGATGCAGGACGCGCTGGCTCGGCTGGACGCCGAATGCCCCGCCCGCACCGAGGCGATCCTCACCCAACTCGCGGCCCTGGCCGGCACACCCGACTTCGACCGGTTGGTCCAGACCATGCAGCGGGCCCGCAGAATCGTCCCCCCCGACGCCACCCCCCACTACGACCCCGGCGTCCTGGTCGAACCCGCCGAGATCCGGCTGCACGACACCCTCGGCAAGACCCGCGCCACCGTCGAAGGAATCACCAACCTCGACCACTACACCAGCGCCACCATCGACCTCACCCACGCCGTCGCCGAGTTCTTCGACCAGGTCTACGTCATGGACGACAACCCCGAACGCCGCGCCGCCCGACTCAGCCTGCTCGCCACGATCACCGAACTCGGCGAACAAACCCTCGCCTGGGAGCACCTGCATACCTGACCTGGCAGGTCGGCTCCGCGCTGAGGTCAGGCGCTGCGGGGAGAGTGGCGAACGACTTGGGAGACCCGGCCGGGACTGATGCCTAGGAGGTCGGCCACGTCTCGCACCGAGACACCTTCGGCGACCAGCCGGCGGGCCGCCTCATCGACCATGGCCCGCACTTTGGCCAGCCGACGGGTCAATTCCTCGCGGGTCTGCGCGAGCTCACGTGCCTGCTCGGCGCCGGCGATTCGCACCTCATCACGGATGTCGAGGTTGTCGAGCGATTCAACGCCGAGTTCATCGAGCCAGAGCTCGGCAGCATCGATGATCTCACGACGCGCGGACGCATAGGAACGCGCCCAGGTATGACAGCGTGGCTCTTCCGCGATATGGACGAGCCATCGACCCTGAACGTCGCGCTCGTAAACGGCTGTGACAGTCACTATGGTGTTCACTTCCGTAGCCAATCACTTCCCAGGCAGTGGCGAAGTTGCTCTTCGATCTTGTTGAGTGTTCCGTTCGGAATATCACCGGGGTGCCATGAAACAGTTGTAGAACAGTGGCCATCGACGATGTAGCGCCGGTGCGAGCCTTTGCTGAGGCGTTCTTCCACGTCAAGCCGATGGACACGGGCTGCCTTGCGGATTCGTTTCACCACCTCTCGGGCGTTCACAACGCTACCGTATACCGACTAAAATTTAAGTGTTAAGCGGGTAGACAGTGTCCGAGCGAGATCGACGCTCGGGTCCGCGGCCTCGCCGCGACCGAGCTGGCCGCCACCGTCGTGGGTGCATCGACACCCGCGGCGAGTCCGCGCTGATTGACCAGGTCACCTCCCTGATCGAGTCACCCTCGCCTGGGAGCACCTACATACCTGACCTGGCGGTGGTGTCCGTCGAGCCGCTGGCGGCCCCTGTTTGCACAGCAAGTAACAGGTATCTATCGAACTGTGATGGGTGAGCGGCCCGGCGTCGAGGGAGGGTCAATGAACGGTCGGATCGGGCATTGGTGGGACGCCGGGATCCCGAGGGACCGCATGTGCTTGCGGCTGCTCCGGTGATCCGTTCCAGCGCCGGACCCCGGGTGTGCGTGCTGATGCCGACGTTCAACCAGGCGGCATTTCTGGCCCGGGCGGTGGGCAGCCTACTCGCCCAAACGATCCCAGAGTGGGAACTGGTTGTCATCGACGACGGCTGCACCGACGACACGCCCGCGGTTGTTAAGCCTTTCCTCACCGACGCCCGGATCCGTTGTCACCGGCTGCCGAGCAACCACGGCCTGGGAGCAGCACTCAATGCCGGTCTCGCGCTCAGTCGCGCCCCACTGATCGCCTATCTGCCCTCAGACGACCTGTACGACCACGATCACCTGGCCCGACTGCTGGCCGTCATGGCCGATCCCGAGGTCGTGCTCGCCTGGTCCGGGGTACGCCACCACGGCCGTGCGGCCTCGACCAGCGCGCCACCCGGCCACGACCTGCAACTGGTACAGGTGATGCACCGGCGCACCAATGATCGCTGGGTCGAGCGTGACGAGCTGGAAAGCAATGACCTGGAGCGGCTGTTCTGGGCGGCGCTGCGGCAACGCGGCCCTACCCGCGCCACCGGATGCATCACCTGCGAGTGGACGGATCACCCGGGGCAGCGCCACAAGGCCATCCGCGAGTCCTTCGATGGGGGGCTCAACGTGTTCCGCCACCGATACGGCGTCACCCGTCCGCTGCGCTTGCACTCCACCGACAGCGGCTACACCGACGAGATCGCCCTCTACCAGCGGTTCCGGGAGCGGCCAGCAAGCTTGCCCCGCGTCGACGGGCTGAAGATCTTGCTGGTCGGGGAGTTGTCCTTCAACCCCGAGCGCATCCTTGCCCTGGAAGAGCGCGGTCACCGGCTCTACGGGCTGTGGACCCCGGACGGGCTAGGTGACAACACCGTGGGCCCGCTGCCGTTCGGCCACGTCGAGGACCTGCCCCGGCACAACTGGCAGGACGCGATCCGCCGGCTGCGACCGGATGTCATCTATGGCCTGCTCGGCTGGCGGGCCGTGCCTTTTGCGCACGCGGTGCTCGAAGTCGACCTGGGCGTGCCGTTCGTCTGGCACTTCAAGGAAGCACCTCACCACAGCATCCGCCGTGGCGAATGGGGACAGCTGGTCGACCTGTACACACGCTCGGCTGCCCAGGTCTACTCCAGCCCGGAGGAACGCGGCTGGTTCCAGGCCGCACTGCCCGGCCGCCTACCGGAAGAGCACACGCTGGTGCTCGACGGAGATCTACCCAAGGCGGACTGGTTCACCGACCAGCGCACCCAGCCGCTATCCGAGCGCGACGGCCAGGTTCATACGGTGGTCCTGGGTCGCCCTTTGGGCCTGGACGCCTCGCTTGTCCGCACCCTGACCACACACAGTATCCACATCCACTTCCACGGACTGGTCCGCGCTCCTGGCCCCAAGGGGGCCTGGACCTCGTGGCTGCACCAGGCCCAGCAGGCGGCCCCTGGGTATGTCCACGTGCACCCGCACGTGGATCAGCGTAACTGGGTGCGGGTGTTGTCCCGCTACGACGCCGGCTGGCTGCACCGGGTGCACAGTGACAACGGTGGGGATCTGCGCCGGGCCAGCTGGGATGACCTCAACTACCCGGCGCGCATCCCCCCGCTGCTGGCGGCCGGCGTACCGCTACTGCAGCAGCACAGCCCCGGCTGTGTGGTCGCGGCGTCGCGGCTGATCGCAGCCCACGGTTTCGGGGTGCGCTATACCGACGTTGAGGACCTCTGTGCGCAACTTGCCGACCACGCTGCCATGCAACGCCGGCAGGCCGCTGCGTGGGAGCAGCGCACGCTCTTTGCGTTCGACACTCACGTCGACCGCCTCCTCGCGCTGTTCGCTGCGGTCGTCGGCGAAAGCAGGATCACGTGACTGCCGTGTATACCTTCCGCTGCTTGCGGCTGTCAGCTGGCCTGTGGTGTGCCAGACTGGTCGCTACTGAGGGCGTCCTCGCGTTGCGGCCGGACCGTTGCGCCGTTCTTGGCGAATGAACTATCACGCCGGGGCGGATAATCTCGTGCCGGCGGGTCGGGTCGACGCGGATGTCCGAAGAGTTCCCCCCTTCGCTGAATTCTGCGCTGTCGGAGCTGGCGGGGTTGTTGCTAGCCACCGACTCGTTTACCGAGCTGGTGCAGGAGGTGGCGGAGTTAGCGGTGCGCACCGTCGAGCCGGCGGTGACCTGTGGGATCACCCTGGCCGAGCAAGGCCGGGTGTTCACCGTGGCGGTGGCTGATGAGATGGCCAGCCAGCTCGACGAACAGCAATATGAGCTGGACACCGGTCCATGCCTGGACGCGTTGGCCAGCGGGGAGATCATCGACGCCCCGGACCTGCGAGTCGAGGATCGGTGGGGCAACTACCCCACGATGGCGATGGGATACGGGATTTTGAGCGTGTACTCGGTGCCGCTGATCGTGAGCGGCAAACCGGTCGGGGTGCTCAACCTCTACGCCAGCACTCCGCACGCTTTTGGGGCTACCGACCGGCAGCTGGTTGCGCTGCTGGCCGGGCAGGCGGCGATCGCGGTGACCGCTGCGCCACTTCGACGAAGTGACCCTATCCGATCACCTCCGGGTCGCGTTGTCCTCCCGGTCGGTCATCGACCAGGCCATCGGGATCATCATGGCTCACCAGCGCGGCACCCCGGAGCAGGGCTTCGCTGCGCTGCGCACCATCTCGCAACGTCGCAATATCAAACTTCGAGTGGTGGCCGCCGAACTGGTCGAGACCATCAGCCGCGGCGAACCCGGAACCAAGCCCGAGGCGACGTCCTTCTGAGCGATTCTCGGTCGAAGATCCCCGACGGCCTCCGATGGTGGGTAGGCTCTGAGATGGTTGAACTACCAGCCGTTCATAGGCCACGCCCGGACAGCGGTATTCAGCCACAGCGCACCCGCGGCTCCGCAGCCCGGGCTTCTCAGGACCCCGGGAGGCATGCGGATGTGCCAGGCGATCGACCAGCTCACCCAGGGCCAGCTGGCGTGCTTCGATGTCGTGATCCCTACCAGCACCGCCGGCAGCTGCATGCAGCTGCGCGGCGAGCTGGATTCGAACACCGCTCCCGGTCTGGAACGGTTGCTGAATCAGCTGTGTCGTAACGGCCACCGCCAGATCACCCTTGACCTGTCCGAGCTGACGTTTCTCAGCGCCGCTGGGCTGACCGTGTTCCTCCAGGCCGACCAGGTCCTCCGCGCAACCGGCGGCCGGCTCGTGCTCACCCACCCAACCCGCATGACCCGCCGCATCCTGGCGATCACCGGGCTGGACATCACATTGACCATCCAGTGAGCTCAACGGGATGGGGTGCGGTCGGGCGACCCACGTCAGACGGCGCGGCGGCGGGCGTGCTCGCCGCGGTGTGGTGCCGCTCGGTGGGGGCCTCGTGGACCCTGGAGCTCCGGGAGCTCAACGGTGGCTCGGCGCCCGGAGCGATCGTGGAGTGGATCACCTCGGGCGTACCAATCTCGCACCCAGAGCCGCCGGAGGCGCTGGCCCGTGAGCTGCTCGCCGAACGCGGCCTGCAACTGTTCAGCGATTCATCCGCGGGGCCCGGTACGCACAATCGGCGCGGCATTGGCTACGTGTGCAGAAACGTTGAGCTGATCAGATTGGCGCACCTCGTGCGGCAGGGCGCCGCCGAGACGGGAGTACATCCTGTGATGCTGGCCACGCAATGGGTCATGGCCGGATTTTCCGCCGACGCCGCCGCGGGATGGATACGCAAGGGGGTCCATTCGCCCCAGGTGGCGCAGCAGACGGCGCGCAGCTGAGGGCCATCTCCTCACCCGCACCGTCCCGGATGGTCAGCCGTTCGCTGGTGCGCTGCGGTTAGCCTCGGGGAGCGTGTCACGGCCGGGGAGCTCTCCGGTGTCGGCCAGGGTGCTGGCGATGTCGCGAAGCTTGATGTTCAGTTGTTGAGAGGCGCGGCGCAGCACGTCGAAGGCCTGCTCGCGGGTGTGCAGGCCGCGGGCCATCAGGATGCCGATCGCGATGCCGATTTCCCGATTGGACTCCAGCGCCTTCTCCAAATTCTCCACACGCTCGCGTTCCCGCGAGGCACTGATCGCGACGGCGGCGTGCGCGGCCAGGACAGCGCCCACCGCGCGGGCGTGCTCATCGAAGGCGTCGGGCTGGTGGGAGTAAAAGTTGAGCGCACCCAGGGTGCCCTCCTCGACGAACAGCCGCATCGACAGCATGCTGCGCACGCCGGTTTCCTCAGCGGCGCGTCGGCTGAAGGCCGGCCAGCGGTCTTCGGTTAGCAGATCGTCGATCAGGTAAGACTCGTGCTCTTCGATGGCTTCCAGGCAGGGTCCCTGGCCGACCTCGTACTGAATGGCGTCCACTGCTGGCGAGACGTCGTCGCTAGCGACGGGGGTGTCGATGGAACCCTGTCGGCGAACGATGGAGATCCCGGCGTGGTCGCAGCCCTTTACCAGTTTCACCGCCACCGTGGCGATCCGGTTCAGCACCTGGTGTGGAGTCTGCTCGGCCTGCAGCTGCCGGGCGATCTCGCCGAAGGCCTCGGCCAGCTCCTCACCGGTTGAGTCGGCCACGGCGATAACAGTAGCCGGATGCCACCGGGTTTGGCCGCGGTATCGAGGGGAAGCCTTCCGGGTGCCTGGTGGACGGCGGAGACCGCGGGGAACCCAGACTGCGCAACTGCGCGAGGTCGCTGAGACAACGTTCGGCTGGTCGCAGCTACGGGACGAGCAGCTCACGGCGATGGAGCACATCATGGCCGGGCGCGACGTGCTGGTTGTGCTGCCCACGGGCGCGGGGAAGTCGGCGATCTATCAGGTGCCCGCGGTGCTGATGAGCGGCTCGACGGTCGTGGTGTCTCCGCTGATCGCGTTGCAGCGCGACCAGGTGGCCGGGCTGGACGACACCCAAGCTCCCCACGCGGTCGTGGTCAACTCCGACCAACGGCAATCGGCCACGGAGCAAGCGTGGCAGGCGGTGCAAGACGGTGATGCGGAGTACCTGTTCCTGTCCCCCGAGCAGCTGGCGAAGGACGAGGTCGTCGCCAAACTCGCCGAGGGGAGACCCTCGCTGTTCGTGGTTGATGAGGCGCACTGTGTCTCGGCGTGGGGTCACGATTTCCGCCCCGATTACCTGCGTCTCGGTAAGGTCATCGAACGCCTCGGCCATCCCACCGTGATAGCCCTGACGGCGACCGCGGCGCCGCCGATCCGCGCCGACATCATCGAGCAGCTGGGTCTGCAGAACCCGCAGGAGGTCATCGCCAGCTTCGACCGGCCAAACCTGTACCTGAAGGTCGAACGCTTCATCGACGACGCGGACAAGCGGCGGGAGTTGGTTGAACGGGTAGTCGAGCAGCTCAAGCCCGGTCTGGTGTATACGGCGACCCGCAAGGACGCCGAGTCCTACGCGGCGGAATTGGACGCCCGAGGCCTCCGCGCCGCCGCATACCACGCCGGGATGAAGCGCGCGGACCGTCAGCGGGTGCAGCAAGAATTCATGGACGACGAGCTGGAGGTCGTGGTGGCGACTTCAGCGTTTGGCATGGGCATCGACAAGCCGAACGTGCGGTTTGTCTTCCATGCCAGTGTCCCCGCATCCCTGGACTCTTACTACCAGGAAATTGGCCGGACCGGCCGGGATGACAAGCCCGCCGAGGTGGTGTTGTTCTACCGTCCCGAAGATTTGGGCCTGCAGAAGTTGCTCACCACCAGCAAACCCCCAGTCGACGCGCTCACCGAGGTGGCCCGAGCTGTGCGGACCCAGGACAAGCCCGTGACCACCAAGGAGCTCAAGAACCAGCTGGACCTTCCGGCCACCAAACGGACCAGGGCGCTGAATCTCCTTGAGCAGGCTGGCGCGGTGGCCACCACGGCCGAGGGTCGGCTGGAATACCTCGACCCCGAGTTCGCTGCGGCACAGGCAGTAGAGCGGGCGGTGGAGGTTGCGGAGACTCATCAGCAGCTCAACCGCTCCCGGCTGGAGATGATGCGCGGCTACGCCGAGACGACCGGATGTCGCCGCCAATACCTGCTCGGCTACTTCGGCGAGCAGCTGGCACAGCCATGCGGCAATTGCGACACCTGCGCGCAGGGAACGCCACAGGCCTCGGCTGAACCAGGCCAGGACGTCCCATACCCGCCCAACACGCCGGTTCGGCACAACCAGTGGGGACCCGGCGTCGTGCTTCATACCGAGCAGGACCGGATCACCGTGCTCTTCGAGGACGCCGGTTACAAGACACTGTCGCTACAAGCGGTCGAGCACAACGACGTCCTCATCCCTGTCGACCCAGGAGACAGTTAGCCAGGCGCTTGTGAATCCTTATTCCTCGGTGCATCCGTCGGTGAGCCGCGGCGCGTAGTGCTCGAAGAACTAAGGTGTACCTCGTGACCGCCGCCGAGCAGTACCCCGAGCTCCGTCGCCTGTCGGGGACGGGTCCGGACCGCGACGGATTGGAGCCGGCGCCGACGTGGGCTGGGGATATGACTGCTGCGCAGCGCTTTGGCTCGCCGGAGGAGATTCGGGGCTCTGTTGCCTGAGCAGGCGGAGTTCGACGACGCGTTCAACGCCGCGCTGGCCACCGCCCGCCAGACGCTGCGCCTGGACCAGTTGCGCCACGTGCTGCGGATGTGGCGGCGTCAGGCACTGATGAGCGAGCGGGACCCCGACGGGCACCGGCAGATGCTTGCCACAGCCGCCGAGGTTCAGCGGATCGGCCGTTCACGATCCGGCAGCGTGCCGTGGAGCGAGCTCAAGGCCGAACTCGGTCTCTGACCGCCGGCCTCATGACATACACGCTCGATATCGACCCTGTCGCGCGCGCCCAGACTGATCCGGCCTCCGGTGTCCCGGTGGAGAATCCCCTTCGACATAAGATCAACGAAGTTCCCCGCGGCCGGTCGAGTTCGGCCGTGCCCGGCAACGCTGCGCGAACACCGCTACGCATGGCTGCCTTTCACGGTCGATGTGGGTCGGTTGCGCCGAGCAGGTTGCGGGTTAACGCTTGTCGCTCACCGGACAGCTCGTCAAGCGCCGCCTGGAGCACCGTTTCGTCCAGGTTGACCCGTGCGTGGGGTGGGGTGGTGTCCAGTTGCCTCAACACGGCGCGGCGGACTAGCTCCCGCATGAATGACGCGGTCGCCCCGTCGGTGGCGGCTACCAGCCGGCTGGCGTCGGGAAGGTCCAGGGTCACCTCGCGCGCGTAGAGTCGCAGCAACTTCTCTCTTCCGGCGGCATCGGGTCGAGGTACTTCAACCGCCAGGTCGATCCGACCGGGGCGGTCGACCAGCGCGCGTTCCAGCGTCTCGACCCGGTTGGTGGTCAACACGAAGGTGACATCGACGTCGGCGTCCACCCCGTCGATCCGGTTGAGCAGCTCGAACAGCAGCGGCTGCGGACCGTGGCTGTAGGCGCGATCCTCGGCGACGAGGTCCACGTCTTCGAAGACCACGACTGACGGGGTCAGCCGTCGTGCCATGGTCACGGCCGCCGGCAGCAGGTGCATTGCCCGACCCGAGACCACCACGACGGTGGCCTCGGTCAGCCGACCGAGCAGGTAGCGCACCGTGTGCGTCTTGCCGGTACCGGGCGCTCCGTGCAACAGCAACCCGCGCTTGAGGTGCTGCCCGTGCTGGCTGAGCAACTCGCTCACCGCCGTCGGCCGGACCACGTGCCGTTCGATCGTGGCCAGCACCCCGTCCGGGAGCACCACGTCGTCGGGGGAGAGCCGGGGCCGAGGCAGGAAGGAGACCATCTCATTGCCCCGGTACTCGCTCATGTCGAAGGACAGAACCTGGCCGCGGAACACGTCATGAATCCGCATCAACCGCTCAACCTCGGCGTGCACCGCGGTCGCCGTCTGGCGAGACGCGGCAAGCACCCGCAGCGAACAGCCCCCATCGCCGGGATGCACGGGCTGTCCACGCATGGCGATCACCACTGGTTGCCCATCCGGAGCGACCGAGCGCACGAGCCCGAGTTGCACCGCCTCAGTTGTGCTGTCCGGCCCGGTCGCCACCGTGGTGTAGTCCACCGCGCCCAGCCGGTAGCCACCGTAGTGGTCGGAATGGCTAAGCATGTCGACGAGATCCTGGTGGTACCGACCGCTGCCGGCGATCCCGAACCACTGCGCGTGCGGCGACCGCGCACTCAGGTAGGCATCGACGCCGCGCTGCAGGTTCGCCAACTCCCACGCAGCGAAGTTGGTCGTGACGTTCGGGACGTCGCCCAGCGGGCAGCCGATGTGCTCGACGATGTGGGCTGTGAGGGCGCTGTCACCCGCAGCGAGCAAACCCTGCTGGGTAGCGTGCAGAAGCTCGCTTAGCGACCGCGCCAGCCTGGTTGCCTCATCAGGATCAAGAGATGTCATCGCTGTCGAGCATCGCAGGAGTTGCATCCGCGCACACTCGGCTTTTTGCAGCATCTCGTTGCTCCAGCTCTTCGGGGTGACGTGGCCAGGTACTCGACGAGGCGGCGGCAGGGGTGGACATCGTGGCCGGGCCGGTATCCGACGAGCACGACTCCAGCAACTCGTCGACCTCGCCAGAGCAGGCGTGCACGAGCCCGACACCGACGCTGTTTCGACGTGCCCTAAGCTAGCCAGGGCCCGGCCCCGCTGAAGGCGGAGACGAACGTAAGCGGATCACTGTCTGGTGGCCAACACGATCCCTCACGGAACTGTAACTAGTCAGGTCTTCGGCGTGTCGGGTTGATCTTACCGCCGAATTGTTGATCATTGTGTGGTGCCTGTTGGTCTGCGAGGGACACCCTTGGCTGCCCGCAAATTCAATGACCTGACCAGTTACACGGTACTTAGGCGCCATGGCTTCTGTTCGATCCTCGACCGCGGTGGACGCACACCCGGACATGTCGGTCGCTGATAGGTCGTTTCCTGCGATTCGTGGGCTGCGGATATGGGCGCCGATCGCGTTGTTCAGCGGCCTACTGGCCCACGGTGTGGTCATCGCGGTGTGGCGCCCTGGTTTTTTTCCACTGATTGATATCGCTGTTTATCGCGCCGCCGGCATCGCCGTCCTCACTGGCTCTCCGCTTTATACGGCGCCCATGGTCGACCTGTTTCTATTTACCTATACCCCGTTCGCCGGTCTGATGTTCGCCCCGCTAGGCTTGGTGTCTCTGGCCACGGTGAAGATCCTCGCTACTATCGTGAATCTGGGATGCATCGTCTTTGCGTCATGGATGTGTTGGCGCCAGTTGGGCTATCGCAGAAACACCACCCTAGGCCTTGTTTCGCTCCTTTCCGCCGGCCTCTTCGTGTGGCTGGAACCGGTGTGGACTACTGTGGCACTTGGCCAGATCAATTTGGTGCTACTGGTGCTCGTTCTATGGGACATCGGACGCAAAGACAGGTCTCTGTGGAAAGGTGTTGGAATTGGAATCGCCGCTGGAATCAAGCTCACTCCGGCAATCCTCATTTTATATTTCGTGATCACTCGGAGATTCACCGCCGCCGCGGTTTCCATTGCTACTTTTGTCAGCACGGTTGAGATTGGATTTCTTGTGCTGCCCAGTGACGCCGCGACCTATTGGGGCGGCACCTTCCTCAACGCTAATAGAGTCGGTCCGATCGAAGTGCCAAGCAACCAATCACTCAACGGCATGCTCGCTCGTTTCACTGATACCAACGCCCCTTCAACTTGGGCGTGGCTGCTTATGGCGATACCGGTCGGGTTCGTCGGCATGGTCGTTGCGGCTTGGGCCCACCGACGAAGCCACGAGTTGCTCGGAGCGACACTGTGTAGCATGACTGGCACGGCGGTCTCGCCGTTCTCGTGGGAACACCACTGGGTGTGGTTCATTCCGCTCACTACGTTCATTGCCCACCTTGCACTGTCGGAGAGATCCAACCCTCGAAGACGCCTCTTGCTGTGCGTCGTCTACATATTGGGCTTCAACTGGCTGGTCAGCTTCCCTACCCCCGGCTCTGGGCACGTTCCAGCTGCCGGTTTGTTTTTCCTGGATACTGTGCCGTGGATCGAATACGTATCCCGCAACGTCTACCTTCTCGCTTTCGCGATCGCTCTGATGGCCGCAATTGGTTACCTGCGTACTAACGAAATCAGCAAGCGGTCCCATTCAGATTCGACGGTAGTATGGACAGACCAGCAGGCCTCGAGCGGAAGAGGTTGATAGCTCAGCCCGGCTAGGGCGGCTTCTGTCAGTCAACCGTCGAGGAGGTTTGCAGTCACGCAGAAGTCATTCAATCATAGCAAGTGGCACTATGCTGGGGTTGACCGGTCGCCAGTCGACCATGAGGAGGGTGGCGTCATCTTGGAGCAGACCTCCTTGGTATTCAAGAACGGCGTGGGCCAGCCGGCGTAGGGTCTCCGGCGCTGGCAGGCCATCGGCGCCCCTGCGTTCGGCGAAGTCGATTAGCCGGTCGGTGCCAAAACACCGACCACGGGCATCGCGGGCTTCGGTGATGCCGTCGGTGTAAAGCAGCAGCCGGTCGCCCGGCTCGAGGTATTCGTCTACAACTTCGACGTCGCGGCCGGACACGCCCAGAGGTGCCCGACGGCCATACTGGAGTGCTTTCACGGTCCTGTTCGCGCGCAGTAGCAATGGCGGGGGATGCCCGGCGACGAGGTAACTCAGCTTACCAGTGCTGAGGTCCAGACGTGCCAGGATCGCAGTGACAAAACGACCGCTCGGACCATGGGCAATTATCTCTGCGTCGGCGCGGCGCGCAATCACATTAAGGTCGCGCTCGCCGCTGCGACGGGCGTTGCGAATTGTGGCGAGGGCAACGGCGGTGGCCAGGCCGGCCTGAAGGTCGTGGCCAACGGCGTCGAACAGTCCGCAGAACGCCACCTGCTCATCGACGGCGTAGTCGAAACCGTCGCCTCCGACCCGGTCATGCGGTTCGAGCACTGCGGTGATGACCAAGTCGCGGGAAGCGAAGGTGAGCGGCGGCAGAAGTTGCCAGAGCAGCTCAGCAGCCACGGTCAGCGGTGTGCTGCGGCGGGCGACGTTCAGGACGTCGCCGTAGGCGGACTTGGTGGCCACGAGATGGCCGACCAGCCCGGCTAGTACTGAGCACCGCTGACGCAGCCCAGAGTCGTCACCGCCGGCTTCGTCCGGCAATCCCAGGCGCAGCACGCCGAGCCGTTCGGTTCCATCGACCATCGGAAGCCACAACATCCCACCCGCGTCGGGATCGGTGCCGGCAAGAACCTTGCCGAACTGGAATGTGCGCCCGGCAAGGGTGCCTTCGACGGTGATCGCTCCCTCGGGGTCCTGTGGAACCGGCCAGAGTGTCCGTTGAGCAAGGTCAACCAGATACATTTGCGCCGTCATCCCAACCAGACCCACCGCCTCATCGATCACCCGCGGCAGATCGTCACCCGAGGCGGTGTGGCTCTCCTGGATGATCCGTGTCACGACCCGCCACCACTGCGACAGTCTCAGCTCCAAGCCCATTGGTCAATCCAACAGCGTTCGCAGTGCTGCACTCACTGTTGGTGGCCTGCTGACTGACTTGCCGGTTATGTCCATACCCGTTGGCGGTGGGGGTCTGGTGCTCAGTTGCTGGGCCGGGTGGCCGAGCGACCAGTGCCGCCTTGCTGAGCCCTTCGATACGGAGGCGATGTTTCCCGGAGCTACCGGCCTGGTGCGGGTCCACCTCCTTGGGGGAACATTGGCGCGTTGATTCGCTCGCCACGCAGCTGGTCATAAATCGGCGTCTGCCCGCAGGCGACACCGTTGGGATGGGGTCTTCGGACCCGGCATCAACATCGTGTGGATAAAGGTTGTGGATGAGGGAGGTACTGTCTGGTGCGCCAACCCCACCGAGTTGATGTTTGGGCGGATCGACAACGATACGTCGATGGGCCTTGGGCCATTCATGGAGTAGAAGCGGATTGGGTAAGGGTGCTCACCAGTCCCGACTTCAAAGAAATGCAGAGACGACTCGAGAAGTATGTCAGGAAATCAATCGATCGTAACTTGCACCCCGGTATTCGCATAACCGGAAGAGATGGGCGATCGCTCGCGGAATGGCCCTTGCCTGGCATAAGTCGAGAGCGTTGGCCGGCTTGGGATGGACCTGACAGCGATAAAGCGATCGAGATCATGCGTGAGTCCTTCGCTGATGGCCATGGATTTCAGTTCCGCTTCGCAGACAAAGCATTTCCTGAAATTGCTGGAGTGCGCGCAAGACTTTCACTTATCACGCGTCAGGCCTTGAAGGTAACTTTGTTTATCTCTGCCAGTGGGGCAGGCGTGCTTGACCTGCACCGCGACTCGAATCCTGCCGGAATTGTGCATTTGTTCGGCAGAAAATTTTGGAAGCTTGGCAGTAGGTCACTGGTTCGTAATCCCTTTACCGAAGTGAGTCGACTGACTGATCGGGAATTTCTGGCCTGTGAACCTAAGGGGGTGACACTGGAACGAGGATCTGTCCTGTTTTTTCCCGGCGGGCATCCTCACGTCGTGAAAACGACAAGCGAAGTCGCTGCTCATCTGACGTTCAGCGCCGATGTACGGTCATGGGCTCCCACGCGATTGGCGGTAATCGCTGAAATGGGTCGCGTTTGTCATGAACTCGGCAGCGAGCTGCCTCGCGGTCTCGCAGAGTTATTCAGCGAGCCCCGCGACCTAGAAACCGACGAAGGTTTGATAGCCTTTTTCAAGGCGTTGCCCGAGGTCGACGAACTTATGAACGGTGATCCCGCTTTTAGCGCGCTCGAGCGCATATGGACTATCGCAAACGAAGTGTATCAGCCATCGTGGGGACGTGCTCTATGGAGGGAGTGTCACGGAGGAGAATTGAAGTCACCACCGTACCCGTATCAAGGCACAGCCTCACTATTGCTACCCGATGCCCCACGCTGAGCATTTGCCACGGCCTAACAACGCGCCGGACCCGGTTCATGCGGTCGCGTGCCCGGATAGCAGGAGGTGGGCGCGCTCCGGCCCGATGGACAGCAGCAGGGTAGGCAGCCGGGGGCCGGTGTCCGAGGAGCACAGCAGCCGGTACAGCGCGGCGAAAAAAGCCCGTTGCGACTTCTTCAGCTCCGGGCTCGGCGGTGCATCTTTGGGCAACCCTTGGAGCAGCTTCGGGATGGCATACACCAGACGGGTCAAGCCTTCGAGCGTCCAGGCGTCCTCCAGGTGCTCATCGAGCATGCGCACGCCCTTGCGCGTCTGCTCATCCAGCTTTCGCCACGCTTCGCTGTTGAATTCGGTGCGGATCGTGGTGCGTTCTTCCGGCGGCAGCAGGCGTATGGCGTAGTTGATCGCACAGGTCAGCCGCGGCTCCAATTCCTTGAGCAGGGCGTCGCGATCAGGTAGGGCATCGGCGTTGTCGACGTGCTGGCGCACGAGGCGATCAATCTGCTCGATGTTAGCCTGCGTGATGTCGGCAGCCGACGACAGCAGCCGGAACGAGACCGGTCGCTGACTGTGGTCGACCGTGCCCGCCGAGGTCTGCAGGCACACCTGGCGCACGTGTCTATCGACCGGGGATGCTCCCGGGGTGTCGACGCGCGCGCCGAGCTGGTCCCACTCGTCGTATAGCCGCTGCACCGCCCGCGGCGAGAGGTCAATCGTGAACGACTGGGACGGGATACGCCGCACGTACAGCCAGCGCAGCATCGCCGGCTCCAGTACGTCCAGGGCGGTCGCGGGGATCGCCGCGCCACCGGCCGAGCTAGACATTTTGCTCGATCCGCCGGCCAGGCCAACAAAGGTGTATGCAAACGAGAACGGGGCCGTACCGCCGAAGATCTCCTGAACCAGGACCTTGCCGGAAGCGTAGCTGCTCGATGGCGCGTGATGATCTTCACCCGCAGGTTCGAAGTCCACCTGTTCGTGGACCCACCGCATCGGCCAGTCCACCTTCCACACCAGCTTGCCGGAGATCGGTGCGCCGTCGGCGAGCGTCATCTCCCCGGCATGGCCGCACCGGCAGCGGTAGGTCACGACGAGACCGTCGTAACCGACGACCGTCGTGAAATCCTTCCCACAGGACTGGCAGTACGGCTTGAATGGGTAATACTCGGCCCGGCGTTCCGCCAGCGGCCTGTCGTGCAGACCCTCGGTCTGGAACTCGGCGAGGATGTCGAAGACCTTGGCCCGACAGCCCATGGCTTGCCGGATCGCGGCGTTGTACGTTCCACGCGGGTACTGCTCGGACTGCCGCACCTCGCGCATCCGCACACCCATCCTGGCCAGGGCATCGGTGAACTCCGCGATGAAGTGCGCAGCATAGGAGTCGCGCTCGCCGTAGGGATCCGGCACCGCCGCCAGCGGGCGGCCGACATGCTCAGCCAGGCTCTCATCGAGCCCGGCTGGCACCTTCCGGAACCGGTCATAGTCGTCCCACGAGTGCAGGTGCACCGCGTCATAGCCGCGGGACTTGAGCTCCTCGGCTACGAAGTGTGCGGTCATGACCTCGCGCAGGTTGCCGAGATGGATAGGCCCCGACGGGGACACGCCCGATGCGCACACGATCTGCTTCATACCCGAACGGTGGGCATGCTCGACCGCGGCATCAGCCGCCCGTTGAATCCAACTCAGTTCCGTCTCAGCCACGAAACCTCCCCAACACGCGCTCACGCGCCTGCCAGCAACCCCCTACAAAGTTAGCAGCGCGCACGTCGACCACCGTCCAGCGCATGGCAGCAATGGCCCAGGTCAGCGAGCCAGTGGACGGCACGATGGGTGGGGCGGCACCCAATCCGGACAAGCTAAACTCTTGATGCCCCCTCGGGCCAAATGACCACGACAGGCACACCGCGCGAGCGCGCAAGTTCTACTACTGACGCGGTGCCGCCCTTGAGCGTTATTCATAACTGGTCCAGTTGAGTCGGTAGAATTCGAGTGCGGCGACCGCGGCGAGGCAGAGGGCGAGTTTTCGCAGAGGCCGACGATACCCGGCGGCCAGAATCTTCCAGTTCTTGAGG
>JALZHU010000099.1 GCA_030860695.1 Actinomycetota bacterium
GAACATGGGCGTCGGCGAGGCGGCGCGCGACTCCAAGCTGATCGACGGCGCGGTGCGGGACCTGGCCGCGATCACCGGTCAGAAGCCGCAGGTGACCAAGGCCCGGAAGTCGATCGCGCAGTTCAAGCTGCGTGAGGGCATGCCGATCGGCGCGCACGTGACGCTGCGCGGCGACCGGATGTGGGAGTTCCTGGACCGCCTGCTGTCGATCGCCCTGCCGCGTATCCGCGACTTCCGCGGCCTCGACGGGCGCAAGCTCGACGGCAACGGCAACTACACGTTCGGGCTCACCGAGCAGTCGGTGTTCCACGAGATCGACCAGGACCGGATCGACCGGCCGCGCGGAATGGACATCACCGTGGTGACGACCGCGCCGACCGACGACGAGGGTCGGGCGCTGCTCAAGCGGCTCGGCTTCCCGTTCAAGGAGAACTGACGTGGCGAAGACTGCACTCAAGGTCAAGCAGGCGCGGAAGCCGAAGTTCAGCGTCCGGGCGTACACCCGGTGCCAGCGCTGCGGCCGGCCCAAGGCCGTCTACCGCAAGTTCGGCCTGTGCCGGATCTGCCTGCGGGAGATGGCGCACCGCGGCGAGCTGCCCGGCGTCACCAAGTCCTCCTGGTAATCACTCACAACGCGTTGAAGGTCGCGCCGCCGGAGAGCGACGCGAAACCACGACGAGAAAGAAACACATCATGACGATGACCGACCCGATCGCAGACATGCTGACCCGTCTGCGCAACGCGAACTCGGCCTATCACGACCGGGTCGTGATGCCACACTCCAAGATCAAGGCGAGTATCGCCGAGATCCTCCAGCGGGAGGGTTACATTTCGGGCTTCCACGCCGAGGACGCACCTGTGGGTAAGTCCCTAGTGGTAGAACTGAAATTCGGCCCGAACCGGGAGCGGAGCATTGCCGGCCTGCGTCGGGTGTCCAAGCCCGGCCTGCGGGTGTATGCGAAGTCGACCTCGCTGCCGAAGGTGCTCGGCGGGTTGGGCGTGGCGATCATCTCCACGTCCAGCGGGTTACTCACTGACCGGCAGGCCGCCAAGCAGGGTGTGGGCGGGGAAGTCCTCGCCTTCGTCTGGTGAGAGGGGGAGCAGACGACATGTCGCGTATTGGGAAGCAGCCGATTACGTTGCCTGCCGGGGTTGATGTGGTCCTCGACGGGCGCACCGTGACCGTGCGCGGGCCCAAGGGCACCCTGTCGCACACCGTGGCCGAGCCGATCACCGTGCACCAGGCTGAGGACGGCACCCTGCTGGTCCAGCGACCGAACGACGAGCGGCGCAGTAAGTCGCTACACGGGCTGTCCCGAACTCTGGTGAACAACATGATCATCGGGGTCAGCCAGGGCTATGAGAAGCGGATGGAGATCCACGGCGTCGGTTATCGAGTGGTGGCCAGGGGCTCAGATCTGGAATTTTCGCTGGGCTATAGCCACCCGGTGCCGGTCAAGGCGCCCGACGGCATCACCTTCACGGTGGAGAGCCCGACGCGGTTCTCCGTGGCTGGCATTGACAAGCAGGCGGTCGGCGAGGTCGCGGCAACCATCCGTAAGTTGCGACGCCCGGACCCCTACAAGGGCAAGGGCGTGCGCTACGCGGGCGAGAAGATCCGGCGCAAGGTCGGGAAGACGGGTAAGTGATCATGGCTGAGCCAGCAATAACTGCCACCAATTCGACGGCTGAGCCGTCGGTAGCTAATGTGACCTTGAAGCGGCCGCGGGTCGGTAAGGACGTCTCGACCCGACGCCGGCTGGCCAGGTCACGGCGGCACGTCCGGCTGCGTAAGAGGGTCAGCGGTACCCCGGAGCGCCCGCGTCTGGTGGTCAACCGCTCGTCTCGGCACATCGCCGTGCAGTTGGTGGACGACCTCGCCGGGCACACCCTGGCCGCGGCGTCCAGCATCGAGCCGGATGTCCGCGCCATCGACGGTGACAAGAAGGCCAGGGCGACCAAGGTCGGCGAGCTGATCGCCGCCAGAGCCAAGGCGGTCGGCGTGGAGCGGGTTGTCTTCGACCGCGGCGGCTACGACTACCACGGCCGGATCGCGGCACTTGCCGATGCCGCCCGCAAAGCCGGCCTGGAGTTCTGACTGATGATGAACACTAGAGCAGGCCGTCCTACACAGCAGCACGCGAGTAACGGAAGGAACGCCTGATGCCTGGACGCATGCGGCGGGAAGGCGGAGGCGAGCGCAGTGATCGTCGGGACCGCCGCGAGGGGGGCCGCGGTGGGGCGCCCCAGCAGGAGAAAAGCCCGCACCTGGAGCGCGTCGTCGCGATCAACCGGGTGGCCAAGGTGGTCAAGGGTGGCCGGCGCTTCAGCTTCACCGCGTTGGTCGTGGTGGGTGACGGCGACGGTATGGTCGGCATCGGTTACGGAAAGGCCAAGGAGGTGCCCGCGGCGATCCAGAAGGGCGTGGAAGAAGCCAAGAAGAACTTCTTCCGGGTTCCCCGGATCGCCAGCACCATCCCGCACCCGATCACCGGCGAGGCTGCGGCTGGCGTCGTGCTGCTCCGCCCCGCGTCCCCTGGTACCGGGGTCATCGCGGGCGGTCCGGTCCGCGCGGTCTTGGAGTGTGCTGGCGTGCACGATGTGCTCTCCAAGTCCCTGGGCAGTGATAACGCAATCAATATCGTGCACGCCACGGTGGCAGCGCTGAAGGGATTGCAGCGCCCCGAGGAGGTTGCCGCCCGCCGCGGCCTGCCATTGGAAGACGTGGCCCCGGCCGGCATGTTGCGGGCGCGTGCCAGGCAGGGAATGTGAGATGACCGACGGGCTCAATTCGACGGTTCGACCGTCCATCAAGATCACCCAGATTCGGAGCGCCATCGGCAGCCTGCGCAACCAGCGGGAGACACTGCGCTCACTAGGGCTGCGCAAGATCCGGCAGTCTGTGGTCAAGGAGGACAACTCCCAAGTACGCGGCATGATCGCCACCGTCCGCCACCTGGTAGCGGTGGAGGAGGTCCCCAGCGAGGTGACTGCGAAGTGACCATCAAGATTCACCACCTGCGCCCGGCTGCTGGCGCGAAGACCGCCAAGACACGGGTTGGCCGCGGTGAGGCGTCAAAAGGTAAGACGGCGGGTCGCGGTACCAAGGGAACCAAGGCCCGCAAGAAAGTGCCTGTTGGTTTTGAGGGCGGGCAGATGCCGATCCACATGCGGCTACCTAAACTCAAGGGTTTCCGCAACCGGTTCCGCACCGAGTACCAGGTCGTCAACGTCGGTGACTTAGCCCGGTTGTTCCCTGCCGGCGGCACCGTGGGTCCCGACCAGCTGGTAGCCATTGGCGCGGTGCGGAAAGGTTTGCCGGTGAAAATCCTCGGCGACGGTGACCTCAGCGGGGTGTCGCTGCACGTCAGCGCTCAAGCCTTCTCCGCCTCCGCGCGGGACAAGATCGCCGCAGCGGGCGGCAGCAGCACCGAGCTGTAGGGTAACTTCCCTGCTGTTACAGTCGGCCCAAAGTGTGTGGGCGAGCCGGCTGGCATCCGCCGTCACGTTCCCTGCACCGCTCGGTCGCCGCCCCTGGCCGTGCGACCGCCGGTCCACGATCGACGGCCTCGCCACGGCCGTGCCCAGGAGGTAGGAGTGCTCGGCGCCTTCCGCTCGGCCCTTGCGACGCCGGATCTGCGCCGCAAGATCCTGTTCACCCTCGGCATGGTGGTGGTCTACCGGATCGGCGCTACGTTGCCCTCGCCCGGGGTCTCGTACGTCAATATCAACCAGTGCCTGGAGCAGGTGCAGCGTGGTGATAACCAGAACATCTATTCGCTGATCAACCTCTTCAGCGGTGGGGCATTGTTACAACTGGCAGTGTTCGCGCTGGGGATCATGCCCTACATCACCGCCAGCATCATCATCCAGTTACTTACCGTCGTGATCCCTCGTTTTGAGCAGCTAAAGAAGGAGGGGCAGTCTGGTCAGAACAAGCTCACCCAATACACCCGCTATCTGACAATCGCCCTGGCCGTCCTGCAGTCCACCGGGATTGTGGCGCTGGCGGTACGTGGCCAGTTGTTCGCTGACTGTCCGCTGCCCCCGATACCCGACCAGTCGGTATTCAACCTGGTCGTCATCGTCGTGGTGATGACCGCAGGCACCGGCGTGGTGATGTGGCTAGGTGAGCTGATCACCGAGCGTGGTATCGGCAACGGCATGTCGCTGCTGATCTTCGTGTCGATCGCCGCGGCTATCCCCGCTGAGGGCAAGAACATTCTGGACCAAAACGGTCCGTTGGTCTTCCTGTTCGTGTGTCTTTTCGGCCTAGCGATCATCGCCAGTGTGGTGTTTGTCGAGCAAGGCCAGCGGCGGATTCCGGTGCAGTACGCCAAGCGCATGATAGGCCGCCGGATGTATGGCGGCACCTCCACCTACCTGCCGCTGAAAGTGAACCAAGCCGGCGTCATTCCGGTCATCTTTGCGTCGTCGCTGCTCTACCTGCCCGATCTCCTCGCGCGGCTGACCAGCTCGCCCACCGGTGAGCAGGGGTGGTGGCAGACCTTTGTCAGCCGCTACCTGGTCGACCAGTCCAGCTGGGTACACATCTCGCTGTACTTCTTGATGATTATCTTCTTCACGTACTTCTACGTGGCGATCACGTTCAATCCCGAAGAGCGTGCCGAGGAGATGAAGAAGTTCGGCGGTTTCATCCCCGGTATCCGGCCGGGTCGCCCGACCGCCGAGTACCTCAGCTTCGTGCTCAGCCGCATCACCTTGCCCGGCTCGCTGTATTTGGGCATTGTGGCTGTACTGCCCAACTTGTTCCTCGACCTGACCGGTGACGGGCAGAACCAGAACTTTCCCTTCGGCGGCACCGCGGTGCTGATCATGGTAGGGGTCGGACTGGACACCGTGAAGCAGATCGAAAGCCAGCTGATGCAGCGAAACTACGAAGGGTTCCTGCGGTAGTGCGAATCCTCATCGTGGGTCCGCCGGGAGCGGGCAAGGGCACCCAAGCTGCTGTGCTGAGCGCGGAGCTCGGCGTACCGCACATTTCGACTGGAGACCTGTTCCGGGCTCATGTCGACGGCGAGACTGAACTGGGTCGGCAGGTTAAGGAGTACCTGGACGCTGGCGCCCTGGTACCTGACACGGTTACCAACGCGATGGTCACTCAACGGCTTACCGAGGACGACTGCCAGGCCGGGTTCCTGCTCGACGGATTTCCTCGCACAGCTGGCCAGGCCCAAGTACTAGAGGATCTGCTGCGCGATCATGACTGCGAGATCGACACGGTGCTGGAGTTTGACGTGCCCGAGGACGAGGTAGTCGAGCGCCTGCTGGCCCGGGGGCGCGACGACGATACTGAGGAGGTGATCCGGCACCGCCAGCGGCTCTACCGCGAGGAGACCGCACCCATGCTCGATTTCTACTCGGACCGGTTGATCACCGTGCCGGCGGTCGGTTCGGTGTCGGACGTGACGGCCCGGACGCTGGATGCGTTGCGAACCCGGGCGTGACGAGCGCGCTATGACCGGGGGTGGGGTGCGTGCCGTGGCGCGACGCTTGCGGGGCAGGACCGCCATCGAGCTCAAGACTCCTGGCGAGGTTGAGGCGATGCGTGCCGCCGGTGCGGTGGTGGCCCGGACATTGCGGCTGCTCGAACGCCACGCCAGAGCCGGGATGAGTACGGGTGAATTGGACGAGCTGGCTGAGCAATCGATCCGGGACGCCGGGGCGGTGCCGTCGTTCAAGGGCTACCACGGGTTCCCAGGGTCGATCTGCAGCTCGGTGAACCAGCAAGTGGTGCACGGGATCCCGAGCCGCGAGCAGGTACTCGCCGACGGCGATCTGCTGTCCCTCGATTGCGGTGCGATCCTCGACGGCTGGCATGGTGACGCCGCGGTGACGGTGCACATCGGGACCGTTGCTGAGGCTGACATCCGGCTGTCCGCGGCCTGCCGGGCCGCGCTGGAGGCCGGAATCGCAGCGGCGTGCCCCGATGGCAGGCTGACCGACATCTCCCATGCGGTGGAGTCCACGGCACTGGCCGCAGCCGCCGAGCACGGGACGTCTTACGGGATCGTGGCCGACTATGGAGGCCACGGCATCGGCACAGCCATGCACATGGACCCGTTCGTGCCGAACGTGGGCCGGCCAGGTCGCGGCCCGCGGCTAGTACCCGGCATGACTCTGGCGATCGAGCCGATGCTCACCGCAGGTAGCGACAAGACCGAGGAACTCGACGACGGCTGGACCGTGGTAACCGTCGACGGGTCCCACGCCGCGCACTGGGAGCACTCCGTCGCTGTCACCGAGGACGGCCCCTTGGTCCTCACCGTCGAGTGACCGCGGTGGTTTGGCCGGGGAACACTATATGGAATTCCGGCGGCGTGTCAGTGCAGGTCGTCGGCGTCGATGATGCGGTAGGCGTAGCCTTGTTCGGCGAGGAAGCGCTGGCGGTGCGCTGCATAGTCAGTGTCCAGGGTGTCCCGGGAGACCACCGAGTAGAAGTGTGCCTGCCGCCCGTCGCCTTTGGGCCGCAGCAATCGGCCCAGGCGCTGGGCTTCCTCCTGCCGGGAGCCGAACGTGCCGGAGACCTGCACGGCCAGCGAGGCCTCCGGTAAGTCGATGGAGAAGTTGGCCACTTTGGACACGACCAATTTGCGCACCTCGCCGCGACGGAAGGCGTCGTAAAGATCCTCCCGCTCCTTGTTAGGGGTCGCGCCTTGCACGACCGGCGCATCCAGCGCCTCACCGAGTTCCTCGAGCTGGTCCAGGTAGGCGCCAATCACCAGCGTCGGCTCGTCGGGGTGCCGGTCCATGATGGCGCGGACGATCGGCAGCTTGCTCCGCGCGGTGGAGCACACCCGGTAGCGCTCGTCGGTCTCCGCGGTGGCGTAGCGCAGCCGCTCGGAGTCGGTCAGGGTGACGCGTACCTCGACGCAGTCTGCTGGCGCGATCCAGCCCTGGGATTCGATGTCTCGCCAGGGCGCGTCGTAGCGCTTGGGTCCGATCAGGGAGAACACGTCACCCTCTCGACCATCTTCGCGCACCAAGGTGGCGGTCAGCCCCAGCCGTCGGCGGGACTGCAGGTCAGCAGTCATCCGAAAGACCGGTGCGGGCAGCAAGTGCACCTCGTCGTAGATGATCAATCCCCAGTCTCGGGAGTCGAACAAATCCAGATGCCGGTACGCGCCTTTCGACTTGCGGGTCATGACCTGGTAGGTCGCGATCGTCACCGGGCGGATCTCCTTGCGCTCACCGGAGTACTCGCCGACCTCGCCATCGGACAGTGAGGTACGCGAAATCAGCTCGCGCTTCCACTGCCGGCCTGCGACCGTGTTGGTGACCAGGATCAGCGTGGTCGCTTGGGCTTGGGCCATCGCGGCGATCGCGACCAGCGTCTTGCCGGCCCCGCAGGGCAGCACCACGACCCCGGAACCGCCAGCCCAGAATCCGGCCACCGCCTCACGCTGGTAGGTACGTAGTGACCAGCCATCCTCGACCAGCTCGATCGGATGAGCTTCACCGTCGACGTAGCCGGCCAGATCCTCGGCCGGCCAGCCGACTTTGAGTAGCCCCTGCTTGAGCCTGCCGCGCTCAGAGGGGTGCACCAGTACGGTGTCGTTGTCGATTCGGGCCCCCAGCATCGGGGCAATCTTGCGATGCCGGAGTACCTCCTCGAGCACGGCGCGGTCCAGCGACACCAGCACCAGCCCGTGCGTTGGATGATGCGCTAACTGCAGCCGGCCGTAGCGGCTCATGGTGTCCACGACGTCGACCAGCAACGGCTGCGGCACCGCATATCGGGAGAAGCGCACCAACGCGTCGACGACCTGTTCGGCGTCATGCCCCGCGGCTCGCGCGTTCCACAACGCCAGCGGGGTGACCCGGTAGGTGTGCACGTGTTCAGGCGCGCGTTCAAGCTCGGCAAAGGGAGCAATCGCGGCGCGCGCCTCTCCGGCTGCTGGGTGATCGACCTCCAGCAGCAGCGTCTTGTCGGACTGGACGATGAGCGGTCCGGCCTTGGGCGAAGAGCTCAACGGTTCCTCCGGGTTGGCGGGCAGCGTGACCGGTGATCGGCTTGGCTGGGATCAGTGTCCCAGGTGCGCCCGCGGGCACGGTCCGAGGTGGACCCGCGTAGCCGACGTGCTTGGTGCGGCAAACAGTGGTAGGGGAACAGGTGTCGTGGCGATGACGTCGGCGTGAACGCTGCGCCGTTCGAGCTCGCTACTTACTGTCAGTAGTTCATTTCCCAACCATAAGTGTAGTGCGGTCTGCGCTAGGCGGGTGTTGTCCTTCCTGGACACTGGCGCCTGTCGGCGGTCAGAGAGCACGGTAACTAGACCCGCGGGACGGCCCGGCTCAGCCCGTCGTATCGTCCGTGTCTTATCGGGCGTATCCGGCTCAATGCCAGAGTGTTCCGTCCATGCGGTGTGGACGTCGCACGACCGTGGTGACCTGTGGCGAGCCGGATGCCCGGCCACCGTCGACCCTGGGGAGGGACCCCACCGTGCCAGCGAGTAATTCGCGACTCCCGGCTGCCGCGGAGGCGGCGTCATGACCGCCGACGCACTTAGTCCCGCGGAGGCGGCGTCATGACCGCCGTGCTCAATCGTGCCGCGGAGACGGTGGGGACGGCCGGCCTGGAGGCCACGCGGTCCCGATGGCACTGGCGCAACTGGCCGGTGGTGGTCAAACTGGCTGCGGTTCTGCTGGTTCCGACCATCGTGGCCCTTGTCGCGGGTGTATTGCGGATCGTGGATCAGGCCGGTGCCGCTCCGGGTTACGCCCGGATCTCCCAGATAGTCCGCGTGCAGCAGCAGCTGTCCGACCTGATCGGCGCTGTGGGGCGGGAACGACATCTGGCCACGGTGTTTGTTGCCAATGGCCGCGTGGGGGACCGGCAACCGCTGGACCTACAGTTCCGCGCCGTCGATAGCCGTGCGCAGGCGGTTGTACAGGCCACCGACCAGCTGGCGGGTCTGGAATTCACCCGGTCTGCTCTCGCTGGGCTGGGCGCGCTGGGGCCACTGCGGGCAAGCGTCACCACCGGCTTTGGCCCTGTTGAGGTGGTGACCAGCGAATACAGCGCCGCGATCGATCCGCTGATCGAGTTGGATACCGCGCTGACTCGTCAGCTCGACGACGTCGCCGTCACCGACGACGCCGCCGCCGTGCACGCCCTGGTCTCTGGTCGCGAGCAGATTAGTCGCCAGCACGCGATCGTCTCCGCTGCCCTGTACGCCAACCGTCTCGGTCCGGGTCAGATCGATGACCTGCGCACGGCGGCTGTCCGGCTGACCACCGAGCGGGATGCTTTCCGGGGGGCCTTAGCGCCGGCTGAGCGCGCCAACGCCACCGCGCAGCTCGGTGGGGACGCCGAGCTGTCCCGACAGCGGCTGCTGCAACTCGTGCTCAACCGCGCTCTCGCGGGGGAACCGCTGAACACGTCGCCGACGGATTGGGATCAGCGCAACGCGGTGGTCGTGGACAACATTGCTGCCGTCGAGAAGGAGCTGCGGCAGCGGATCGACCGGACCGCGCTGGCGCTGCTTGACGAGGTGCGAACCACAGCTGGCCTGAACTCGGTCATCTTGTTCTTCGCGGTGGCGCTGGGCGTGCTGGTCGGCATCTTCGTTACCCGGGCGCTGCTGCGGCCGCTTGGAGTGCTCAAGCGCACCGCGCTGGACGTCGCTGATCGGCGGCTGCCCGAGGCGATGGCCCGGATCCGCGACGGCGACGTGCCCGAGGCGACGATCGAGCCGGTGCCGGTCGCTACCCGCGAAGAAATCGGTCAGGTCGCCAGGGCGTTCGACGAGGTACACAGTCAAGCGGTCCGGCTGGCCAGCGAACAGGCCCAACTCCGCGCCAACGTCAACGACATCTTCGTCAACCTATCCCGCCGCACTCAGGGTCTGGTCGAGCGTCAGCTAAAGCTCATTGATCGGCTGGAAAGCGGTGAGCAGGACCCGCAACAGCTGGACAACCTGTTCCAGCTTGACCACCTCGCCACCCGGATGCGGCGCAACAGCGAGAACCTGCTGGTCCTTGCGGGCACCGATGCAGCCAGTCGGTCCAGCCGTCCAGTCCGGCTGGTCGACGTGCTGCGGGCAGCGGTGTCCGAAGTGGAGCAGTACCAACGGCTCGTGCTGCAGCAGCCACCCGCGGTCCTAGTGCTCGGCCGGGCGGCGAATGACCTGGTGCACCTGCTGGCAGAGCTGCTGGACAACGCAACCCACTTCTCGCCCCCGGATAGCCACGTGATGGTCTCCAGCGACTCCGCTGCGGATGGCTCGGTCGCGATCGAGGTTGCTGACCGCGGTGTCGGGATGACCGAGGCGGAGCTCACCGAGGCCAACAAGCGGCTGGCCAGCCCGCCGGTGGTGGACGCTTCGGTATCCCGCCGGATGGGGCTGTTCGTCGTCGGTCGGCTGGCTGCCCGGCACGGCATCAATGTGCGGCTGCGCCGCGGCGAAGGCGGCGTGGGTATCTGGGCCTCCGTCATCATGCCTCCCCGGTTGGTCCGGGTGGCATCGGAGACAGTCGAGCCTCGCACGGCCACCATTGCCGAACTGGCCGCAAGCAACGGGTCCGCTGGGGGTACGGCCGCGGCGGGGTTGGGCACCAAGCCCACCGACCTCAACGGTGCTCCGGTTCCTCGCCCGAACGCCGACTCCAACTCCAACCCCGACCACGACCCTGACGTCGGATCCTCAGGCGGGCACCAGAACAACGGTAACGGCGTACAGCCGGCTAGCCAGCCCGCCCCGAACAATCCACCGGGCGACTCCAAGCTGCCACAACGCACCGGCAAGCGGCCGACGCTGGCAGGACCGCCACCAGCTCCGCCTAGGCCACCGGCCAGCCCCGCAGTGGACCTGCCGGCGGGCGCCCCCAGCGCCGGATCCGGCACGGATCTGTTCCGGCCGGCGCGGGCCACCGTGGCAGGACCAGTGGGACCGGGGCACCGGGTGACGCTGCAGCACTCCACGCCGATCTTTGACGATGTGGCGTCCGCCTGGTTCAAGGAGCACGAGGCTGTCCCGGTGCGCTGGACTGCGCCATCGGCGCGCGTGGCCGCTGGGCCGACACGGGATGCCCCAACACCGGATGCCCCAACACCGCAGGTCCCCTCGGTGAAGGCCTCGCCAGCGAAGGCACCGGCTGCGTCCGCTGCTGCAGGCGCGGCGCCCTTGCTGCGTCGGCAGCCGGGGAAGGCACTGGCCGAATCCGAGTCCGGTGATGCCGGCAGACTTCGCTCATCGGGTCAGCCGGTCCCTACCGCGGGGGCCACGCGTCCAGCCGACACACCGGCGCAAGACTGGGGCGCCGCGGATGAGGGCTGGCGGGCTGCAGAGGCATTGGCAACGCCGGTGAGTGCTGAGTTCACCGCCATGGGGCTACCCCGGCGGCAGCCTCGGGCGCTGCTGGTACCCGGTGCCGCGGGTGAGGCCGAGCCCACGAGTACGCCGGCGCGCAGCGCGGAGTCGATTCGCGGCCGGCTGGCCAGCTACCAGCAGGGCATCCGGGAAGGACGCCAGGCTCGCCGAAACATTGCCCAGGCGGCCGACGGACAGCCGCCAGAGCAGGAGGGGGAAGAGGAGACGAAGTGACCGTCCCGCAGACGCAGCTGCAACGTTTCGGTTGGTTGGTCGATGACTTTGTCAATCGGGTGCCTGGGGTGGCGCACGCGTTGGTGGTATCGGCCGAAGGCATGCCGCTGACCGCTTCGGCCCACCTGCCCCGGGACCGTGCCGATCAGCTTGCCGCGGTGGCGTCCGGCCTGGTCAGCTTGGCCCAGGGAGCTGCCCGCTGCTTTGACGCGGGCCGGGTCGTGCAGACGGTGGTGGAGCTGAAGCGCGGCATCATGCTGCTGATGTCGATCAGCGATGGC
The DNA here is from genome assembly GCA_030860695.1 of Actinomycetota bacterium. GTDB lineage: Bacteria > Actinomycetota > Actinomycetes > Mycobacteriales > Pseudonocardiaceae. Next base: position 11,849 of record JALZHU010000099.1, read on the forward strand.
TCCAGCCTTGCCGTGCTCGCTGCCCCGACCTGCGATATCGGGTTGGTCGGGTATGAGATGACGTTGCTAGTTGATCGGGTAGGCCAGCAGCTCACCCCGCACTTGCGTGCCGAGCTGCATGGTGCACTTGGCCGATGACGTGGTGGTGAGGCTGTGGTGAGCAAGCCCAATGGGGTGAGCAACGCCGGTGGCGATGACCTCGATGATGAGTCGTTTGCTGATGTATTGAACAATCTCAGCAGTGGTCCCCGGTGGTTGGGCGGGCACCGCAAGGGATTGGCGAAGTCACTGCCGAAGTCATCGACCACCCAGCAGCCGATTCCCGCACCGCGGCCAGCCCCGGAACCTGTAGGGTCCGACGAGTGGACCGAGCCGGCGACCTCAGCGTCCGTGGTGCGACCCTACACCTGGACGCAGGGCCGCACCTCGCCGGTATTCGATCTCGCGGTGGAGACGCTGGTGTCCACCAGCGCGCGCGGTCGCAATATGACGGCGCTAACCAGTGAGGAATACCGGGCCGTGGCCGAGCTGTGCGGCGACCCCCGATCGGTGGCCGAAGTGGCCGCTCTACTATCCCTGCCGCTGGGAGTGGCCCGCGTCCTGCTGGCGGACATGGCTGACATCGGCTTGATCGTGGTTCACCGCAGCGCGAATAGCTCCGGTGACACGCCGGACATGGCCTTGATGGAAAGGGTATTGAGTGGACTTCGTCGACTCTGATCGGGCAAGGTCTCCAGGGGTCCCCTCGGTGCCCTCGGCCCAGTCCGGCCCGGCTCTGTCCGACCCGCCCGCCGAGCGGGAAGTCGCGGGCGGCCCTAGCGTGATGTCCGCGAAGATCGTCGTTGGCGGTGGTTTCGGTGCCGGTAAGACGACATTCGTGGGCTCGGTGTCCGAGATTGCGCCGCTGACCACTGAGGCGGTACTCACCGATGCGAGTACTGCCGTGGACGACCTCGCCGCCACTCCGGACAAGTCGACCACTACGGTCGCGATGGACTTCGGTCGCCTCTCACTGGATGCAGAGCTGATCCTTTACCTGTTCGGCACCCCTGGGCAGCACCGCTTCTGGTTCATGTGGGATGACCTCGTGCGAGGGGCGATCGGCGCGGTCGTGCTGGTGGACACCCGCCGGCTGGCCGACTGCTTCGCGGCAGTGGACTTCTTCGAGGACCGCGGTCTGCCCTACGTCGTCGGAGTGAACTGCTTTGACGGCGTGCTCAGCCACAGCGTTGAGGACGTCCGGGAAGCGCTGGCCATCGAGTCCGCGGTACCCATCATCCCGTGCGACGCCCGCGAACGGGAATCGACTAAGAACACCCTCATAGCGTTGGTCGAGCACGCCATGCGGAGGTCTGTGGCGGCTCGCGCCTGATCACGGAGTTGGGAGAGTGCACAGCGTGGCTGGCCACGACGTAAGGGCTGGACCACCCTCCGGCCCGAACGGCTCTGCTGGCGTCACTGTCTGTGCTGAGACCACTACGCTGGGCCTCGGCCGCGCGCCTGCTGTTGCCATGCTCGGTGCGGGTGGCCCGGCACGGCGGCGCCGCGGTAGCCGGTGGCGGCTGCGGGACTGGCGGCTGCGCACCAAACTCACCGCGGTGCTGTTGGTGCCCCTCGTGCTCGCCGGTGTGCTCGGCGCGCTGCGGGTCACCGATCTGGTGCGTCAGGCGGACGATTTTGCCGCACTGGCCCGCCAGATCGGGTTCGCCCAGCAGCTAGGCGTACTCGTGCACGATCTTCAGGCGGAGCGGGTCCGGGTGGCCGCGATGCTCGTCGCCAGCCGCGGTGCAGACCGTGCCGGGCTGCAGACCCAAGTCCAGCGGGTGGACGCTGCTGTCGCCACGCTACAGGGGACAAACTTCGATGCCGGCAGCCGCCAAGCCACCGGGGACGGCCAGTTGGCGGCAGTCCACCGGGCTGCGCTGAACCAGCTGTCCGGGCTTCCTGCTCTGCGGCAGGCCACCCTCCAGCCCAACGCCACTGCGCCCGATGCCACTGCACGCAACGCCGTCGACGCCTATTCCAACCTCATCGCGGTGTTGTTAGATCTCAACCGCAAGATATTGGACAGCGCACCCCACCCGTTAGACCGCCAAGCCGACGGAATCAAGGCGCTCGCGGTCGCCAAGGAGCAGGCCTCCTGGCAACACGCAGTGTTGTTGACGGGGATCTTGTCCGACGGCCTGCCCGCCGAGCAGCAGGTCACGCTGCGCACCGCTGACGCCCGCTTTGACGCTGCTGCCGACGAGTTTGGCCAAACCGTGTCTTCCGCACAACGGCAGCCCTACTTCAACACGAGGGCGGTGGTCGATCGGAAGCGGCTGCTGGACGCCGCACTGGACCGGGCGGCGCGAGAGGCACCACTCGAGACGCTGCCCGGTAGCTGGAACTCCGCCGCGGCGGGAACCGTCGAAACAATCCGCCAGGGGGAGACCACCCTGCTCAACGAGTTGCGGACGAGCACCGTGGCACGCAGCGACCGGGCGTGGAACGCGGCGTTCTGGGCTGGCGTGGTGGTCGCCGCCCTGCTCGTGCTCGCCGTGCTGTTGCTGGTTGTCGTGGTGCGCTCGCTGCTGCAACAGCTGCGCACGCTGCGCACCGCCGCGTTTGAGGTCGCCGATCGCCGGCTGCCGGAGGCCGTCGAGCAGCTGCGGGCCGCTGACGGGATCCCCAGCGAGACGACTGTCGATCCGGTGCCGGTGCACTCCAGGGAGGAAGTCGGCCAAGTCGCCAGGGCATTCGACACCGTGCACGTCCAGGCTGTCCGGCTGGCAGCCGAGCAGGCCCAGTTGCGCAGCAGCCTCAACGACATCTTTCTCAATCTGTCCGGGCGTAGTCAGGGCCTGATGGAACGGCAGCTGCAGCTGATCGACGAGTTGCGCAGGACAGCGCACGATTCCGAGCAAGTAAGCGGCTTGCTCCAGCTCGATCGTCTCGCCGCTCGGATGCGCCGGCACAGCGAGACCCTGCTGGTGCTAGCCGGCGGGACGGTGCGCCGTGGTGCGGACGGTCCGGTGGCGGTGCTCGACGTATTCAATTGCGCAGTCTCGGAGATCGAGGCTTACCAGCAGGTGACCGTGTGCCCACCTCCGGCGGCCATGGTGGCTGGACGGGTCGCCAATGACCTGGTGCACCTGATCGCAGAGTTGCTGGATAACGCCACCAGCGTCGCGCCGCAGGGCACCACGGTGACCCTGGGCGGCGCGCTGACTGAGGACAAGAGCCTGCTGGTGGAAATCACAGACTCCGGGCCCGGCCTCCATCCCGACAAACTGCAGGCGATCAACGCACGACTCGCCTCGGCACCAGCGGTCGATGCGTCGTCCTCCGGTCAGATGGGCCTGTTCGTAGTGAGCGGGCTGGCCGCGCAGCATGGCCTGACGGTGCGACTGCGCCAGCGCCTCGGTGGCAGCGGAATCACCGCGACGGTGCTGTTGCCCCCATCTCTGGTGACGGTTGATCTCCGGGTGTCGACGGATCCCCACGTCTCAGGGGACTCCCGCGGGCCGGATAGCGCACCTGACAGCGCTTCAGGCAGCGCCGTCGGGGCACCGGCCGCCCCCGGGCGGAGCGGGACCGGCGAGCAGCTGCCGCTGCAGGTATCGGTGATCGACGAGGCCACTGTGGTGGATCTGTTCAGCCCAGCCTCCATCGGAGTTGTCACGCCGCAGCGCAGCCGTCCGCGCACGGCGCAGGAGGAGTGGCTCGAGCTCTTCGGTCACCGCGAGCCGCAGCCCGAGCACGAGCCGGGCTTTGACCAGCTCAGTGGCGTTGCGGCGGCCACCGATCCGCTGGGCGGCGGGTCCCCGGTGTCCGGGCAGCCCCAGGAGGTTCGAGAAGAGATCTTCGAGGCGGTCTCGGCATGGTTCCGCGAGCAGCGGTCCGCGTCGTTGAGCACCCCACCGCCCACCGCTGCACCCGAGTGGCAGTCCCCATTTGACGAGGGATGGCAGGCGGCGCAAGCGCTGCGAACCCCGGTGGATCACGGATTCACCCCGGCCGGGTTGCCCAAGCGGGAACCCCGCGCTCATCTAGTGTCCGGTGTGGACGGCGGTGTTTCGCCGCCGGCACCTCCTGGCCCGGCCCGCACGCCGGACGCGGTCCGCGGCCGGTTGAGTAGGTACCAGCGCGGATTGCGCGTTGGGCGGCACGCCCTCATCGCCCCTGACGATATCAACCCTTATGACCTCGGTCCTCATGAGCTCGATCCTCATCAGATCGGTACCAACGAGCAGCCCGCTTGGGCTGATACCCCGCAGCGACCTTCCGATCAGCGACCTTTCGAGGAGAACTAGCAGTGACCACAGCAGCGCCCCGGCAGCCGGTCCAGCCCAGCCAGTTCGGCTGGCTGGTGGACAGCTTTGTGCAGCAGGTGCCCGGGGTGGCGCACGCTGTCGTGGTCTCTGCCGACGGGCTACTCCTGGTTGCGTCCTCGGGGCTGCCCCGAGACCGCGCTGACCAGCTTGCCGCTGTCACGTCGGGCCTGGTGAGCCTCACCCAGGGCGCGGCCCGCTGCTTCGATGCGGGAGGGGTGGTGCAGACCGTCGTGGAGATGGAGCGCGGCATCGTCTTGACCATGGCTATCAGCGACGGGTCCAGCCTCGCGGTGCTGGCGTCGCCGAGTTGCGACATCGGCCTGATTGGTTACGAGATGACGTTGCTCGTGGACCGAGCCGGCAAGTTGCTGACCCCCGAGCTGCGCGCGCAGCTGCAGGGCGCCGTGCGCCCGTAGACCCTGTGATCATCAATCTGGCATGACTGTGGTGGAGGTGATCCGGTGTAGCGGGAAGCGCCGCAGCTTGCCATGCGAGCGGTTGGACCCTTCCAGTATGTCGAAACCCTCCAGTACGCCGCCGCCCACGCTCACTGGCCGCACGATCCGCTTGCTGGCCACGCCGTGGGAGTCCACGTAAGCAATGCAGACATTGCTGCCGGCGTGAGCGGCGCCTCGCAGCAGCTCCAGCGTGTCACCGGCAGATACTGCACCGTTGAGCACCGCGTGCCCCCGCGGGGTGATGGCCGCGGCGTCCCCGGCGCGCACCGCCGCCACCAGCGTGGCAAGCTGCTCTGCTGAGGGGATAGGTGGCGCGGCGGCGCGGCGGCGGGTCACCTGGGTCCGGATCCTGGCCCGACGAACTCCGGCGCGCAGGTCGATTACCTCGCCGTCGGTCCCTTCAGCGACCGGGCTGAAGCCAGCGCCGCGCACCTCGTCAAGCAGCGCGGCCAGCGACAAGGGGCTAACCAGCACGGTTGGGGCGAGCCGGCGCAGCCCGCAGCGCGCGGCAACGGGATGCGCTAGTAGTTCAGCGAGTAGCACCGGGTCATCGCAGCGGAGGAATGCGGCGGCGCTGCCACCGCGTAGCCGCCCGTGCCGGCGGGCCACGTCGTCGATGAGGTAGCTCAGCGACTGCGGCACCGGGGTCGCAGACCGGGTTCGGAACAGATCGTGCAAGTCAGCGGCGCTGCGGCCAGCGTCCAACGCTCGGCACACGGTGTCCTCGGTGACCCGGTAGACGGTCGCGCCACCTGCTGACTCCACGTCGGCCACTAACCCGATCTCCCTGGCCAGTTCCGGTTCCAGCGGTCCCGGTGCCACCACGGTGCGGTCGGCCTGCATAACCACATGGCCCACCGGTTCGGGCAGCGCGGCAGTGAGCACGGCCGACGCGGCCGCCGCGCCGTCGCGCAGCAG